>NZ_KK073876.1:307809-627837 GCF_000585415.1 Sphingomonas jaspsi DSM 18422 | reverse complement strand
GCAAGGATCGTGGCCGGTACCAGGCCAACAACACCGTGACCGTCCGCCTGAAACAGCTCGACCGCGCCAGCGATGCCGTGCTCGCCGCGACCCAGGCTGGCGCCAACCTGCTGTCGGGGCCGTCGCTGCGGGTGGCCGATGCCGAAAAGGCCAGCCTTTCGGCCTACGCCGCGGCCTACAAGGCCGCACGCTCACGCGCCGATGCCTATGCGCAGGCGGCTGGCCTCAAGGTCGACCGCATCCTGGCAATTCGCGATGGCGGCCAAGCCGGCGGTGAGCCCCAGCCGATGGATAGCGCGATCCAGACCTTCAATGCGCCGCCGCCGATCGCCCAGGTCGCTGCGCCCCCGCCGCCGCCGTTCAATCCGGGGGTCAACAGCAGCACGGTGGCGGTGCGGGTGGACTTCGCCCTGTCGAAATAGCTCAGGCGAAGGCGCGCGCGATCTTCAGTGTCTGCCAGGCCTCGATCACCTGGCCCAGCTTCTTTTCATGACGACGGTCGCCGCCATTGCGGTCCGGGTGATAGCGCCGCACCAAATCGGAATAGCGCCGCCGGACGCTATGGAGGTCGGTATCGTCCTTCAGTCCGAGCACGCCCAGTGCATGGCGCTCGGCACCGGAAAAGCGCTCGACCGCCTGCCGTTTTGCGGTCGGCCGGAAGCGGGCGGAAATGGCGTCGAGCGGGTCGGAAAAGTCGCCCCATGAAGGCATCGGGTCGCCGCCGTTGGAGGCGAAAGCGCGAGTTTGTCGTTCCCACCCCGCCGTCGGCGATTGCGCCGCTTCGATCTCGTCCGGCGTCATTCCGGCGAAGAAGTTATAGGCGCTGTTGAACTGGCGCACATGGTCGAGACACAGCCAGCGAAACGAACCGGGGCCGTCGAACGAGGACGGTGTCACCGGCGCGCGGAACTCGCCCGGCTCGCTGCAGCCGGGGACCGAACAGCAAGCGGCCGCTCCCTCGACGCGGCCATGGAAGCGGGTCTGCCTCATATCCCGCTCCCCCACGCAAGGGGCATCGACCCGCCCTGCGGCAGTTCTGCCCAGCCCGCGGCAAAGTCGGCGATGCCGCGGCGAATACGCTCGACCTGCGCCGGCCCTAGATCGACCGGGGCGACGTTGGACTGCTCGCAACCTGATCGCGCCATCGCGACGATGCCTGCCGGATCGCCGCTGCCGCCGCTCCAGTGATCGGCTTCGAACGCCTCGACGATTCGCTCCACCTGGATGGCGGCCACGAAATCGGCTGCAGGGATATCCGCCCGCTTGGCGCTAGCATGACCCGACGCCTTGGCAAGGTCGGCGATCGCTTCCGGGTGGTGCCCCGCAGCAACCAGGCCCCAGAATGCATTGTCGCATCCCAATTCGCGTTCGACGAAATAATGGACGGCATCGTGCGGTACCGGGCCTTTGGCGGGCAGGAAGCTTTCCGCGGTACTGCCGTCGTCGCGCAGCACGCGGATGACCGCGCCCTTGGCCGCCTTCACCAGTTCGATATTCATCTTCGCGCTCATGATTAGCCCCACTATATAGGCGCGATGAGCCTTTCTTCCACCGGTCCGGTCGCCGCCGAAATGATCCGCCGCCTCGAGGCCGCGCTAAACCCCACGACGCTCGACCTTGAAAACCAGAGCCACCACCATGTCGGCCACGCCGGGCATGACGGCAGCGGGGAGAGCCATTTCGCGCTGACCATCGCCAGCCCCTTATTCGAGGGACAGAACCGGGTGCAGCGGCAACGCGCCATCTATGCTGCGCTGGGCGAGCTGATGGTCGACAAGGTCCACGCCCTCAGCATTAAAGCGCTCGCTCCGGGAGAATAGCTATGGACGTCATCGTTCCCGTCACCCACGACCTTGGCGACTTCAAGGTCCGCCGCACCCTGCCGGCGAAGACGCGGACGATGGTCGGGCCCTTCATCTTCGTCGACCAGTTCGGCCCGGCCAAGCTGCCCGCCGGTCACGGCATGGATGTCAGGCCACACCCGCACATCAACCTCGCGACCGTCACATACCTGTTCGAAGGCGCGATCCAGCATCGCGACAGCCTTGGCAGCGACGTGGTCATCGAGCCGGGCGCGATCAACCTGATGACGGCGGGAACGGGCATCGTCCATTCGGAGCGGTCGCCTGCTATTACGCGTCCGGACGGTCCCGTCTTCTACGGGATGCAGACCTGGCTCGCGCTGCCCGACGGCAAGGAAGAGATCGACCCGGCGTTCGAACATGTCGGATCGGACGGCCTGCCGTTGGTGGAGGGCGAAGGCGTATCGGCGCGAGTGCTGATGGGTACGCTATGGGGCCAGACCGCAGGCGTTACCCAGCATAGCGCGACCATCTACGCCGACATCATCCTCGACGCCGGTGCGTCGATCCCGATCGACGCCGATGCCGACGAGCGAGCGGTACTGGTGACTGAAGGCGACGCCAGCCTCGACGGACAGTCGCTCGAACCGTTCACGCTCTACATTCTAGCGCCGGGCCAGGGGATGACTCTGCGTGCATCCGCACCGACGCGGGCGATGCTGCTGGGGGGCGAAGCCTTTGCGACCAAGCGCCATGTCTGGTGGAATTTCGTCAGCTCGAGCCGCGATCGGATCAACCAGGCCAAGGAGGACTGGAAGGCCAGGCGCTTCCCGCTGGTACCGGGCGACACCGAAGAGTTCATCCCGATTCCCGAAGTGCCGAAAACCGTCAGCTACCTTTGAGCGCGCCCGCCGCGCCAATTGGGCAGCGGCCTGTCGCCGAGCGCCACGTCGACCGCAGCCTTCGCCAGTAGCCGCGTCGAATCGAGCACCGGTAGCGAGCTGTTGTCGTCATTAAGGATGAGCGGGATTTCGGTGCAGACAAGCGCCACCGCATCGCAGCCGTCGATCCGCAGAGCCTCTACCGCCGCCTGGAAGATCGCGATCGAGTCTGTCAGGAACTCGCCCATGCACAGTTCGTCCATGATGATGCGGTGCAGTTCCTTGCGCGTCGTCGCATCGGGCACGGCCCATTCCATCCCGTGAAACGCGAGCGCTCGGGGATAGACCGGGCCCTCCATCGTCCAGTTGGTGCCGAGGATGCCGACCTTGCGATAGCCGCGATCGGAAGCCGCCGAGGCGACGACCTCGCCGATGTGGAGACCGGGAATCGCGAGCGGCGGCCCTTCTTCCTCCAACGCGATGTGGGCGGTGTTGTCCGGCATCACGAAAAAGTCGGCACTGGCGCGCGCCAGCCGCTCGACCACCGCCGCTGTTCCTGCCCGGAGCGCGTCGTAGTTCTTGGCATCCCAATCGTCGATCGTCTCGGCCATGCTGAGCCCGGCCATGGTGATCAGCGGATGGCGATGCTCGCCAAGCCGCCGCATCGCTTCAAACGCAGCCTCCCGATAGCAGAGGAGCGCGCCTTCAAGGCTGTATTGCAGGATTCCGATATGATGCATGACTGGACATTCGGCGCGGCAGGCGGGAAGCACAAGCCATGATCGAGCAACGGAAGGTCGCGCTGTCGACCGGCATCGCCATGAACGTCGCCACCGCCGGACCCGCCGACGGACCGCCGGCAATTTTCGTCCATGGCTTCCCCGAAAGCCATCGGACGTGGCGCGGGCTGGTGCCGCTGCTGTCGGACAAGGTGCGGATGATCATGCCCGATCTGCGTGGGTTCGGCGCGACCGACAAGCCGCACGACGTCGCCGACTATGCCACCGACACGCTGGTCGCCGACCTGTTCGCACTGGCTGATGCCATACGCGCGGAGCGCTTCGCACTGGTCGGCCACGACTGGGGCGGCGCGATCGCCTGGGCCTCGGCGCTGCGCGGTTCTCCGAGGATCGAACGACTGGCGATCGTCAACTCGCCACATCCGCTGATCTTCCAGAAAAGCCTGATCGAGGATCCCGCCCAGCGCGCGGCGAGCCAATATATGAATGCCTTCCGCAACCCGGCGATGGAGGCGGGGATTGCGCGGATGGGCATGGAGGCATTCTTCGACAAAAGCTTCACACCGCATGTCGACCTGGCCAGCATCTCCGCGGAAGAACGACAGGGCTACATCGACGACTGGAGCCAGCCCGGCGCGATGACCGCGATGCTCAACTGGTACCGCGCCAGCCGCATCGTCGTCCCGGGGCCGGACGAAGCGGCGAGCATGCCCGACTGGGTCACGAACGGTGTTCCCAAGCTCAATATCCCGGTTCGCATCGTCTGGGGCTTGGACGACAAGGCGCTGCTGCCAATCCAGCTTGAAGGCATCGGCGAGGTTGGCGACGATGTAGAGGTATTCCCGTTGCCCGACGTCGGCCATTTCGCTCCGTGGCAGGCACCCGATCAGGTCGCAGCGGCGCTGCGCCCCTTCCTCATCGGCCAATGAATCGCTAAGGGGCGCCGCATCATGACTCGCTCGATCTCGCGCTCCGCCGCCCGGCTTGCCGCCGTGCAGGCGCTCTACCAGCAGGACATGGAAGGCACGCCGACGGCCAAGCTGATCCATGAATTCCACGATCACCGCCTCGGCGCGACGATCGAGGATGCCACCTATGCCGAGGCCGAACAGAGCTTTTTCGACGACCTCGTCACCGGCGCGCTGGCGCGGATCGAAGAGATCGACGCGCTGATCGGCGACAACCTTGCCGATGGCTGGACGCTGCCGCGCCTCGACAAGCCGATGAAAGCGATCCTGCGTGTGGGCGCCTATGAATTGCTCGCCCGCCGCGACGTGCCGCTGGCGACGGTCATCAGCGAATATGTCGACGTCGCCGACGCCTTTTACGACAAGCGCGAAAAGGGCTTCGTCAACGGCCTGCTCGACAGCATCGGCAAGGCCGCGCGTCCGGCTTAAGGGTCCTTGCGATCGAGGAACGCGAGCGGGATATCGACCCGCTGCGCCCACGCCGTCTCATTATGCTCCGCCCCGGCGAAAGTGCGGAAGCTGAACGACGGCCCGGTCCAGCCCCGCGCCTTCAGCACAGCGACCAGCTTTTCCGAATAGGGCCCGTAGGTGCCGTCGAGCGTGCCGGTCCCATGATCAATGTAGAGGCGATTGATGCCCGGTCGTATCCGGCTGGTCGCCAGATATTTGCGGAACGCCTCCGCCGCATTCACCGACACCCTGGCATGGTCAGTGTCCTTGTCGGTCGGGCTGCCAAGCGCGACGTGCATCGACACGCAGGCCGCCTGTCCGAATATTTCGGGATATTCGGCCATGGCGTAAAAGCTCATCAGACCGCCCATCGACGAGCCCATCACCGCCGTATCGTCGCGGCCCGGCAAGGTGCGGAAACTGCGATCGACCCGGGGCTTCACCACCCTGACCAGGAAACGCAGATAATCGTCGCCGGCCAGCGGACCTTTGGGATCGCCGCTGTCGAGCGTCTTCACCCGCTGCTGGAAGTCGGCCGGCAGATATTGGAAAAGCTTGGTGGGAAACAGCGTATCGTAGCGCGACTTGGGGCTCTGCACCCCGACCACGATCCAGTCGCGCAGGTCGCCCTGCGCCACCATCCGCGGGATTGCTTCGTCGATCCCCCATTCCTGGTTGAACTTGGTCAGGTCCTTGTCGAACAGGTTCTGACCGTCGTGCATGTAAAGCACCGGATAGCGCTTGCCCTTGACCCTGCCGTAACCGGGCGGGGTCCAGACCCAGACCGTCATCCGGCCGGCCGCACCGCCATCCATGTCCTGCCACGCGATCACATGACCGGCGCTGATCGTCGGCATCATGTGCGAAGGGTCGTCGGTCGTCGCAAGTGCAGGCGCTGCGACGATCAGGGCGATGGCGAACAGGGGGGCTTTCATCGGCGGGGCCTCATCGGTCTATAGTGGCGCAATGTTCAGCACCGCGGCGCGTCCTTTGCAATGAGCCAGAGCGAACTGGCCTTTATCGAGCGGCTGCGAGCGCTCGCCACCCATCCTGCTGCTCGCGGGTTGAACGACGACGCGGCCGTGCTCGGCGATCTCGTCATCACGCACGACAGCATTGCCGAGGGCGTCCACTTCCTAAAGGACGATCCGCCAGCATCGGTCGGCTGGAAGCTGGTTACGGTCAACCTCAGCGATCTCGCCGCAAAGGGCGCGACGCCGGTCGCAGCCCTGATGAGCATGACGCTGGCCGGCGCGGACTGGAACGAGGCGTTCCTCGGCGGGGTCGCGGCGGCGTGCGAGGCCTATGGCCTGGCGCTGATCGGCGGCGACACCATTTCGCTCCCCCTCGACGCGCCGCGCGTTTTCGGCCTGACGGCGATCGGCCGATCCGAGGCGGAGCCGCCGTCGCGGGCGGGCGGCAAGCCCGGCGATGCCTTGTGGCTGGTCGGCAATATCGGCGACGGCGTGGCGGGCCTGATGGCGCTGACCGGCGATCCGCGCTGCGAGGGGCCACTGGTCGAGGCCTATCGACGACCCGTCCCGCAACTCGCGGCAGGGCGAGCCATCGCGCCTCATGCCCATGCGATGATGGATGTCTCCGACGGCCTGTTGCTCGACCTGATGCGGCTGATGCGGGCAAGTGGTTGCGCCGCCACGATCGACCTAGACGCCATCCCGCTGTCGCGTGCGTTCATCGCCGATCATGGCCAGGCCCGCGCGACCCGCCTGTTTGCGGCGACAGGCGGCGACGATTATGCGCTGCTGGCGGCACTGCCGGCCGATTTCGACCCAGTCTTAAGCCTTTCTTTACCTTCCGGGACGATTCTTGCTCGCATCGGGTCGCTGACCGACGGCGGAGTTTTGACGCTCCACGATGCCGACGGAGAGGTGCCGTTGCCGGAGCATCTGGGTTATGAACATCGCCATGCTTAGCACCCGCCAGTGGGTCATCGCCGTCCTTGGGGTGGCGTCCGGCATGGCGACCGCGCTGCTCATTCACTAAGCCCTTCTATCGAGCGGGTTGCCACCGCCCAAAAGCCCGTTACACCTTCCACCCGCACTTCAAACGCCGCGACCGGTAACAGCCGGCGCGTCTTCAGGGTCGAATGGGGGTTTTTCCAACATGAACTTGGTCTTAGTTGCGATCGCCTGCGGCGTCGTCGCGCTGCTTTACGGCATCCTTACCAGCCAGCAGGTGCTGCGCGCCTCGCCCGGCAACCAGCGCATGGTCGAAGTGGCCGGCGCCATCCAGGAAGGCGCTTCCGCCTATCTGCGCCGCCAGTACACCACCATTGCCATCGTCGGCGTGGTCGTTGCCATCGTCGTTTTCCTGTTCCTTGGCCCCATTTCGGCCGCCGGCTTCGTGCTCGGGTCGATCCTGTCGGGTGTCGCGGGCTTTATCGGGATGAACATCTCGGTGCGCTCGAACGTGCGCACCGCGCAGGCTGCCAGCGAAGGCTTGCAGCAGGGCCTCACCCTCGCCTTCCGCGCCGGTGCCATCACCGGCCTCCTCGTGGCCGGCCTCGCGCTGCTCGCGATCGCGGTCTTCTACTGGTATCTCACCGGCCCGGGCGGCTACACCGTCGGCGGTGAAGACCGCACCGTGGTCGACGGCCTCGTCGCCCTCGCCTTCGGCGCTTCGCTGATCTCGATCTTCGCGCGTCTCGGCGGCGGCATCTTCACCAAGGCCGCCGACGTCGGCGCCGACCTGGTCGGCAAGGTCGAAGCCGGAATCCCGGAAGACGACCCCCGCAACCCGGCCGTCATCGCCGACAACGTCGGCGACAATGTCGGCGACTGCGCCGGCATGGCCGCCGACCTGTTCGAAACCTATGTCGTCACCGTCGGCGCCACCATGGTGCTGACTGCGCTCCTCATGAAGGGCGTCGGCGATCTGCTGCCCAACCTGATGGCGCTGCCGCTGCTGATCGGCGGCGCATGCATCCTGACCTCGATCGTCGGCACATTCTTCGTGAAGCTCGGCGGCGGCACCAACGTCATGGGCGCCATGTACAAGGGCTTTCTGGTCAGCGCGGTGCTGGCGGTGCCGGCCATCTGGTTCGCGACCAGCTATGCGCTCGGCGGAATGGAAACCGACCTCCCGGGCGTGACCTTCAATGGCCGCGAGCTGTTTTACTGCGCGCTGCTCGGGCTGGTAATCACTGGCCTCATCATCTGGATCACCGAATATTACACCGGCACCAATTACCGCCCTGTCCGTTCGATCGCCAAAGCGTCGGAAACGGGTCATGGCACCAACGTCATCCAGGGTCTGGCGATCAGCCTTGAATCGACCGCGCTGCCGACCCTGGTGATCGTCGCCGGCATCATCATCGCCTACCAGCTCGCGGGCCTGATCGGCATCGCCTACGGTGCGACCGCGATGCTGGCACTGGCGGGCATGGTCGTTGCGCTCGACGCCTACGGACCGGTCACCGACAATGCCGGCGGCATCGCCGAAATGGCGGGGCTCGACGACAGCGTTCGTGAAAAGACCGACCTGCTCGACGCGGTCGGGAACACCACCAAGGCGGTGACCAAGGGCTATGCCATCGGCTCGGCCGGCCTTGCCGCGCTGGTGCTGTTCGCCGCCTACACCACCGACCTCAAGGAATTCTTCCCGAACCTTCAGGTCAACTTCAGCCTGGAAAACCCGTACGTCATCGTCGGCCTGCTGCTGGGTGCGTTGCTGCCCTATCTGTTCGGCGCGATGGGCATGACAGCGGTCGGCCGCGCGGCCGGCGACGTGGTCAAGGACGTGCGCGAACAGTTCCGCGACAATCCGGGTATCATGGATGGCTCGTCGCGGCCGAACTATGCCCGCACGGTCGACCTCGTCACCAAGGCAGCGATCAAGGAAATGATCATCCCGTCGCTGCTGCCGGTGCTCGCGCCGATCGTGGTGTACTTCGTGATCAGCGCGGTCGCGGGACAAGCCGAAGGCTTCGCGGCCTTGGGCGCCCTGCTCCTCGGCGTCATCGTCGGCGGCCTGTTTGTCGCCATCTCGATGACCTCGGGCGGCGGCGCGTGGGACAATGCCAAGAAGTATATCGAAGACGGCAACTATGGCGGCAAGGGCAGCGAAGCCCACAAGGCCGCGGTCACCGGCGACACGGTGGGCGACCCGTACAAGGATACGGCGGGCCCAGCGGTGAACCCGATGATCAAGATCACCAACATCGTCGCGCTGCTGTTGCTGGCGGCGCTGGCCGGCCACGCGGCGATGTAACGCCGCAACACCGGCCCGAAAACCGCAAAGGCTCGTCGCGCTAAGGCGCGGCGGGCCTTTGTCTTTGGGTTGAACCCAACGCCGCGACCGATAGACTTGCCCTCGCCGAATAGGGATGAGGGGGACAAAATGAAATTCTGTTGGAGCGCACTGTTGCTTGCCGGCTGCGCCATCAGCGCGAACGCCCAGGCGCCGTCGTCGCAGGCACCGGCAACGCCAATTCCGGTTGCGACCTTCGCGCAGTTTCCAGCCCTGTCGGGCGCCAAGCTGAGCAAGGACGGCCAGCTGATCGCGGCCAAGCTGCGCGTCGGCGACGAAAAGGTGCTGGGTATCATCGACCTGGCGCAGCCCAACGCCAAGCCCAACCTCGTCGCCCGCGACGGCGAATTCATGGGCTATGGCCAGAAGCGGGTGATCGACTGGAGCTGGTTCGACGACCAGAACCTCATCATCACCCTCGCCGAATATACGGCCATCGACGGCGACAAGACCGACGTCCTGCGCCTCATCAACTACAACGCCCGCACCAAGAAGGTGACGCTGCTGGGTTGGGACGACAGTTTCCTGTCGGCGAACAACATCCTGTGGCGCAGCCACGAAGGCCGGCCGCGGATCCTTCTTTCGCGCTTCCGCGCCGGCAAGGGCTATGAGCGGCTGTTCAATCCCGAAGTGATCGAGGTCGACCTCGAAACCGGCAAGCAGACCATCGTCCAGCAACGCAATCCGGTTGTCGGCGCGTGGGAAGCCGACGGCAACGGCGTCGTCCGGCTTGGCTTCGGAACCGACCGCGAGAAAGGCAAGCGCACCGTCCTGTACCGCAAGGACGCGTCGTCGCCGTTCAAGACGATCATCGACGAAAAGATGGAACGCTACAGCGACGGCAACGTCGTCCCGAGCATCTTCCTCGCTGACGGCAAGACCGGCATCGCGACCAGCCGCAGCGACGGCTACAGCGCCGCCTTCGAAATCGACCTCGACACGATGAAGCTCGGCAAGAAGATCTTCTCGGTGCCGGGCTACGACATCGACGCGGTGCTTCCGAACGAGGCCGACAATGCGATCGAGGCCATCGCCTGGACCGACACCAAGGCGCGGCGGAAATATTTCACGCCGCGGCTGGCCGAAATCCAGGCCGGGCTGGACGATCTGTTCGGCAAGGGCAATGCCTACATCGCTTCCGCCGACCGGGCCCGCGAGCGGATTCTCGTGATGGTCGGCTCGTCGCGGCAGCGCGGCAGCTACTACCTCTACGACACCCGCACCGGCCAGGTGCAGATGGTGGGTTATCTCAACAACAGCCTGAAGGATATGGACCTCAATCCGGTCCAGACCGTCCGCTACAAGGCTCGCGACGGGCAATCGATCGAGGCGTTCCTGACCTTACCCCGGCTCAAGCCGGCCAAGGCGCTGCCGCTGATCGTGCTTCCGCATGGGGGACCTTGGGCGCGCGATGAGGAGGGCTTCGACCGCTGGGCGCAGCCATTGGCCGAACTCGGTTATGCGGTGATCCAGCCAAACTATCGCGGGTCGAGCGGCTACGGCAAGGCATGGGAAAAGCTGGCGGACGGCAACTGGGGCGCGTCGATGCAGGACGACCTGCTCGATGCCATCACCTATCTTGCCGGCCAGGGCATCGCCGATCCCAAGCGGGTCTGCATCATGGGCTGGTCCTATGGCGGCTATGCGGCGTCGCGCGCCGCCCAGCGCGACGGCAAATATTATCGCTGCGCGATCAGCGGCGCAGGCGTCCACGACCTTCCCGACATGGTCGCCTATGACAAGAATTACCTTGGCGCCTATGGCGCGACCTACATCGGGTCGGCGGGCCGACTGGCCGACATCAGCCCCGCGCGCCACGCGGCGGAATTTTCGATCCCGATCCTGATCGTCCATGGCGCCAAGGACGACCGCGTTCCCGTTTCGCAGTCGCGCGACCTGGTGAAAAAGCTGAAGGACGCTGGCAAGGTCGAGGGCAAGGATTTCGTCTACCTTGAGCAGCCAAAGAACACGCACCATTTCCCGTTCGAAAAGGACGAGGTGCAGTTCATCGAGGCAGTCCGCGACTTCCTCGCCAAGCATAATCCGGCCTGATCGGAAGGCGGGCGGACCGACAATGGTCCGCCCGCCTTTATTTTGCGCCGCATCGCCGCTAAAGGGCTGCGACCAAACTTAAAGACTTGAAGGATTGCATGGCCAAGGAAGAACTTCTCGAGATGCGCGGACGGGTGGTGGAACTGCTGCCCAATGCGATGTTCCGCGTCGAGCTGGAGAATGGTCACGAAATCCTCGGCCACACCGCGGGCAAGATGCGCAAGAACCGCATTCGCGTCCTCACCGGTGACGAAGTGCTGGTCGAACTGACGCCCTACGACCTTACCAAGGGTCGCATCACCTACCGCTTCATGCCCGGCCGCGAGCGCCCGCCGGGATACTAAGTGAAGCTGGTCCTCGCCTCGGCGAGCCCCCGACGTCTCGACCTCCTCGCCCGCATCGGCGTCACGCCGGATGCGGTCGACCCGGCCGACATCGACGAGAGCGTGCCCAAGGGCGAACTGCCGAAATCGCATGCGCTGCGGTTGGCCGTGGAGAAGGCGGCAGCGACCGTCGCTCGTCATCCTGACGCACTGGTGCTTGCCGCCGACACGGTGGTGGCGGTCGGTCGTCGCATCCTGCCCAAGGTCGAGGACGAAGCGACCCTGCGCGAATGCATGAACCTGCTAAGCGGACGTCGCCATCGAGTGCTTACGGGCGTTGCACTTCGGCTACCGGACGGGAACATGCGAAGCCGGGTCGTCGAAACGACGATCACGATGAAGCGGCTGAGCGCGGAAGAAATCGACTATTATGCCGGTCATGGCGAGTGGCGCGGCAAGGCGGGCGGCTATGCCCTTCAGGGCTATGGCGAAGTCTATGTCCGCCACATCGCCGGCAGCTATTCCAACGTCGTCGGCCTGCCGCTTGCCGAAACGCGGCACCTGCTGAAAAGCGCAGGCTATGACCTTGCCTGAATGGCGGGTCGAGCGCGGGATTGGCGAAAGCCGCTTCGCGCTGATCGAAGACGGCGAGATCGTCGAAGCGCGCATCCTGCGCGATGGCATCGTTCCAGCCGGCAGCATCCTCGAGGCCAGGCTGACCAAAGCGGGAAGACCTGCGCTGGCTGCTGTATCCGGCACCGAATATCTGCTGCCGAAGGGCGCGGCGGGCGTCATCGAAGGGGCGACGCTGGCGATCGAGGTCACGCGCGAATCGCTGGGCGGCGCTGAGGACTGGAAACGGCCGCTGGCGAAGGTAGCCGATGGAAATGCTGTTGCCGCCCTGCCGCCGGCCATCGACGCATCGTCCGGCGAAATGGACGATGCCGGATGGCAGGACCTCATCAGCGATGCGCGCGACGGCATCGTTGCCTTTCCTGGCGGCGAGCTGCGCGTTTTCCTGACGCCGGCAATGACCCTGATCGACGTCGACGGGACCCTGCCCACGGCAAAACTGGCGCAGGCGTCGGCAAAGGCGGCAGCGCGTGCGATCCGCAGGCACGGTATCGCCGGGTCGATCGGCATCGACTTTCCGACCGTGGCGGGCAAGGCCGAGCGGCAAGCGATCGCAGACGCGTTCGATACTGCGCTGCCCCAGCCCTTCGAGCGAACGGCGGTGAACGGTTTCGGTTTTATGCAGATCGTGCGGCCAAGACGGCATGCCTCGCTGTTCGAATTGGCGGCGGATCGGCCTACGTTCGAAGCGCTGAACCTTTTGCGCACGGCGTCGTCCAGCGTCGGCCAGACCCGGCTCCGAGCGCACCCTGCGGTGCTGGGCGCGATTCAGCCCGAGTGGGTCGACGCGCTGGCCGCTCGCGTCGGCGGCGAAGTCAGCTTGCATCCCGACCCGACGCTCGCCATGTGGCAAGCCTATGCCGAATAAGCCGAAAGATTGCCCGCTGTGCGGGAAGATACCCGCGCCCGAATATGCGCCCTTCTGCAGCCGCGGATGCAAGGATCGCGACCTGTTGAAGTGGCTTGGCGATGGATATGCCATTCCCGGTCCGCCCGCCGATCCGGAAGGGCTGGACATGGGCGAAGGCGACCGCTAGACGGCCCTTCGCTCGCGGGGCCGACCGGCCCTTTGACGGTGCGCCCAGGTAGCTCAGTTGGTAGAGCATGCGACTGAAAATCGCAGTGTCGGCGGTTCGATCCCGTCCCTGGGCACCATCCCTTCCCTAGACCCGTCCGACGCCAGCCGCTAGCAAGCGGCATGGCATCCGACACCCTGGCCCAGCAACAAATGGAAAAGCGCGCCGGGATCGTGCTGATCGCGGCCGCGGCGCTGGCGCTGATCGTCGCGAACAGCCCTGTGGCCAACACTTACCACCATCTGCTGGAATGGAAGGTCGGCCCGGTCATGCCGCGGTTCGGCCAGATGTCGGTCCACTACTGGATCGCCGACGGGTTGATGGCGATCTTCTTCCTGCTGGTCGGCCTGGAGGTCAAACGCGAATGGTATGACGGTCGTCTGTCGACCCCGGCCGAACGGCGCCTGCCGTTTATCGCCGCTGCGGCAGGGATGGCGTTGCCGGCCGCCATCTATCTGTTGGTCGCCGGGCACGAACCGGGGCTCGTGAACGGCTGGGCCATTCCGGCTGCAACCGACATCGCCTTTGCGATCGGCGTCCTGGCCATCCTGGGGCGCCATGCGCCGCCATCGATCAAGCTGCTGCTCGTCACCATCGCCATCGTCGACGACATCGGCGCAGTGGCGATCATCGCCTTGTTCTACACGGCGGCGCTGGACGTATGGATGCTGGCCGGCGCGCTGGGCGTGATCCTGGCCATGGCGGCCATGACCCAGTTCGGAGTCCGCCGACTATGGCCGTACCTGCTTGGCTTCGCGGTCGCGTGGTACCTCATGCTGGGCAGCGGCGTGCATGCGACCATCGCGGGCGTGCTGGCCGCGCTCACCATCCCCCTCGGACGTGGGGAAGCCCGTTCATCGCTCAAGCGACTGGAACATGCGATCCACCCGTGGGTCATGTTCGCTATCGTCCCCATCTTCGGCTTTGCGTCAGCGGGCGTCGCCCTGGATGTGGGGCTGCACGCATTGGGCGATCCGCTTCCGCTGGCGACGCTGCTGGGGCTGTTTGTCGGCAAGCAGCTCGGCATCTTCGGCGCCATCTGGCTGGCCGTAAAAGGCGGCCTCGCGCCCAAACCGGCCTGCACCAGCTGGCGCCAGCTTTACGGCGCATCGATTCTGTGCGGGATCGGTTTCACCATGAGCCTCTTCATCGGTGCGCTCGCCTTCCCCGACGCGGCCTTGCTGGTCGACGAGGCGAAGATCGGGATCCTTACCGGGTCCGTCCTGTCAGCGCTGGTCGGCTTCGCGGTGCTGCGGTTCGCCCCTGTGATTAGCGTGGCAGACGAAGAGTTCGACGAGGCCGCCGAAATCTTCGGGTCTGATCAACCGGACGATTGAAGCTTAGTTTCCGACGTTTCGGCCTGCGGTTTTGGTGGCGGCACCCATGGCGAGCCGTCGAGAAGGATGACCCACTGCGGAAATCGTTCTGCAATCTGGCTAAGCGTGTCGACTGACGGCTGTTGATCCTGGACGGAAAAAATGGCCGCGCGCTTCAGGCGTGAATCGATCGTCAGTCGGCCTGCGTCCGTCCCATCGACCCCAGCCAATGCCTTGGCGATGTCGTCTGCCTCACGCCGTTCTGCTGCCCACGCCGCCAATTCCGCCGCATTCCTGCTCTGTCGCTCAACCGCCGCAGCGCTAGCGGCCGAAAGCTGGATGATCGAAACGTCGGCCGACGCGATTTGACCGCTTCGGCGCAACGCGTTGGCCAATTGCTCCTCCCTACCCACGACGTAACGGTCGGCGATTATCACTGCGTCGACACGGACACGGTCGGCGTCGACCGTTGTCGAAATCCTGCTGATGGTGCCGTTCGGCCCGACCATTGCCTGAAGTTCTGTCTGGGCAAGCCGCTCGATCCTCGCCTGCTCGACGATCCGCCGCAGGCCGCCGGACAAGGGGACGGCGACCAGCCCGATCGCCGTCAGGATGGTGACCGTCTGCACTAGCGTCTGCTGGGGCGTCAGCATGGGCCGGAACCGGCTTATGATCGCCACCGCCGCCGCAGCCGCAACGATCGCAGCGGTATTAGTGAAGAACAGGAGTGCCGCGCCGCTGGCCACCTCGCCCATCCCCATGACGAAGCCGTAGCCCACCGTCGCCAGCGGCGGCACCAGTGCCGTGGCGATAGCCACGCCGACCATTACCGTGGCCTTGCGGGTGACGATGGAAAAGACGCCGGCGATTCCACCGACCAGCGCCACACCCAGGTCCAGCAGCGTCGGGCTGGTGCGGGCCGCCAGTTCGTCGGTCAGGCTTTTGACTGGCGTCAGCCAGACGATGACCGCCGACACGACGATTGCGACGAACGCGCCCACGACCAATGTTTGGGCGCCGCGTCGCAGCAAATGACTTTCGAACACCGCAAGTCCAAAACCGATCGCCATGATCGGGCCCATGAGCGGCGACACCAGCATCGCGCCGATCACAACGGCGGTGCTGTTTTGCAATAAGCCCAGTGTGGCGATGGCGGCCGATAGGGCCATCAGCCCGGCAAAGGACCAGTCCAATCGCGCGCTGCGTGCAACGTCGGCAAGGGTCAGGGCTCGCCACGCCGGGCGTTCGTTCGCCTTGGCGCGCGCCTTTGCTTCTGTGCTGGGGGCGTCCGGGCCGTGGAGGTCCGGACCCGCCATTACAGCTTTTCGGTCAACTCGGGCACGATCTTGAAAAGGTCGCCAACCAGGCCGATGTCCGCGACCTGGAAGATCGGGGCTTCTTCGTCCTTGTTGATGGCGATGATGGTCTTCGAATCCTTCATGCCCGCAAGATGCTGGATCGCGCCCGAGATGCCGACCGCCAGATAGACTTCCGGCGCGACGATCTTGCCGGTCTGGCCAACCTGATAGTCGTTCGGAGCATAGCCCGCGTCGACCGCAGCGCGCGAGGCGCCGACTGCGGCACCGAGCTTGTCGGCGAGCGGATCGATCAACCGGTGGAATTCTTCCGAGCTGCCGAGCGCGCGGCCGCCCGAGACGATGACCTTGGCGCTGGTCAGTTCGGGACGTTCCGATTTCGACAATTCGGCGCCGACGAAGCTCGACTTGCCCGACGATCCGCCGGCATCGATATTCTCGACGCTGCCCGAACCGCCCGAAGCGGCGGCCTTTTCGAACGAGGTGCCGCGAACGGTGATGACCTTCTTCGCGTCCTTCGACTTGACCGTGGCGATTGCGTTGCCGGCGTAAATCGGGCGGGTAAAGGTGTCTTCGCCTTCGACCGACAGGATGTCGCTGATCTGCATGACATCGAGGTGCGCGGCGACGCGCGGCGCGATGTTCTTGCCGTAGGTGGTGGCGGGCGCGAGGAAGGCGTCATGGTCGGCCATCAGCGCGGCGGCGACCGGCGCGACGTCTTCGGCCAGCTGGTGCTCAAGGTGTGCACCGTCGGCAACGTGAACCTTGCCGACGCCCGCGATCTGCGCGGCGGCACTAGCGACCGCACCGACGCCCGATCCGGCGACGAGGAGATGGACTTCACCGAGCTTCGAGGCAGCGGTGACGGTGGCGAGGGTCGCGTCCTTGATGGCCGCGCCGTCATGTTCGACGAGAACGAGCGTCTTCATGTTACGCGACTCCCATGTCTTTAAGCTTGGCGACGAGTTCGTCGACCGAGCCGACCTTGATCCCGGCGGTGCGCTTCGCCGGTTCGGTCACCTTGAGCGTTTCGAGGCGCGGCGCGACGTCGACGCCATAATCACCGGGCGACTTGGTCGCGAGCGGCTTTGACTTGGCCTTCATGATGTTCGGCAGCGAGGCGTAGCGCGGCTCGTTGAGGCGAAGGTCGGTGGTGACGATCGCCGGGGTGGCGAGCTTCACCGTTTCGAGACCTCCGTCGATTTCGCGAGTGACGCTGACGTCGCTTCCTGCGACTTCGACCTTGGAGGCGAAGGTGCCCTGCGGCCAGCCCAGCAGCGCGGCCAGCATCTGGCCGGTCTGGTTGCTGTCGTCGTCGATCGCCTGCTTGCCGAGGATGACGAGGCCGGGGGCCTCCTCCTCGACCACACCCTTCAGGATCTTGGCGACCGCGAGCGGTTCGACGCTCTCTTCATCGGTCTGGACCAGCACGGCGCGGTCGGCACCCATCGCCAGCGCGGTACGCAGCGTTTCCTGCGCCTTGGCCGGGCCAATCGAGACCACCACGATCTCGGTCGCCGCGCCTTTTTCCTTGAGGCGGATGGCTTCTTCGACCGCGATTTCGTCGAACGGGTTCATCGACATTTTGACGTTGGCGAGGTCGACCCCGCTTCCGTCCATCTTCACGCGCGGTTTCACGTTGTAATCGATCACCCGCTTGACGGCGACGAGCAGCTTCATGGCAGTGGCTCTCCTGAAAGCTTAGGCGGCTTGTTTGACTTCGGCGACGATCTTGCGGGCGGCGTCGCCCAGGTCGTCGGCCGACACGATCGGCAGGCCCGAATTGGCGAGAATGTCCTTGCCCAGCTGGACGTTGGTGCCTTCGAGGCGAACCACCAGCGGAACGTCGAGGTTCACTTCCTTGGCCGCCGCGACGATGCCTTCGGCGATCGTGTCGCAGCGCATGATGCCGCCGAAGATGTTGACCAGGATGCCCTTCACGGCGGGGTCGCTCAAAATGATCTTGAACGCCGCGGTGACCTTTTCCTTGTTGGCGCCGCCACCGACATCGAGGAAGTTGGCCGGGAAGGCGCCGTTCAGCTTGATGATGTCCATCGTCGCCATGGCGAGGCCGGCGCCGTTGACCATGCAGCCGATGTCGCCGTCTAGCTTGATGTAGGCGAGGTCGTACTTCGAGGCCTCGATTTCCATCGGATCTTCTTCGGTGAGGTCGCGCAGCTCGGCCAGGTCCTTGTGGCGGAACATGGCATTGCTGTCGAAGCCGACCTTGGCGTCCAAGACCATCAGCTTGCCGTCGTCGGTGATGGCGAGCGGGTTGATTTCGATTTGGCTGGCGTCGGTGCCGAGGAACGCCTTGTAGAGGCCGGCGGTCACGCTGGCGGCCTGCTTGGCGAGGTCGCCGGTAAGGCCGAGCGCGGCAGCGACGGCGCGGCCGTGGTGCGGCATCAGGCCGGTCGCCGGATCGACGGTGATGGTGTGGATCTTTTCCGGCGTGTCATGGGCGACGGTTTCGATGTCCATGCCGCCTTCGGTCGAGGCGACGATGGCGATGCGGCCGGTGGCGCGATCGACCAGCAGCGCGAGGTAGAATTCCTTGGCGATGTCGACGCCGTCGGTGATGTAGAGACGCTGCACTTCCTTGCCGGCGTCGCCGGTCTGGATGGTGACCAGCGTACGCCCAAGCATTTCCTCGGCATGGGCGCGGACTTCGTCGATCGACTTTGCCAGGCGGACGCCGCCCTTGGCGTCGGGACCCAATTCCTTGAACTTGCCCTTGCCGCGGCCGCCGGCGTGGATCTGCGCCTTGACCACCCACAGCGGTCCAGGGAGTTGCTTGGCGGCCGCGACCGCTTCCTCGACGCTCATCGCGGCGTGGCCGGCGGGTACCGGAACGCCGAACTTCGCGAGCAATTCCTTGGCCTGATATTCGTGGATGTTCATGACGGGTCCTGTGAGTCCGAAAGGTTTGGCCGCCCTTAAGCAGAACTGGCCAGCCATTGCAAAGGCCTAGCACTCTTTATCCCACCCGCGTCGCGCGATAAGAACAGGGCGTGAACGAAGCCCCCGCCCGCAAGATCATCCACGTCGACATGGACGCCTTTTACGCGTCGGTCGAGCAGCGCGACGATCCGACCTTGCGCGGCAAGCCGGTCGCGGTTGGCGGCGGGCATCGCGGGGTGGTGGCCGCGGCGAGTTATGAGGCGCGTAAGTTCGGAGTGCGGTCGGCGATGCCATCGGTCACCGCCAAGCGGCGCTGTCCGGACCTCATCTTCGTCAAGCCGCGCTTCGACGTCTATCGCGGGGTCAGCCAGCAGATCCGCGCCATCTTCGCTGACTATACCGACCTCATCGAGCCGCTGGCGCTCGACGAGGCCTATCTCGATGTGACCGAGGATCGCAAAGGGCTGGGCACGGCCAAGGCCATCGCAGAGGAAATCCGCGCCCGCATCAAGGCCGAAACCGGGCTCACGGCGTCGGCCGGGGTGAGCTACTGCAAGTTCATCGCCAAGCTGGCGAGCGACCAGAACAAGCCCGATGGGCTGTGCGTCATCCCGCCGCACAAGGGTCCGGCGTTCGTCGCGACCCTGCCGGTCAAGCGCTTCCATGGCGTCGGGCCGGTGACGGCGGCCAAGATGGAGCGGCTGGGCATCCTGACCGGCGCCGACATGGCCGCATGGCCGTTAGAACAGCTTGAAGCCCATTTCGGGTCATCGGGGCGTTGGTACTGGCGAATCGCGCGCGGGATCGACGAACGGGAGGTCAAATCCGACCGCCCCTACAAGTCGGTCAGCGCCGAGCGCACCTTCGATGTCGACTATTTAACGGAAGAGGATTTGCGCCGGGAAGTCGAGCGCGTGGCGGGCCTTGCCTGGCAGCGGATCGAGCGGTCGGGAGTAAAGGGTCGCACGGTGACGCTGAAAGTGAAATATGCCGATTTCACGCAGATTACGCGGTCGAAGAGCTTTACTACGCCGTTAACCGGCAAGGTGTCGTTCGAAGCCGCCGGACAGGCGCTTTTGGATCTGATCCTGCCAGTTCCAAAAGGCGTTAGATTGCTGGGACTTGGCCTTCATTCGATCGTCGATCCCGACGTCGAGGCACCAAAACAACTGGGACTCGAAATTTGAATCATTTTCTGTTATATAATTGACACAAGGCCGTCGCCTTCCGCGGCGGTCGTTTCATACAGGATCAAAATCCACGTCAGGCATGGCCAGGACCGGGGGGTCGCTGTTGGGGGGCGATACGGCGAGGTCAGTGCGTGTCCGCGTGGACGTTTGAGAAAGGTGACTAAATGGCGGCGAAGGCCCTTAGCTTCGATGTTGGCGATTATGTGGTGTACCCCAAGCATGGTGTCGGCCGGGTGGTCGAACTCCAAAGCACCGAAATCGCCGGAACCCGCCTCGACCTCTATGTCCTTCGCTTCGAGAAGGAAAAGATGACGCTTCGCGTGCCGGTCGCCAAGGCGGATTCGGTCGGGATGCGCAAGCTGTCGAGCGACAAGACGATGAAGGACGCGCTGGAAACCCTGAAGGGCAAGCCCAAGGTCAAGCGCACCATGTGGTCGCGCCGCGCCCAGGAATATGAAGCGAAGATCAATTCGGGCGACCTGACGTCGATCGCCGAAGTGGTCCGCGACCTGTTCCGCCCGGACGATGCGCCCGAGCAGAGCTATTCGGAACGGCAGATCTTCGAAGCGGCCAGCTCGCGTCTTGCACGCGAACTCGGCGCGATGGAGCAGACCGACGAAAAGGCCGCGCTGGTCAAGATCCTCGAGATCCTGAACAAGGCTGCCGTGATCCATCACAAGACCCGCGAAGACGCCTGATTCAGGCGACTTCGACGGAACAGAAGGGCGCCCCTCACCGGGCGCCCTTTTTCGTTGTCCGCCGTCCATCGAAAATCGATGGCGGGCATCGGCCGCGTCGGCCTAGTCTCACCGCATCCGCAAGGAGGCGATGGCGGTGCGAAGAAGCATGCTCCTGGTTCCGACGGCGATGGCCTGCCTGTGGGTCGGCGGGGACTGCGCCAACGCCGAAACGCCTGCGCGGGTAGGGAAGCCCGTGACGGTGCCGACGGTCCCGTCGATGACCCTGCCGCCTGCCGTGATCGACAACCAGCTGGACATCGCGGGCGAAGAGATCCGCGCGCGCGAGTCCTTTACCCGCATGACGGTGGAGGTAATGCTCAACGGCCGCGGGCCGTACCGCTTCCTGGTCGACAGCGGCGCGGACAGTTCGGTGGTCGGGCTCAATATTGCCCGCGAACTCCAGCTGCCCTTGGGAACCCCGACCATCCTCCACGCCACCACCGCCAGCGCGATGGTCGACCGGGTGAAAGTCAACCAACTCACGCTGGGGCCGAGCAAGATCAACGACCTCGAACTTCCTGCGTTGAAGGAAGACGATCTGGGCGGCGACGGCATGATCGGTATCGACGCGCTGGTCGAGCAGCGGCTGATGATGGATTTCGAAAAGCGCGTCATCAAATCGGAAGACGCGCGGCGGCCGGCGCTGATGCTGGACGGCGAGATCGTCGTGACGGCACGGCGGAAACGCGGCCAGCTGATCCTGACCGAGGTGAGCGCGGCGGGCCTGCCCGTCGACGCGATCATCGATACGGGATCGGAAATCACCATCGGCAACCTGGCCCTGCGCGACAAGCTGATCCGCGGCAACCGCCGGAAATTCCAGTCGGTCAAGGCGATGGGCGTGACCGGTGTGGTCGTCGAGTTGCAAATGGCGCGCATCGCCGAACTGAAGATCGGATCGGTCACGCTCAATAATGTGCCGATGGCCTTTGCCGATGTGCCGCCTTTTACCGCCTTCGGGGTGAAGGACGAGCCGTCCCTGCTGCTCGGCACCGACCTTTTGTCGACCTTCCGCCGCGTCTCGCTCGATTTTCGCGCGCGCAAGGTTCGATTCCAGCTCCGCCGCTGCGGCTCGTCGGGGGTGATCATCGACGCCGGTCAGGCAACTTTGCTGTCCCGCATCCAGTCGGGCAACGACGCCTCGGTGTGTAAGCGCTGAACGACCGGACTTTCCGGTTGCGCTGACGACCGCATTACTGTATTATTGTGGCAACACGCCAAGGAGAAGGAAATGTTCCGTCCTGTTGCCATCGCTGCCGCTGCCCTGCTGTCGTCGGCTTGCCACTTTTCCGGACATAGCGAGGAGCGCGACGCCGGTCCGGCTGTCGATCGCACCTATGCCCTCGGTGCCTTCGACAAGATCGAGGTGGCCGGCCCCTATGACGTGAAGATCGTCACCGGCGGCCAACCCGGCGCGACGGCCAAGGGCGGTTCGGCCCTGCTCGACGAGACCGACGTGCTGGTCGAAGACGGCACGCTCAAGATCGTGCCCAAGAAACATAAGGGCATCCGCTTCAGTTGGCGGTCGGGCAAGGCCGAATTCACGGTAACGACTGCCGCTCTGCGCAAGGCGGGCATCGCCGGATCGGGCAACATCGACGTCGACAAGGTCGCGGGCGACTTCGACGGCGACGTCGCCGGGTCGGGCGCGCTCAAGATCGGTGCGACCAACGGCGGCGTTCTGAAATTTTCGATCGCCGGTTCCGGGGGGATCATGGCGAGTGGAGCGGCCGATTCGGTCGACCTGAACATCGCCGGATCGGGTGACATTGACACGTCCGCCGTGAAGGCCAAGACCGCTGACGTGTCGATCGCCGGGTCGGGCAACGTCCGGGCCCAGGCCAGCGACACGGCCAAGGTTTCGATCATGGGATCGGGCGATGTCGATATCGGCGGCGGCGCCAAATGCTCGGTGTCCAAGGCCGGTTCGGGCAATGTCAGCTGCCACTGAGGTCAGCCGTCGGTCTTGACCGTTCGTTAACCATGATCGCAGACTATAGGGCAGATGATCGCTCGTCTGCCCATTCTCGCTCTAATCGCGCTCGCCAGCCTGCCGGCCTCCGCCGCGCCCGGCGCATCCCGAAATTACGGGGTCAGCGGGTTCGATCGTATTCGCGTCGACGGCCCCTTCGAGGTTCGCCTGACGACCGGCGTGGCCCCGTTCGCAAAAGCCAGCGGCAAGAACAGCGCGGCGCTCGACAATGTATCGGTCAAGGTCGACGGGCGCACACTCATCATCCGGCGCGACGCCAATGCATGGGGCGGTTATCCGGGCGGTAGTAGCGGCCTGGTGGTGGTCGAGGTCGGAACGCACGATTTGTCCACTGCGTGGCTAAACGGCGCCGGCACATTGGCGATCGACAAGGTCAAGGGCTTAAGCTTCGACCTGAATGTCGAAGGCGCGGGGGTTGCAAGGATCAACAGCGTCGCAGTCGACCAGTTCCGGGTGTCGGTCAGCGGGTCTGGGACGGTCCGCCTCGCCGGCAAGACCCTCAAGGCCAGCACCTTTGCGCGCGGTTCGGTCAATATCGACGCCGCAGGCCTGTCAACCAAGGACGCGGTCGTGACAGCCGAAGGCCCTTCGCTCATCCAGCTGACGGCGACCGACACCGCCAAGGTCAACGCATTCGGCGTGGCGTCGGTGACCCTGAGCGGCAACCCCAGCTGCACCCTTCGCGTGCAGGGCTCGGCCAGCGTATCGGGCTGCAAGGAATAGGGAGGCGTTTCGACCGACGTTTTGCTCCGCCTCTGCGGGGGAGAAACATCGTATGAAATCCGCTGCTACCCGCACTGACGCTAGTCAGACCAACGCTAGGGCAGCCAGCTTGCCGTACAGGCGCGGCGGCAGGTCGCTGAGGCCGCTGCCGTCGCCGTCCACGCCCGGCGCGTCCTTTTCTTCGAGATAGCGCCAGCCTTGATGCGCGCGCTTGGGCTTGGGTGCCACCGACTGTAATTGGTCCGAACATACGAAGTCGATGCGGCCGTCGCTGCGATCCTCGATCCTGAGGATTTCCATCTTGGCGACGATGCGATGCTTGACGATCCAGTGCAGCGAGCCGCCGATCAGCTCGTCGGCGCGTTTGGGACGCATCCGGGTGGGAACGCGAACCTCTCCGCCGACCGATCGCGACGCGATCCGCCGTTCCAGCGTTTCCACGCTGGCGCAGCTGACGGCGACCTTGGTGAGATGAAGCGGCACGCCGCCCAAGTGGCGGGATATGCCCGGAAATTCAAGCCGCTAGCCGGCGAGTCCCGCGGCCGTCGCAAGGCCCAGGAAGACGAGGAAGCCCATCGAATCGGTGACCATCGTCACGAACACCGACGAAGCGACCGCCGGGTCGGCACCTGCTCGCTCCAGCCCCAGCGGAACCAGCACGCCGGCCAGCCCGGCGATCACGATATTGGTCAGCATCGCGGCGGCGATGACGACACCGAGTTCGGAGCTGCCGAGGAACAGGCTGACGCCGACCCCGATCAGGACGGCGATCGTCAATCCGTTCATCAGCGCCACGCGGATCTCGCGCCACACCGCACGCCAATGGTTTGACCCGGTAAGCTGGTTGGTCGCGATGGCACGCACGGTGACGGCAAGCGTCTGGGTGCCCGCATTGCCGCCGACCCCCGCGACGATCGGCATCAGCGCCGCGAGAATGGCCATGCGTTCGATCGAATGTTCGAAAAAGCGGATGACGGTCGCCGCGACGAGCGCGGTCAGCAGGTTGGCCGCTAGCCAGCGCACCCGCGCCTTGTAGGTGTCGACCAGCGGCTCGTTGATGTCGCCTTCGCCCGCACCAGACAGCAGCAGCGCGTCCTCTCCGGCTTCTTCCTGAATGATGTGGACGATGTCGTCGACCGTGATCATGCCGACCAGGCGGCCCGACGGGTCCACCACCGCAGCGGAGATGAGCGCGTATTTCTGGAACTTCAGCGCCACTTCTTCCTGGTCGAGGTCGACCGGGATCAGCGTCTGCTTGCGCTTCATCACCTCGGCGACCGGGGTCGACCGGGGCGAGCGCAAGATCAGCGACAGCTTGCAGGTGCCGACCGGATGGTGCTGCGGATTGACGACGAACACTTCCCAGAAATCGTCGGCCAGTTCCTCGCCCGACCGGAGGTAGTCGATGACCTGGCCGATGGTCCAATGTTCCGGCACCGCGATGAGGTCGCGCTGCATGAGGCGGCCAGCGGTTTCTTCCGGATAGGTAAGCGCTTCTTCGACCGCGGCGCGATCGTAAGGCTCCATCGCGCGGAGGACGGCGCGCTGCTCATCTTCCTCCAGGTCTTCGATGATCGCGACCGCGTCGTCGGTATCGAGCTGGGCGGCGAGGTCGGCGACCTGCTGCGGCTCCATCTCGTCGATGACGTCTTCGCGGACGAATTCGTTGAGTTCGGCGTAAACGTCGGCGTCGACCAGCCCTTCGAGCGCCTGGATAAGGTCGCCGCGCTCGTCCGCAGGCGTCAATTCGATGAGGTCGGCGATGTCGGCCGGGTGGAGCTCGGCGACCAGCGACCGCGCTTCCTCGTCATCGCCGTCGGCGACGGCGTCGAGCACTTCGCGGACGAAGCGCGGCCGCAGCCGGTCTTCCTCGTCCATCACCGCATCGTTTTCGACCTGGGTCTCGGGCTCATGCAGAGGGGTGGCGATGATGTCGCTGTCGCTCATGGCGCCTCTTCCCCTCAGCCCGCTTGTGGTTCGTCGCGCCTCCCTATGCCGCCTAGGCCACTGGCGCAACCGGCAAGGCACGACTACATGGCGGCCAGATTTTCCCAGATAAGGACAAGACCATGGCCGACGCCAACACCCTGACCCTCACCCTTTCGACCGGCGGCGACGTCGTGATCAAGCTCCGTCCGGACCTTGCGCCGGGTCACGTCGCGCGCATCGCCGGCCTCGCAAAGGACGGTTTCTACGATGGCGTCGTGTTCCATCGCGTTATCCCGGGCTTCATGGCGCAGGGCGGCGACCCGACCGGCACCGGCATGGGCGGCAGCGACCTTCCCGACCTGAAGGCCGAATTCAACGCCGAACCGCATGTTCGCGGCACCTGCTCGATGGCGCGTGCGCAGAACCCGAATAGTGCGAACAGCCAGTTCTTCATCTGCTTCGACGACGCCCGCTTCCTCGACAACCAGTATACCGTCTGGGGCCAGGTCGAGAGCGGGATGGAATATGTCGACGCGCTGCCGACCGGCGAACCCGTGCGCGACCCGGGCAAGATCGTCAAGGCGACGGTGGCCTGACCATGACCGAAGCGGTCGCCCTCATCACCGGCGCCTCGGCAGGGCTTGGCGTCGATTTCGCGCGCCAGCTTTCGGCCAGGGGCCGCCGGCTGGTGCTGGTCGCCCGCCGCAAGGACCGGCTCGACGCGCTGGCGGCCCAACTCGGCAACGCCCGCGCGGTCGAGCTGGACCTCAGCGAACCGAATGCGGCGGACAAGTTGATGGCCGACCTTGCCGCCCATGGCGAACATGTCGATCTGTTGGTCAATAACGCCGGCTTCGGCCTGACCGGCAAGTTCGTCGGGCAGGACGGCAAGCGGCTGCGCCAGATGATCGACCTCAATTGCGGCCTGTTGACCGAACTGGCGCACGCCGTGATGCCGGGCATGATCGAGCGCAATTCGGGTCAGATCCTCAACGTCGCCTCGACCGCCGCCTTCCAGCCGGGCCCCGGCATGGCGGTCTATTTCGCGACCAAGGCCTATGTGCTGTCATTTAGCGAAGCGCTGCACGAAGAAGTAAAGGGCGACGGCGTGACCGTCTCGGCGCTCTGCCCGGGACCGACCGCGACCGAATTCGGCCAAGTGGCCGGGTTCGGCGGCCATCCGGTCGTCGACAAGATGTTCATGACCTCACCCGAGGTCGTCCGAATCGGGCTGGAGGGCATCGACGCCGGAAAGGCGGTTGTGATTCCTGGCTTTGCCAACAAGGCGGGGGCGCAGGGGCACCGCTTCCTACCCCGCAGCATCCTGAGGAAGATCGCCGGCACGATTAAATTGTGAGCGTTCTCAATCCCGTTTCGCTTTGCATACCTATTCATGCTGCACCTGCGAAATCCCTCTTGCCAAAATCGTTGTGCAGTGCGATAAAGACCCTGCCTTTCGAGGCATCCTCTCCTGAATCCTTCCGGCCGGGCGGCGACGCCCGGCCCTTTTTTTTGCCCGTTTCGATCCCAGATTGAACCGATGGCCCCCTGCCGCCGTTTCCAAGGCGGCGCGTTGTGGGGCCTGTCGAACAATAAGAAGGATCTGGATAAGCCGATGGCTGACGTCGAAACCATCACCGGCAAGGTACAAGTCGCCAACCTGCCCCCCGCCGACAGCGGACGCGGCATCGCCCGCCTGCCCGGCAAGCTTATGCAGGAGCTGGGCCTCAACGAAGGCGACGTGATCGAGATTGTGGGCAAGCGTTCGACCGCCGCCCGCGCCATCCGCCATTACGGCGACGACGAGGGGCTGGACATTATTCGGCTCGACGGCCTGCAGCGGTCCAACGCCGGCGTCGGCTCCGGCGAATATGTCGAGGTGAAGAAGGCGGTCAGCCGTCCGGCTGTCCGGGTCGTGTTCGCTCCGGCCCAGAACAATGTCCGCCTGCAGGGTTCGACAGAGGCTCTCCGCCGCAGCTTCGAGGATCGCCCGTTCACCGAAGGCGATACGGTGGCGATCGCCGGTCACCAGCGGGTCAACACCGACATGCCCGACCACATCCGCCAGCTGCTCAATGCGCCGGCGTTCGCGCTACAGGAAGTGCGCTTGCAGGTGGTTTCAGCGAGCCCGCGCGGCATCGTCCACATCAACGCCGACACGGTGGTCGAGCTGCTGCCCGAATTCGACGGCACCAAAGTGGAGCGGCGTGCCGACGTCACCTACGACGATCTCGGCGGCATGGGCAGCACGATCGACGCGCTGCGCGAAATGGTCGAACTGCCGCTTCGGCACCCGGAGCTCTTCCAGCGGCTGGGCGTCGACCCGCCCAAGGGCGTCTTGCTGCACGGCCCGCCCGGCACCGGCAAGACCCGGCTCGCACGCGCCGTCGCCAACGAAAGCGACGCCCGTTTCTTCCATATTGCGGGCCCCGAAGTAATGGGCAGCGCCTATGGCGAAAGCGAAAAGAAGCTTCGCGAGCTGTTCGAGGAGGCCGCCAAGAGCGCGCCGTCAATCATCTTCATCGACGAGATCGACTCGATCGCACCCAAGCGCAGCCAAGTGAGCGGCGAAGCGGAAAAGCGTCTGGTCGCCCAGTTGCTGACGTTGATGGACGGCCTTGAACCGCGCCAGAACCTGGTCGTCATCGCCGCCACCAACAGGCCCGACGCGATCGACGAGGCGCTTCGCCGCCCCGGCCGATTCGACCGCGAGATCGTGGTCGGCGTTCCGGACGAAAAAGGCCGACGCGAAATCCTCGGCATCCATACCCGCGGCATGCCGCTGGCTGACAATGTCGACCTCGATGCCCTGGCCAAGCGGACCTACGGCTTTGTTGGCGCGGACCTTTCGGCGCTCGTCCGCGAGGCCGCGCTCGAAGCGGTGCGCCGGATCATGCCCAAGCTCGACCTCAACAAGGAAACCATCCCGACCGAGGTTCTCGACGCCCTTTCGGTTGAACAGAGCGATATCGACAATGCGCTGAAGCGGGTCCAGCCGAGCGCCATGCGCGAGGTGATGGTGCAGGTGCCGAACCTCAGCTGGGACGACATCGGCGGCCTCGACGAGGCGCGAGACAAGCTGCGAGAAGGTGTCGAGCTTCCGCTCAAGCATCCCGACGCGTTCAAGCGCTTGGGCATCCGACCTGCCAAGGGCTTCCTGCTTTATGGCCCGCCGGGTACCGGCAAAACCTTGCTCGCAAAAGCTGCGGCGAAGGAGTCGGAAGCCAACTTCATCGCCACCAAATCCAGCGACCTGCTCAGCAAATGGTATGGCGAGAGCGAGCAGCAGATCGCCCGCCTGTTCGCCCGCGCCCGCCAGGTCGCGCCGACGGTGATTTTCATCGACGAGCTGGATAGCCTGGTGCCGGCCCGTGGCGGCGGACTTGGCGAACCGCAGGTGACCGAACGCGTCGTCAATACCATCCTTGCCGAGATGGACGGGCTCGAAGAGCTCAACAACGTCGTCCTCATTGGCGCGACCAACCGTCCAAACCTGATCGACCCCGCGCTCCTGCGCCCGGGGCGGTTTGACGAGTTGATCTACGTCGGCCCGCCCGACACCGCTGGTCGCCGCCGCATCCTTGCAATCCACACGAAGGACATGCCACTGTCGAAGGACGTCGACCTGGAAAGCCTGGCACGGCGGACCGAACGGTTCACTGGTGCCGACTTGGAAGACCTGACCCGACGCGCAGGTCTTACGGCGCTTCGACGCGACTTGCAGGGCGGCGAAGTCACCATGGCCGATTTCGAAAAGGCGCTGACCGAAACCCGGCCTTCGGTGACCGAAGAGATGCTGGCCGACTATGCCCGCATCAAGGAAACGCTCAAGGCCGACGCGGTGAAGCCGGTTGGCGGCATCGGCTTCGTGATGCCGGGCATGCTCAAGCCCAAGGGAACGACCAAGGGCGACGACAACAAGGCCTAATCCTGTCGGGGCGCTGCCAGTCGGTGGCGCCCCCACAGCACCAGCGCCAAGAGCAGCGCCGCGCTGACCGCGAATGGCCAATGCGGATCGATGCCATAAAGCGCCATGCCGACACCCGGCGCTGCGACATAGGAAATGCCGTTGGCGGCGGTGACCACGCCGGCCACGCCGCCTTGTTCGGTCAGCGGGACGGCAAGGCTTGCGCCGCCGGTGAAACCCGGGCGGGTAAAACCAAAGCCAAGACTGGTGATGCCGAAGCCCAGCACCAGACCGTAAAGATCGGACGCCATCATGGTGACGACCATGCCGGCGGCCGCGACGGCCGATCCCCACAGAATCAGCGACCTCGGCGCCAGATTGAGACGGGGAATGAGTCCCCATTGCGCCGCCAGCGTCGCCGCTGCACCCGCCATCATGACGATGGCGATTTCCTGCTCCGACCCGTGAGGGGCAAGGTGCAACCGGTCGATGGTGAAGAAGCCGATGCAGCTCAATGCAGCCGCTTGGGCGTGGCCCGCCGCGACCCCGGCGATGATCCAGTTGCGAATCCGCCGATCGCACCAATTCATCGGCGCGGCACGCGGGTTGGTGGCTGCCACCACGCTGGCCCCGGTCGGAGAGGACGCCAGCGACGGGTAACTCATGGCGGCACCATGACCGGCGCGTCGGCCGTGGCGAGGCTTGCTGTCGTCGGGCAGCCAGCGGGCGACGGCAATCAGCGTGACGAGGCCGATGGCTGCAAAGGCGAACATCGGGCCTGACAGTCCGACGAACGGAAGCACGAAGAGGGGCGCCAGCGCCGGGCCGACGATCGTCCCGAGCCCGAAGCTGCTCGACAGGGACGACAGTGCCGGCACGCGTCCGGAGCGCCGTGTCTTCGAGGCGAGATAAGCCTGCGTCGCGCTGGGCGTCGCACATCCCAGCGATCCGTAGATCGACCGGAACAGCCCGAACAGGACAAAGGTCAACGTCGGTCCGATCAGTCCTTTCATCCCCGCCAGAAGCGCCAGCCCGCAAAGCGTCATGGACACGACGAACCCGCCGACGCCCATCATGGTCAGCCGCTTACGACCATGGACATCGCTTTTCCGCGCCCAGTATGGCGCCAGCGACACCCACAGGATTGCCGACCAGGTATAGGACATGGTCACCCAGAAATCGGACATACCGATGTCCCGGCCGATGGCCGGCATGACCGATTGCAGCGCCGTGTTACCGGCGGCGGCGACCAGCATGGCCGCGAACAGCAGCAAGAAATGCGGCGTGGTCAGCGCGCTGGCGGCGATGCGCGGCCTGGTGGGTCCAAACTGCATCTTTTCGACATAGGGACAGGTTCGGTGCGACGAAAGCCGTCCATTTGCCTTGCCAAGCGCCTTCGCATTTGCGAACGGCAACGGTCATTAATGCGATTTTGCGGAGCCGGTTCTTGAACGCGACCCGAGTGAGCCAGTTGAAGAACCAGCGTCAGTCACTGCGCGCCGGCCGTGGGCGCAAGCATCCGCGGTGGCAGTTTCTGCGCGGCTTCATCAAGCATCCGGTGATGGTCGGCTCGATCATACCCTCCTCCAAAATCCTGATCGAAAAGATGTTGAAGCCGGTCGACTGGCAGAACACGAAACTGTTCGTCGAATATGGACCGGGCGTCGGCACGTTCACCCGGCCGATCCTCGAAAAAATGGCGCCCGACGCGAAGTTGATCGCGATCGACACCAATCAGGATTTCATCGATTATCTGGCCGACGACATCGACGACGACCGCTTCATCGCCGTCCATGGTTCTGCCGCCGACGTCGAAGCGATCATCCGCGACCATGGTTTTGATCATGCCGACTACATCCTGTCGGGCCTGCCCTTTTCGACGCTGCCGCCCGGCGTGGGCGATGCGATCGCCGCTGCCACCGGCCGCGCCATTCGTGATGGCGGCGCTTTCCTGGTTTATCAGTTCAGCCCCAAGGTGCGCGACTTCATCGCGCCGCATTTCGAGAAGATCGATCGCGGCTTCGAATGGATCAACGTGCCGCCGGCGACCCTCTTCTGGGCCTATCGCCAGCGCCAGCACTGACGCCTCTATTCGATTCCGAAATTGATGCGCCTGGTCACCGTATAGTCGACCGTGGTCACCAGCCAGTAGGACAAGGTCCATTTCAGTCGCCGCCACAGGCTTGCGCGCTGGCGGTGAAGGTCGGGCGTAATGCGAACGCTGTCGGCGATTTCCGCGTCGACATAGGCCCGCATCTGGTCCGCGAAACCCGCGTCCTCGACCCGCAGCATGATTTCGAGGTTGAGGTAGAGGCTACGGAAGTCAAAGTTGGACGAGCCGATGTGGACGACGTCGTCGACGATATAGAGCTTGGTATGCAGCTTGGCCGGCTGATATTCGTAAATCTCGACATTGCGCCGAAGCAGCCTGCGATACGTATGGCGGGCCGCGGCGATCGTCGCGCTATTGTCCGACTTGGCGGCGTTGACGATGCGGGCGGTGCCGCGCAGGCCAAGGCGACCGATGCGTTTCAGCATCGGCCATGACGGCGCAAAATAGGCGGCGACGATGTCGAGCCGCTTTCCGGCGTCGATTTCCCGCGCGATCGTGCCCGGCCACGGATTGCGGCGACGCATTGGGCCGCTGAAGCGCCAACTGACCCGTCCTTGGCCATGACTATGGCGCTGAATGATCCGCCGAAGGTCACGGATGCGGTTCCGGCTGCCAGTCGTCCAGGCGTGAACGTCGTCGAAGTAGTCGGACAATTCCTCGACGGCCGGACCGTCGAGCAGCAGCCACAGGTCGCGCCAGCGGTCTGCCCCCTGGTCGGTCAGATAGTTGGCGTCGAGATTGGCCCCGCCGACCAGCGCCAACCGACGATCGGCAATCGCCATCTTCTGATGGTTGCGGATGAGGTATCGGCGCCCGTAGCTGGGGTGGAAGATGCAGAAATGTCCCCCGGCATCCTTCAGGGGGGCGAGGAATTCGGCGTCCGCGCTGCCGCATCCGAACCCGTCGATCAGCAGCCTTACCTTCACGCCCCGCGCCGCGGCGCGGGTCAGGCCTTCGAGGATGGCGTTCCCCGCCACGTCATCGCTGAACATGTAAAAGAGCAGGGCGAGTTCGCTCTGCGCGCTGTCGATCAGCGACAGGATCTGGTTCAGCCGCTCCTGGCCGCTCGGGATCAGCAGCATCGTATTGTCGCCGACGGTCGCGCCGATGCTTCGGTTGGTCGTCGGCCCTTGCGGATGTTCCATGTCGCTCATCGTCCCTGCTCAAGATGAACAGCGCGCGTGCAAAGGGCAAGTTCCACCGGATTTCATTGACTCTTGCGGCATCGATCCCTAAGTCCCGCGCTTTCGAAAACACCTTCCTTTTAAGTGCGGAGCGGCAAATGGCGCGCGTGACGGTCGAAGATTGCGTCGACAAGATTCCCAACCGGTTTGACCTGGTGCTGATGGCGGCCCAGCGCGCCCGGCAGATTTCGGGTGGCGCCGACCTCACCATCGATCGCGACCGCGACAAGAACCCGGTCGTCGCCCTGCGCGAGATCGCCGAACAGACGGTTCGTCCGAAGCATCTCGAAGAAGCGATCGTGTCGAATCTGCAGCGGGTCCGTATCGACGAAGACGATGAGACGGATGAACTGGCGTCGCTGAGCGAATCGGCCGAAGCGCTGCGTCTCACCGCCGCCGCGCCGCCGCGTCCGACCCCGTCGGGCGGCGATTACGAATAACCATCGCGCACAGCCTGGCCGCGAGACAGGCAAGCACGACGTTAGGGCGGCCTTCGGGTCGCCCTTTTTCGTTAGATCTGCTTTGGCGGGTGCTTCAGGCTGGCGCCAGTGGCCCGGTCGACCCACATAAGCTCTTCCAGCTTGAGTTCGCGACCGTCCTCCGCCTGAACGCAAATGCGGCGGATAGGCTTGCCGTCACGCTGGTCCGCCAGGATGATTTCCTGGCGGCCATGCCCCCAGTCTTCGCCCCACTGGCGAAGCGCCAAGACCACCGGAAGCAAGGCTTCGCCCTTTTCGCTGAGCGAGTAGATCACCTTGCGGCGGTCATCCGGGTCGGGCTTGCGTTCCAGGATTCCGCCTTCGACCAGCTTGGCAAGGCGGTTCGACAGGATGTTGCGGGCGATCCCGAGACCGGCCTGGAACTGCTCGAAATGCTGCAGACCGTTGAGTGCGCCGCGAAGGATGAGAAAGGCCCATTTTTCGCCGATCAGTTCGACTGCGGGCGGCAGGGGGCAGCGGAGCGCCGCAGCGCGAAACGATTCAATATCCGGCATCGGATTCACGACATGTCTGTTCAACGCACATCTCTCCCACGCGCAACTTACACCATTGTTCAGCAAATAACAGTTGCGGATTGCAACGCGAATCGCTTACACAGTTGCGAACAGCAACTCAATTTCCGGAGGCACCATGACCCGCCTGCTCGCCGCCATTGCCGCGACCGCCCTCATTGCCAGCCCCGCGCTCGCCGGTAGCTACGTCGCCAAGCCGGCGGCGGCGCCCGCCGACGCCAAGATTACCGGTAAGGACATTCGCTGGAATTGCGCTGGCGGCTCGTGCCACGGCACCACCGAGCTTAGTCGCCCGGTCGTCCTGTGCCAGGACCTGGCCAAGAAGGCGGGGCGTATCGACAGCTTTCTTGCCGATGGCCGCGCGCTGGCCGCGGACGAACTTGCCAAGTGCAACAAGGACGCCAAGGGCGGCAGCGCCGTCGCCAACGCCAATTAAGGCTCCCGGCCCCGCGCCACGCATCGCGTGCGGCCACTTCGAAGGCCGGTTTCCGCGCCCTCGGAAACCGGTCTTTTTTGCGCTTGCGAAAGAAGGGGCGCTGACCCCATCTTAGACAAGTGCTGAGACAGTATGAACTGGTCGAAAAGGTCCGGGCCTATGATCCCGACGCCGACGAGGCGCTGATCAACCGCGCCTACGTCTTTTCGATGAAGGCGCATGGTGCGCAGGTGCGCGCGTCAGGCGACCCTTATTTCAGCCACCCGATCGAAGTCGCGGGCATTTTGACCGACCTCAAGCTCGACGACGAGACGATCGTCACCGCCATCCTCCACGATACGATCGAGGATACGGTCGCTACCCCCGAGCAGATCGAGAAACTGTTCGGGCCGTCGGTGGCGCGGCTGGTCGACGGGGTCACCAAGCTCAGCAAGATCGAGGCGCAGTCCGAGAATGAACGGGCCGCCGAAAATCTCCGCAAGTTCCTGCTCGCCTTGTCCGACGACATTCGCGTGCTGATGGTGAAGCTGGCCGACCGGCTGCACAACATGCGAACGCTTCACCACATCAAGAATGAGGACAAGCGCCGCCGCATCGCCAAGGAGACGATGGATATCTATGCCCCGCTGGCAGAGCGGATCGGCATGTACGAAATCATGCAGGAGATGCAGCAGCTGGCATTCCGCCAGTTGGAGCCGGACGCCTATGCCTCGATCACGCGGCGCCTAAAGCAACTGCACGATGCCGGCGGCGACTTGGTCAACCGGATCGGCCTCGGCCTCCAGCTCCACCTCAACGACCATGGCCTCGAAGCCGAAGTCACTGGGCGCGAGAAGCACCCCTTCTCGATCTGGAAGAAGATGGCCGAGCGGCACATCAGCTTCGAACAGCTGTCAGACGTGATGGCGTTTCGCGTCATCGTCGGCGACGTCGACCAATGCTACCAGGCGCTTGGCCTGATCCACCAGCGCTGGCCGATGGTTCCCGGGCGGTTCAAGGATTATATCTCTACTCCGAAGCGCAACGGCTATCGTTCGCTCCACAGCACGGTCATACACGACAGCAAGTCACGCATCGAAATCCAGATCCGCACTCGCCACATGCACGAGCAGGCCGAACGCGGCCTCGCGGCGCACTGGGCCTACAAGGAGCGCAAGCCTGCCGACGATGTAAAGGTTCCGTGGATCAGCGACCTCGTGGAAATCCTCGACCATGCGGCAAGCCCGGAAGAGCTGCTCGAGCATACCCGCATGGCGATGTACCAGGATCGCATCTTCGCCTTCACGCCCAAGGGCGAACTGATCCAGCTGCCCAAGGGTTCGACCCCGGTCGATTTCGCCTATGCCGTCCACACCGACCTCGGCGACCAGACGGTCGGCGCCAAGGTCAACGGTCGGGTGGTGCCGCTTCGGACCATCCTCGATAACGGCGACCAGGTCGAAATCCTGGCGTCTGAAGCCCAGCATCCGCAGCCCAGCTGGCTGCGCTTCGTCGTGACCGGCAAGGCGCGATCGGGTATCCGCCGCTTCGTTCGCCACAAGGAACGCGACGAAACGATCGAGCTCGGCCGCAAAATCTATGACGAAATCGTCGCCCGCCTGCCCTCACCGCTTGGTGCGGACGCGCTGAAGCGGGCGGTCAAGTCCTTGAAGGCCGAAGACGTCGAGGCGCTGATGATCAAGATCGCCCGGCGACAGGTCAGCGATGTCGAGCTGATGGAAGCGCTGATGCCTGGCTCGGCCGGTGGCGACGTTGCCCCGCGTCCGCTCGGCCAGCGCACCGCCATTTCGATCAAGGGTCTGACCCCCGGTGTCGCCTATGACCTAGCACAATGTTGCCACCCGATTCCCGGCGACCGCATCGTCGGCCTCCGCCGTGAGGATGAAGGGATCGAGGTGCATGTCATCGGCTGCGATCACCTGGCAAGCGGCGTCGATGCTGACTGGCTCGACCTCGCCTGGGGCGACGGATCGGACGGCGGCACCGCAAAGCTCAGTGTCATCCTGCGCGATGTCGCCGGGGCGCTCGGCGAAATGGCCGGCATCCTCGGCGCGAAGGGCGCCAACATCGTCAACCTGCAGCTTGCGCATCGCGACGGCAGCTTCATGACCTTCCACGTCGATGTGGAAGTGCACGACCTCGCCCATCTCCACGCCCTCGTCGCCGCCCTGCGGGCCGCCGACAGCGTCAGCCAGGTCGAACGAATCTAGCGCGATCGGGGCGGCGGCTTGCGCAGCGCGTCGGCACCGCCGGCGGCCAGCACCGCAAGCGTCACAAGGTCGGACGACGAAGCGGTCATCGGCGCGATCTGCACCGGCAGCTGCATGCCCATCAGGTAGGGCCCCAGGACATTCTCACCGCCCAGCGCCCTTAGCAGCTTGGCCGACAGATTGGCCGACTGCAGGCCAGGCATCACCAGAATGTTGGCCGGGCCGGTCAGGCGGCTGAACGGATAGAATTTCTGCTGCGCTTCGTGGTTGAGCGCCACGTCCGGACCCATTTCGCCTTCATATTCGAAGTCGACTTTCAGCGTGTCGAGCACCTTCACCGCGTCGCGGATTTCGCCGATGTGGCGGCCGACGGGGTTGCCGAAAGTAGTGTAGCTGACGAAGGCCACGCGCGGTTCCTGGCCCATCCGCCGGGCAAAGGCGGCCGCCCTTACCGCGATCGCTGCAAGCTGCTCGGCGGTCGGACGTTCGATCACGGCGGTGTCGGTAATCATCACCGTCCGGCCGCGCGACGCGATGATGTTGATGCCGAACGGCGAGGTGTCGTTCTTTTCGTCGTCGATCACCCAGCGTACCTGGCGCAGCGACTGGCTGAAGGGCCGGGTCGTGCCCGTGATCATCGCATCGCCTTCGCCCAGTGCCAGCATGGCGGCGGTGAAGGTGTTACGGTCCTGGTTGACCATCCGCTCGATCTCGCGCCGCAGCAGGCCATGGCGCTGGTGCTTGGCGTAGATGAAGTCGACTGCCTTCGCGACCATCGGCGAGTTGCGGCTGTTCAGGACCTCGTAGCTCTTGGGGTCGTCGACCCCCATTTCGGCCAGCTTGTCGTAGACGTCTTCGCGCCCGACCAGCACCGGCGTGCCGTAGCCGCCTTCCCTGAAGGCGATGGCGGCGCGGATGACATTGTCCTCTTCGCCTTCGGCAAACAGCACGCGGCGCGGGTTCGCGCGGGCCGCGTCATACGCCATGTTGAGCACCGATGAGGTCGGGTTGAGGCGCGCCTTCAATTGCTCGCGATAGGTCCGCATGTCCGAAATCGGCTTCTGCGCGACGCCGGTATCCATCGCGGCCTGCGCAACGGCGGCCGGCACGATCTCGATCAGGCGCGGGTCGAACGGCGCGGGGATGATGTAATCGGGACCGAAGCTGTGGCTCAGCCCGCCATAGGCGGCTGCGACCTCTTCGGGCACTGGTTCGCGCGCCAGCGCGGCGAGTGCTTCTGCCGCGGCTATCTTCATTTCCTCGTTGATCCCGGTCGCCCGCACGTCGAGGGCGCCGCGAAAGATGAAGGGGAAGCCCAGCACGTTGTTGACCTGGTTGGGATAATCCGAGCGACCGGTCGCGACGATCGCGTCGGGCCGCGCCTTCTTGGCTTCGGGCGGCGTGATTTCCGGATCCGGGTTGGCCATGGCGAAAATGATCGGTTGCGGCGCCATGTCCGTCACCATGTCCGGCTTTAACGCCCCCGCAGCGCTGAGGCCGAGGAAGACGTCGGCGCCGCTAAGCGCGTCCTTCAGGCTGCGCGCTTCGGTCACCACGGCATGCGCCGACTTGAACTGGTCGAGGTCGTCGCGGCCCTTGTGGATGACGCCAGACCGGTCGCACATGATGACATGGTCGTGGCGGACGCCCATCGCCTTGATCAATTCGGTGCAGGCGATGGCCGCGGCACCCGCGCCGTTCACGACGACCTTGATGTCTTTCAATTCGCGGCCTGTCAGGTGGCAGGCGTTGATCAGCCCGGCCGCGGTGATGATCGCCGTGCCGTGCTGGTCATCGTGGAAGACGGGGATATTCATCCGCTCCTTGAGCGCCTGTTCGATGACGAAACAGTCGGGGGCGGCGATGTCTTCGAGGTTGATGCCGCCGAAGCTGGGGCCGAGCAGCGCCACCGCGTTGATGAAGGCGTCTGCATCGGTCGTGTCGACCTCAAGGTCGATCGAATCGACGTCGGCGAAGCGCTTGAAGAGGACTGCCTTGCCTTCCATTACCGGCTTCGACGCCAGCGCGCCGAGATTTCCGAGGCCGAGGATGGCGGTGCCGTTCGAAATGACAGCGACGAGATTGCCCTTGGCGGTGAGGTCATAGGCCTTGCCCGGGTCTTTCGCGATCTCTTCGACCGGGACGGCAACGCCGGGAGAATAGGCGAGGCTGAGGTCGCGCTGGGTCGCCATCGGCTTCGATGCGACGATCTCGATTTTCCCCGGCCGACCGCGCGAATGGAAGTCCAGCGCTTCGTCGCGCGTGAATTTGACGTTGCTCTCGCTCAAAATTCTCTCCTGTCGGAAAGGCCTTTAGCGGCACTTAGCGGCAAGAGTCACCCTCGCGCGCGCGGCGCTTTGCCGCTAGCAAGGGGCCGATGGCCCGCAGCGACGCTCCACCGCCCAAACAGACGCCGATGATGGCGCAGTACCATCGCCTCAAGGCCGAGGCGGAGGATGCGCTGCTGTTTTACCGCATGGGCGACTTTTTCGAGTTGTTCTTCGACGACGCCAAGGTCGCTGCGTCCTGCCTCGATATTGCGCTCACCAAGCGCGGGTCGGACGGCGGCGAGGATGTGCCGATGTGCGGCGTTCCGGTCCATGCCGCCGAAGGCTACCTCGCCCGCCTGATCCGCGCCGGCCACCGTGTCGCCATCGCCGAACAAACCGAAAGTCCCGCCGAGGCGCGAAAGGCGCGCGGGTCGAAGGCGCTGGTCGAGCGCGCCATCGTCCGCCTCGTCACCCCGGGCACACTGACCGAAGAAACGCTGCTCGAATCGGGCCGCTCGAACTGGCTCGCCGCCGTCGGGCGGGCGGGCGAGGATTGGGCCATCGCCGCCGCCGACATTTCGACCGGGCGGTTCGAATTGGTCGCCTGCGGGCCGGGTGAGCTCAAGGCCGAACTGGCGCGGTTGTCGCCTGCCGAAGTCATCGCGGACAATAAAGTTCCGGGCATCGCGACTAGCGCGGGCAAGGGCGGTTTCGACAGCATCGCCGGGGAACGGTCGCTGAAAGAGCGTTACGGCGTCGCCACCCTTGACGGATTCGGGGCGCCGTCGCGCGCCGAACTGGTCGCTGCCGGCGGCCTGCTCGCCTATCTGCAGGCAACGCAGAAAGATGCCGTCGCTTTCCTCGCCGCCCCGCGCCGCATTGCCCGCGCTCAGTATATGGCGATCGACCCGGCGACTCGCGACAGCCTGGAGATCGTCCGCACCCAAACGAGAAGTCATGCTGGCAGCCTGCTCGCCTGCATCGACCGCTGCGTCACCGCACCGGGTCGCCGCCTGCTCGCCGCCGACCTGTCGGCGCCGCTGACCGACGTGCCGGCGATCGAGGCACGGCTGGCGCTGGTGAAGTGGCTCCACGAAGAGCCGATCCGCCGCGCGCGCGTCCGCGAGGCATTGCGGGCCATGCCCGATATCGGTCGCGCCCTTGGCCGCCTCGTCGCCGGTCGCGGCAGTCCGCGCGACCTCGCCCAGCTGCGCGACGGGCTCAGCGCCGCCGCGTCGCTGAAGGCCGAACTGGAATGCGACCTCACCTGCCCCGACCTGCTGAAATCGCTGCTGCCCGACATGGGCGGCCATGCCGCCTTGACCGATCGGCTGCACGTCGCCCTGGTCGCCTCGCCGCCGCTCGACACGGCCAAGGGCGGCTACATCGCCGAAGGCTATGACGCCGCGCTAGACGCCCTCCGCATTGCAAGCCAGGACGGACGCCGCGCCATCGCCGCGCTTGAGGCCGGGTATCGCGACCAGACCGGCCTCAGTTCGCTCAAGATTCGCCACAACGCCGTACTAGGCTACCATATCGAGGTCAGCGCGCGACAGGCCGACCGGCTGATGGCGCCCGACAGCGGCTTCACCCATCGCCAGACCCTGGCCGGCGTCGTCCGCTTCAACTCGCCCGACCTCCATGCCGAGGCGAGCAAGGTGGTCGAAGCCGGCGCCCATGCCCTGGCCGCCGAAGTTGCCCATTTCGAGGAATTGTCGGCGTTGGCCGTCGCTGCCGCGGCGCGCATCGCCGATACCGCCGACGCCATCGCCCGCATCGACGTCGCCGCGGCCAACGCCGAACGCGCCAGCGAAGGTCAATGGTGCCTGCCGCATCTCAGCGATGAGCCGGTCATGGCGCTGGAAGGCGCGCGTCATCCGGTCGTCGAGGAGGCGCTCGCGAAGGATGGGGAGCGCTTCGTCGCCAACGATTGCGCCCTTTCCGCCCGCGACCGCCTGTGGCTGATCACCGGCCCCAACATGGGCGGCAAGTCGACATTCCTGCGCCAGGTCGCCATCGCCGCGCTTCTCGCGCAAGCCGGCATGTATGTCCCCGCGACCAGCGCGACGATCGGCGTGGTCGACCGCCTGTTCAGCCGGGTCGGCGCGGCCGACAATCTGGCACGCGGTCGCTCAACCTTCATGGTCGAGATGGTCGAGACCGCCGCCATCCTTGCGCAGGCGACCCCGCGCAGCCTGGTCATCCTCGACGAGATCGGGCGCGGCACCTCGACCTATGACGGGCTCGCCATTGCTTGGGCGGTGGTCGAGGCGATGCACGATACGGTCAATTCCCGCACGCTGTTCGCAACCCATTATCACGAGCTGACCCGCTTGTCCGACCGGCTCGATGCGCTGTCGCTCCACCATGTCCGGGCGCGCGAATGGAAGGGCGAACTGGTGCTGATGCACGAAGTCGCCGACGGTCCCGCCGATCGCAGCTACGGGATCGCCGTTGCCAAGCTGGCGGGGCTGCCGCCGCTGGTCCTGGCTCGAGCCAAGTCGGTGCTGTCGAAGCTGGAGGCCGGGCGCGATGCGACCGGCGGGATTGCGGCAGGACTCGACGACCTGCCCCTCTTCGCCTCACAGACCCTCGAGGCGCATGCGCCCGATCCGCTAGCCGACGCACTGGCTGCCATCGACCCCGATGCGCTCAGTCCGCGCGAAGCGCTCGACGCCCTCTACTCACTCAAGCGATTGGCGGCCACAGGCTGATGCGGCAGCAGCCACGCTACGCCCTGATCGCCGAGCGGCGCCAGATCATCGACCGGCGTGCGGTGGCGGAGCGGCTGGCAGCGCTGGCCGACAAGGACCTTCAGAAAACGGCGGCCGGGCTGCTGGCTGATGTAATGGCAACAGGTCGAAGCGAGATCGAACGGCGAATGCTCGACCATCCGGGTCGCGGTCGGGAAATTGCGGCCTCCTACGCGTTTTTGACCGACCAGATCGTCCGGCTCATTTACGACCTTGTCACGACGCGGCTTTATCCCAACCACAACCCGACCCGCTCGGAACGGGTTTCGATCATCGGCCTGGGCGGGACCGGGCGCGGCGAAATGGCACCGTTCAGCGACGTCGACCTGATGTTCCTTGTCGCCGACCACCGATCGCACTGGTGCGAGCAGGTGGCCGAGGCGATGCTTTATCTTTTGTGGGACCTGAAGCTGAAGGTCGGCCATTCGGTCCGCACGCCGTCGGAAATGGTCACGGCCGCCAAGGGCGACATGTCGACGCGCACCGCCCTGCTGGAAGGACGCTGGATCTGGGGCGACGAAGCACTGAACGAGGAGGCTGCGCGTCGTTTCCGCACTGAGGTGGTCGCCGGCAGCGAGCGCGAATATGTCGTCGCGAAGCTCGCCGAGCGCGACGAGCGCCACCAGAAGATGGGCGACAGCCGATATGTCGTCGAACCCAACGTCAAGGACGGCAAGGGCGGCCTGCGCGATCTCCACACGCTCTACTGGATCGGCAAATATGTTTATGGCGTGGACCGTCCCGATGGACTGGTCGACAAGGGCCTGTTCGGCGCCGCCGAGTTTCGGCGGTTCGAGCGGGCCGAGCGCTTTTTCTGGGCCGTGCGCTGCCACCTGCATCGCATCAGCGGACGCGCCGAAGATCGGTTGAGCTTCGACATGCAGCGCGAGATCGCCGCCGCGATGCGCTACACCGACCGCCCGGGCAAAAGCGCGGTCGAGCGCTTCATGCAATTCTATTTCATCAACGCCAAGACCGTCGGCGACCTGACCGGTCTGTTCCTCGCCCAGCTGGACGAACAAATGGCGGAAAAGGGCCGCCGGTTCGCCTTGCCCACCTTGCGCCGACGCCCACGCCGCCTCAACGGATTCGTCATCGACCGGGGCCGCCTTTCAATCCCGTCCGAACATTGGTTCGCCGAAAAGCCTGAGCGTTTGATCGAGCTGTTCGCGCTGGCCGCGCGCGAGGGTATGGAAATTCACCCCAGCGCGATGCGGGCGGCCGCGCGGGACGCAAGGCTGGCGGATCTGGTGCGCGACGATCCCGAAGCCAACCGCCAGTTCCTGGAAGTGCTGACCGCGAGGAAGGATCCTGACGTTGCCTTGCGCTGGATGAACGAGGCCGGCGTCTTCGGCAGATTCATGCCGGACTTCGGCCGGGTCGTGGCGCAGATGCAGTTCGACATGTATCACCATTATACGGTCGACGAGCATTCGATCAGGGCGATCGGCTTGTTGTCCCGGATCGAGCGAGGCGAGTTGGCGCAGGATCATCCCCTGTCGACCGCCGTGTTCGAGCAGATCGCATCGCGCCGTACGCTGTATGTCGCCGTGCTGCTGCACGACATCGCCAAGGGCCGCGGCGGCGATCATAGCGAATTGGGTGCGGACATCGCGATGGAGCTGTGCCCGCGGCTTGGCCTCGACGACGGCGAAACCGAAACGGTCGCCTGGCTGGTTCGCCACCACCTGCTGATGAGCCGGATCGCATTCCGCCGGGATCTTGCAGACCCCAAGACGGTGGAAGACTTCGTGCGCGAAGTGCAGAGCCCCGAGCGGTTGCGGCTGCTGCTGATCCTGACCGTGGTCGACATCCGCGCGGTCGGACCGGGGACCTGGACCGAATGGAAGCGGCTGCTGCTGCGCACGCTGTTCGATGCCGCCGAGGAACGTCTGCGTCTCGGCCACAAGCAGCGCGGTCGCGCCGAAGAGGTGGAGGCGCGGCAGCAGGCCCTGGTCGCCGCCCTGCCCAACTGGACTAAGGCGATGGCCAAATCGCACCTGCGCCGCTTGCCCGACAGCTACTGGCTGGCGGAGCCCACTGAATGGCAAGTCGCCAATGCGCATCAGGTAGCGGTTGCCGAATCCCATATCGGCGGCGCGACCGTGGCCGTGGAAGCGGTGCCCGATCCCGTGTCCGGGACCACGCGCGTCAGCGTCTTCGCTGCCGATCGGCCCGGCCTATTCTATCGTATCGCTGCGGGGCTGAGCACGGCCGGCGCTTCGATCGTCGATGCGCGCATCCACACCACGCGAGATGGCATGGCACTCGACAACCTGTTGATCGTCGACGGGCGCGGCAAACCCTATGGCGACGCCCGGCAACGCAAGCGGCTGGTCAAGGCGATCGAGACGTCGATCCGGTCCGACGATCCGCCGCCGCTACCGACTCCGGCACCGCTGGGAAAAAGAGAACGAGCTTTCCGCGTCGCGCCGCGTGTCCTGGTCAACGACAAGGCATCGACCCGGACGACCGTCGTCGAAGTCAATGGCCGCGATCAGGTCGGCCTGCTCGCGCGGCTGGCGCTTACCATCCACGCGTCCGGCTACCAGCTGCACTCGGCCCATATCGCCACCTATGGCGAGCGGGCAGTGGACGTTTTCTACCTGACCGATGTGGAAGGCCACAAACTGGGCCCGGCGGCGGGTCAGATATTGCGGTCGAACCTGCTCGCGATGCTCGAAAGCGCCTGACGGAAAAAGGGCCCCGCAATTGCGAGGCCCTTTCCCTTGATCGAAGCTGATCGTCCTTAGCCGCGTTCCGGCTCCGGCGCCGGCGGCGGAGGCGGCGGGGGCGGCGGCGGCGGCGGGCAGCTGTCCGTCGCCAGGATCACCGATCCGTCGGGGCAGGTCTGGGTAGCCGGCGGCGGGGGCGGCGGCGGCGGAGCCGCTTCCTCTACCGGCATCGCCTTCTTCGGCGCGAACTTCAGGCGGAACGTAGCACCGAAGGTGCGCGGTTCGCCCAGGAAGGCGCCGTAGAGCTGCGTCGAACGGGCATAGAAGCCCTTGTTGACGCCGCGCTCCGTGCCCGTGCCCTGCAGCGGCGCGTCGAAGGCGACCTGCAGGAAGTTCTTGTCGAGCAGGTTCTGCGCCCACAGTTCGACGGCCCAGCTATCGCTCGGCCCGCGCAGGCCGACGCGAGCATTGAACACCGTGTAGCCCTTCTGGACCTTTTCGATATCGAGGTCCGAGCCGGTGTTGATTTTGCTCTGGTAACGGCCGTCGATGTAGAACAGCGCACGAAGGCCGCTGTCGCCGATCGGCGGCGTCCACGACAGCGCGCTGGTGAGGGCGAGCTGGCTGGAGTTGGACAGGCGGCTGCCCGGCAGCTGGAACAGCGCGTTCGACAGCGGACGACCGTCGGCACCGACCAGATTGTCGCGGTACTTGGTGTTGGCATAGACCGCACCGAGGTTGAACGACACGTTCGCGAACGGACGGGTGAAGGCTTCCAGTTCGACGCCGACGCTCTTCACGCCAGCCTGGGTCTTGCCCGTGCAGGCACCGGTGTCGGCACGATTGTCCTCGTCCGCCTGGTTCGGCGCAAGGTTGGCCGCACCATTGGTGTTGAGGTCGCCCTTACACGAGTTCACGTTTTCAACGATGAAGTTGAGACCGTTGAAGGTGTTGAGCTGGAAATCGCGGAACAGCTGGCGGAACACGGCAACGTTGATGTCGATGCCGCGACCGTTGAACTTCGCGCCCAGTTCGAACGCGTCGTTGGTTTCCGGCTTGAACTGCAGGTCAGCACCCGAAGCGACGATTCCCTGGCAACCCTTCTGCGCAGCACTGACGCAGATCGCGCCGCTGCCCGACAGGGGCGGGTTGGTCAGCACGACGTTGTTGGGCGTCGCCGGGACCGTGGTCGGAACCGGCTGCGCGCGCCACAGCGCCGAACGGTCGAGGTTGAAGCCGCCCGCCTTGTAGCCGCGCGAATAGCTGATGTAGGTGAGCAGCTTGTCGGTCGGCTTCCAGCTGAGCACCGCAGTGCCCGAGAAACGGCCTTCGGTCTTCGAATCGTTGATCACGAACGAACCGCCCGGGGCCGACGGGGTGACGCACGGCAGCTGCTGCAGCGACGAACCCGACAACACGGTGCACAGCGTGTTGTTGTCGAACAGCGTCGCGTCCAACGTCTTCTTTTCACGCGTGTAGCGCAGGCCCGCCGTCAGCTTGAGGCTGTCGGTGATCGAGAAGATGTTGTGCGTGAACAGCGCCCAGTTGGTGCTCTTCTGGCTGTAGCTGTCGTCGAGCGCCACGCCGTTGAGCGTCGAACCGACGAAGCCCGCACCGCCCAGCGCGATCGCCAGGTTGGTGAAGCCGCTGGTACCGAACGGCGCCGCCGAGAAGTTGACCGGCGGGATGCCAGCCGGAAGGCCGGTGTTGTTGAGCTGGGCGAAGGCGCCGAGGGCGGTGATCTGGCTGGCGAGGTTGGCCGCCGTGGTGGCGCCCGCCGCACCGGCCGCAACCGCGGCGTTATAACCGGCGATCAGCTGCGAGCGAATGCCTGTCGCGACCGCGCTGTTGGTGCAGTTCGGCGAGCTGCCCGGAGCCAGCAGGGTCGACACGCCGAAGCTCGCCGCCGCAAGGCAGTTGGCATAGCGGCTATAGTCCGCACCGTAGGTCAGGTTGTCGTCGACCCGCAGGTTTTCCTTCGCGAAGTAACCGCCGACCAGCCAGTCGAGCTTGCCGCCGAAGGTCGTGCCCTGGAGGCGGAGTTCCTGGGTGAAGGTCTTGAAGCGGTTGAAGGCGCCGCCGTCATCCGGACGATAGAGGATGTCGAGGTTGTTGTAGTCGGCATCCTGGCCGCGGATGAACTTGTTGTAGCGATAGGCGGTGATCGAGGTCAGCTCGGCCCCGCCGAAATCGTACACCAGTTCGCCCGACAGGCCGTAGTCCTTGACGTCCGAACGGTAGGAACGGCCCGGGGTAATCGACACGTCGCGCGCGAAGGTATCGTCGTTGATGATCGCACCCAACGCACGTTCGATGCCGGCAATCGTCGACGGCTGTTCGTTCGGAACGGCACCGGCGGCATAGTCATGCGCCGGCAGGTAGGTCGCGGCGCAGCATTCTTCGTTGCGCTTGGCGTAATCGGCGATGACGCGGAACGACAGGTCGCTGTTCGGCTGGAACAACAGCTGCCCGCGGAGCAACCAGCGGTCGCGATTGTTGATGTCGCGGCCCGAGATAACGTCTTCGAGGAAGCCGTCACGCTTGACCAGCACGCCGTCGATGCGCGCCGCGATCGTGTCGCTGAGCGCACCGGTCGCCGACAGTTCGGCGCGGCGCAGGTTGTAGTTGCCGATGGTCAGTTCGCCCGACACTTCGGTGTTGAACTTCGGTTTGGCGGTGATGATCGAGATGAGGCCGGCCGACGCGTTGCGACCGAACAGCGTGCCCTGCGGGCCGCGAAGGATTTCGATCCGGTCGATCTGGCCGAGTTCGGTCAGGCCGACGCCGGTGCGCGAGCGGTAGACGCCGTCGATAAACACCGCGACCGAGCTTTCGAGACCAGGGTTGTCACCGACCGTGCCGACACCGCGGATACGAGCCACGCCCGCACCAGCTTCCGACGAGGTCGACGACACCAGCAGCGACGGCGACACTTGGGTCAGCTGGCGAATGTCGCTGGCGCCTGTGTTGGCGAGCGATTCGGCGGTAACCGCCGACACCGCCAGCGGAACGTCCGACAGCGCTTCGTTACGACGAGTCGCAGTAACGACGATTTCGCTGGTGTCGGCTTCGGCCGACGTCTGGGTCGCCTTGTTGTCGACGGCGGCCGCTTCGCTGGTCGCACCGTCGGTCGGCTGGGCCGCCGAGCCATCGGTGTCGGTCTGCTGTGCGAATGCCGGAGTCGAAAGGGCAAAAAGGCCTGCCGAAAGCAGCCAAACGGATTTGCGCATCAAATACTCCCCTGTGAATTTCTTATGTTCTTGGTGAGCAGAATTACGCGAGCAACACAGGGGAAGGAAGCGGCGGACGGCGTTCGCGCGATGGAATCGAGCCGATTGCGACGAAAATGTCACAGGTCGCAGCGCAACATGAAAAAGGCGCGACTTCCGTAGGGGAAGCCGCGCCTTATTTGAACCGTTGCGGTTCGCGAACTTTACTTGGGTGCGATCACCATAAGCATCTGCCGGCCTTCCATGCGCGGATGCTGCTCGATCTTGGCAACTTCGGCAGTCTGTTCGGCCACCCGCTGAAGCACGGCCATGCCAAGCTGGTTGTGCGCCATTTCGCGGCCGCGGAAGCGCAGGGTGAGCTTCACCTTGTCGCCTTCCTCAAGGAACTCGAAGACCTTCTTCATCTTCACGTCGAAGTCATGGTCATCGATGTTCGGACGCATCTTGATCTCCTTGATCTCCTGCGTCTTCTGGCGCTTGCGCTGCTCGTTGGCCTTTTTCTGCGCTTCATATTTGTAGCGGCCGATGTCGAGGAACTTGGCGACGGGCGGATCGGCGCCCGGGCTGATCTCGACCAGGTCGAGACCGACTTCCTGCGCCTGCTCAAAGGCTTCGCGCGTATACATCACGCCCAGATTTTCGCCATTTTCGTCGATCACCCGGACCTTCTGGGCCTGGATAAACTGATTGTAGCGAGGGCCGCTCAACTGCGGCGGCGCCATGGAACGGCGCGGATAGGGCGGTGGTATAGCGCAATCTCCTAGAGTCGTTGGTTGTGGCCCGCGACTTAAGGCGTTCGCGGGCCAAAGTGAAGGGGCGGCGCGCCTGGGAGGCGGATTTTCCCCATGTCGTGTGGCGGCTTAGCTGAGGTCGGGCGCAGTCGCTTCGGCGGTAAAGGCCGAGATCGCGTCATCAAGGCCCATTACCTTCTGATGCTCGTCGCTGCCAAGGCGGCGGACCGCAACCGTCCCCTCTTCCGCCTCGCGCTTGCCGACAACCAGCAGCAGCGGAACCTTCGCCAGCGAATGTTCGCGCACCTTATAGTTGATCTTCTCATTGCGGAGATCGACCTCGGCGCGAAGGCCCGCGGCCTTCAGCTTGTCGGTCACCAGCTGGGCATAGGCATCGGCATCGCTGACGATGGTTGCGACGACGATCTGGGTCGGCGCCAGCCACAGCGGCAGCTTGCCCGCAAAATGCTCGATCAGGATGCCAATGAAGCGCTCGTAGCTGCCGAAGATGGCCCGATGTAGCATCACCGGCCGATGGCGCTCGCCGTCCTCGCCGACGTAGCTCGCGTCGAGCCGCTCAGGCAGGACGCGATCCGACTGGATGGTGCCGACCTGCCAAGTGCGACCGATGGCGTCGGTAAGGTGCCATTCGAGCTTGGGCGCATAGAAGGCGCCTTCGCCCGGCAATTCTTCCCAGCCATATTCCTCGGTCGCCATGCCAGCATCAATGACGGCCTGACGCAGCTCGGCCTCTGCCTTGTCCCAGTCCTCGTCGCTGCCGAACCGCTGGTCGGGGCGCAGCGCCAGTTTCACGGCGTAAGTGAAGCCGAAGTCCTTGTAGACCCGATCAGCGAGCTGGCAGAAATTGCGCACTTCCTCGACGATCTGGTCTTCGCGACAGAAGATGTGACCGTCGTCCTGGGTGAACTGGCGAACGCGCATCAGGCCATGCAGCGCACCGTGCGGCTCGTTGCGGTGGCAGCAGCCGTTTTCGACCAGGCGCAGCGGCAGGTCGCGATAGCTCTTGATGCCCTGCTTGAAGATCAGGACGTGCGCCGGGCAGTTCATCGGCTTCAGTGCCATCCACTGCGCATCGTCCGACACCAGCGGCCCTTCGTCCTCGGTGTTGGGGACCTCGTCAGGGATGACGAACATATTCTCGCGATACTTGCCCCAGTGGCCGCTCTTTTCCCATTGGCGCGCGTCCATCACCTGCGGGGTTTTCACTTCGAGGCATTCGGCGCCCTGCACCGCACGGCGGATATAATCTTCAAGCACGCGATAAATCGCGTAGCCCTGCGGGTGCCAGAAGACGCTGCCATGCGCTTCTTCCTGCAGGTGGAACAGGTTCATTTCGCGGCCAAGCTTGCGATGGTCGCGCTTGGCAGCTTCCTCCAGCCGGACGAGATGCTCGGCCAGCTGCTTTTTGTTGAGCCAGGCGGTGCCGTAGATGCGGCTGAGCATCGGGTTCGCCTGGTCGCCGCGCCAGTAAGCGCCGCTGACGCGGGTCAGCTTGAACGCCTGCGGGTCGAGCTTGCCGGTCGATGCCAAGTGCGGCCCGCGGCACAGGTCGATCCAGTCCGCCTCGCCATGGCCGGTCTTGTACATGGTGATCGGCTCGCCCTCGGGCAGTTCCATCACCCACTCCGCCTTGAAGCTTTCGCCATGGTCGAGGAAGAATTGGCGGACCTTTTCCCGGCTCCAAACTTCGCGCACCAGCGGCTTGTCGGCGGCGATGACGCGACGCATTTCTTCCTCGATCAGGGGAAGATCCTCGTCGGTGAACATGCCGCGGCCCGGGGCGGGCGCGAAATCATAGTAGAAGCCGTCGTCGGTCGCCGGACCAAAGGTGATCTGGGTACCCGGAAAGATGTTCTGCACCGCTTCGGCGAGGACGTGGGCGAAGTCGTGGCGCACCAGTTCCAGCGCGTCCTTCTCGTCTCGGCTGGTGACCAATGCAAGCTGGCTGTCACCCTCGAACGGGCGGTTGAGGTCGCGCAATTCGCCGTCGACGCGCGCCGCCAGCGCCGCCTTGGCAAGGCCCGGCCCGATCGCCGCGGCAACATCCGCCGGGGTGGACCCTTCGGCCATTTCGCGGACGGAGCCATCGGGCAGCGAGATTTTGAACATCTTGGTCATGACGCTTTGCCACCTAGTGCAGTGCAGCAACGGCTTCAATGGTCTCGCTTGCCCTGCGTCGCCGCCTTTGGCACCAGCAATGGGTAAAAGTCGAAGGACGCCCCTTGCCCGCCATTTCCGTGATCATGCCGCTATTCAATCGCGCGGACCTTGTAGGCCACGCGATCGACAGCGTCGTCGCGCAGGATTTCGGCGATTGGGAACTGGTCGTGGTCGACGACGGATCGACCGACGGCTCCGCCGACGTCGTCGCGGCCTATGACGACCCTCGCATCCGCCTTGCCCGCCAACCCCGCAACATGGGCGGCAATGCCGCCCGCAACCGTGGGATCGACGAATCCCGCGCCGATCTGCTCGCCTTCCTTGACAGCGACGATGCCTATCTCCCGATGAAATTGGGAAAGGTGGTCGACTGGTTCGCCGCTCACCCGCAATTCGATGTGCTGATCGACAGCTTCCGCAAGGTCTATCCCGACGGACGCAAGCCCGACGCCGACATGCTCAACCCGGTCCTCGACGACAATCGGGCGATCCTCGAGGCGCTGTTCACCCGCCGCATCTGGAAAGCGACACCGGGCATCATGGTTCGCCGCGACGCCGCGCTTCGTGCCGGTAGATTCGACGAGGCGTTGAAGCGGCGGCAGGACTTCGACTTCCTGCTGCGGTTGGCCAAGGTCGGGCGCATGGCCTGTCGCGACGACGTTTGGTGGATCAAGCGCTATTCGAACGATGCGATTTCCGCAGGCCTCGGCAATTTCACCGAATCCCTGCTCGCCTTTCATGCGCGCCATCCGGAATATAGCAGCGACCCGGTGTTCCGGCAGGGCCTTGCCTATGATGTGGCGCGCCATCTGGCCCGGCTCGCCGGCAAGGGTAAATTCGGCAAGCTACGTTCGGACGCGTCGACCCTTGCCTCGACCTTTGGCTGGGCGGCCTTGCCGCCGCTGGTCGCGCAAGGTCTGCTCCGCGTCGCGACAAGGCGCCGCGACTTTTCCGGCGACTAGGCGGCGACCGGCTCCAGCGGCCTGACGTCGGGCAACGGGCCGAAGCTGCGGCTGAACACACTGGCCAGCTGGCCGATCAGCATCACGAAGTAGAAGCCGAGCGAGATCAGCATCGCGAATGGACGCTGCCAGATCGGCAGGTCGACCTTGCCGCCCTTGAGCAGGATATTCTTCCACGACCGCACCAGCTTCCGCACGAAATGCCAGAAGGCATAGACGAACCGGCCTACCCGGTTCTTCGAAAAGCTGTGATAGCCGGCGAAATCGCTGTCGTAGCCGCCGGTCCAGGCGCGCCAGGCAAGGAACTTCCAACCCGGATGCGGCGCATGGATCGCCATCGCGTCGGCGGTGCGGACGAACTTGTGACCGCGCGCGGTGATGCCCTTCAACCAGAATACGCACTGCTTCTTGAAGGCCGGCAGGTCCGGGAACGGGTTGGCCCGGAAAAAGTCGGTCCGTACCGCGCAGTTGTTGACGTGAATTTTGTTGCGCTTCTCGGTCTGCGTACGCTCGTTCGGCAGGTTGAACACCCAACTCAGCGCCATCGCCTTGTCGAGCAAGGTTTCGTGGCCGAGCACGGTAAAGCCCCCGACCGCCATCACTTCGGGATCAGCGAAAGGCTTCAGCAAGGCATCGAGCCAGCCGGGCTGCGGACCTGCATCGCTGTCGACCATCACCGACAATTCGGTCCTGGACCGGGCGATGCCGTAATTCTTAAGCTTGTAATACGTGAGGCCGTCGGTCGGAATGACCTCCAGGTCGGCAACGTCTTTCAGGCCCGGTGCGACCGTGCCAATCACCCCTTCGACCGTGCCGGGCGCGACTTCATTCTTGTCGTAAAGATACATGACGCGCGGCTTTTGCGGCATGCGCGGCGCGACGTCGCGGATCTCGCGCTCAAGCGCGAGCATCGCCTTTGCGGTCCAGTCATCCTCGACATCGATGGCGTTTTCCCATTCGATGATGAAGGTCACGGCCGGCAGCGGATCGATGGAGGTCATCACTAAAGTCCCGAATATCTGATTCGCGGCGGGCGATGTCGCCGCAATGCGACGGATGTATGGCCGAACGCCGCGGCGGGGCAATTGTTCGGCGTCAAAAATCGCCACGAAATCAGAAACTTCAAGGTCACGCGACATTTTGTCAATGATGCTTGACATACCCACAATGCTAAAAGTAAAGTCTCCTTGTCATTGAGAAAAGGACGTTTGACATGGATGCACAACTAAAGTCGGGAATCTGCATCGCGGCTGCGATGATGGCACTCGCCGCGCTCACCATCTTCGACTTCGTCGATGCGAAAGTGCTACAAACCGCTTTGCTGGTCGTACCGGCGGCGACGTCCAGCTTCTACCTCGGTCGTTGCGGCCGTTCGGTGGATGCGTAGACCATGGCGATGATCAAGTCGGTCGCCCACCGCAATTATGTGCGGCGCATGGCGCTTTTCATGGGCAGCTACATCTTCATCCTGCTCGGCGTCGTGACACGCTTCAAGAACGGCGGTGTCGTCGGCGTCGAAGCCTATGTCCTTGGCGTATTGCCAGCACTGCCGATCATCGGCGTTTTCTGGGCCATCGGGCGTTTATTGATCGAGGAAAAAGACGAGTTCCTGCGCATGTTGATGGTCCGGCAAATGATCGTTGCGACCGGCTTTGCGCTGACAATTTGCGCCGTTCACGGGTTCCTGTCGTCGTTCGACGTGCTGCCGCGGACCGATCTCTATTGGGCCCCAGTTCTCTGGTTCGCAGGCCTGGGCGTCGGGGCCGCGGCCAATCGCGTGCAGTTCGGCACCGCGGGCAACTGCGCATGAAGAACCGCCTCAAGGTCCTGCGCGCGGAGCGCGACTGGAGCCAGCAGGACCTTGCCGACCGGCTCGAGGTGTCGCGTCAAAGCGTCAATGCGATCGAAACCGGCAAGTACGACCCGTCGCTGCCGCTGGCATTCCGCATCGCCGAACTGTTCGACACCAGCATCGAAAACGTCTTCGTCTCCCCGTCGAAGGAATAGTCATGAAAATCTGGACCCTTGTCACGGCCGCCGCCGCATCGTCACTGCTCGCGCCCGCGGCTTGCTCGCCCGTCGCCGCCCAACCGCTGGCCGCCGCGCAGGCCGCGACGACCGAACACGACCACATCCGCACCCGACTTTATGGGACGAAGGGCCCGGTGATCGTGTTGATCCCCGGCATGTCGACGCCCGGCGCGGTCTGGGACGAAACAGTCGCCGCCTTGCGGACTGACCACCGCCTGTTGGTCGTCGAAGTCAAGGGCTTCGAAGGAGTCCCGACACCTGCCAACGAGGGGCCGGGCCTGATCGACGGCATAGTCGCCGACTTGGCCGCAGACCTGACGTCGCGCCGCATCGGCAAGGCGATCGTTGCCGGGCATAGCTTCGGCGGGTTGCTGGCGATGAAGTTCGCACTCGACCGACCCGATCAGGTCAAAGGCATCATGGTAGTGGACGCACTCCCGTTCTTCGGCACGGTATTGGACGACAAGGCGACGGTCGAAAGCGTGACGCCTCAAGCCAACATGATGAAGACGCAAATGCTGGCCAACCGCGAGGCGATGAAAGCCGCCGCCGTACGCGGCGTCAGCAAAGATCCTGGCGGCGGGATGGCTGCGACACCCGAAGCCCGCATGAAAATCGCCAACTGGGCGCTGAAGGCCGATCCGGCGGTGGTCGCGCAGGCGGTGTATGAAGACCTGATGACCGACCTGCGGGGGGACATCGCCGCCATCGAGGTGCCGATGGTAGTATTGTATCAGGCGCAAGACCCCGAAAAGGCCCAGCACCGCTACGTCACCGATTACGCGGCCCAGCCGGCTGCCCGTCTCGTCCCGGTAGCGAACACCGCCCATTTCATCATGATCGATCGGCCCGACCTGTTCCAAGCGGAACTAAACGCATTGGCTCGTTAAAGCGCAGTCCGGCCATGCCGGCCAAGGATTTCGCCGCGCTGAAAGCAGCGTGCGCCGACCCGAGCCGCAACTAGTCTTGCCCGCCCCTGCTTTGCACGGCAGGGGTAGGGCATGCCGATGTTCGACATAGCGCCGCCGCCACTATCCTACTTCGATCCCGGCGACGGACGGCGTATCGCCACCCGTCACCGCAAGGCCGGCGAAGGTAGGCCGACGGTCCTGTTCCTGCCGGGCTATGCCAGTGACATGGAAGGCGCCAAGGCGGAAAGCATCGACGCCTTTTGCGCGACGCGGGAGGTTGGATGCCTTCGCCTCGACTACAGCGGAACGGGATCGTCGGGGGGCAATTTCGCTGACGGAACGCTCGATCGCTGGCTGGGAGAGACGCTCGCTGCCATCGATCTCCTCACCGAGGGACCACTGATCGTCGCGGGTTCCTCGATGGGTGGATGGCTGGCGCTCCACGCCGCCCTACAGCGGCCGGATCGGGTCCGGGCGGTGATGGGCATCGCCGCCGCACCCGACTTCACCGACTGGGGCTTCACGGCCGAGGAAAAACAGCAACTGGCATCAGCAGGCCGGCTCGAACGACCCACGCCTTATGGTCCCGATGCAATGGTGACCCACCGCGCCTTCTGGGAATCGGGCGCGGCGTTGCGCCTGCTCTACAAAACGGTTGCGCTCGACCAGCCGGTGCGCCTGGTGCACGGCGAAAAGGACGAAGACGTCCCGATGGGGGTACCCATCAGGCTGATGGCCGACCTCGGTTCAGCCGATGTGCAGCTTCGACTGATCAAGAACGGGGGTCACCGCCTGAGCGAGCCGCATGAGATCCACGCGATCCTTGTGGAGCTTGCCGGCCTGCTGGAGCTAATTCGTTGATCCTCGTCGCCGCCTTATTTGCCGCCAGTCCGGCGCCTTTGCCCTACCCCAATGCCTCCGCCGTGGCCTGCGCCGTCAACGAAACCGTCGACAGCCTGAGCTGCCGAGCCGCCCAGGCCGCACGTGACAACCGGCCTGCCGAGAGCGCGTCGCTGCTGGAACAGGCAGCCGCGGGCCTTGCCGGTGTTCGGCGCGACCAGGCGCTCGCGGCCGCGGGCAATATGTGGATCGCCGCCGGCGACGGGAAAAAGGCTGCCGCTACGCTCGACAAGGCGCTGGCGGGCGGAACGCTCAGCGGCACCCAGCTCGGCCTTGCGCAGCTCGACCGGGCGCGGGCGGCCGAGGAAGCTGGCGACCTCAAGGCCGCTCGCGCGCTGGTCACCAAGGCCGCCGAAACCGTGTCGGCCGATCCGTTTCTGTGGTATTTTTCGGCCGCTCTGGCGATCCGCGAGGACAATATCCCGCTGGCCCGCGCGACGATCAACCGGGCACTGACCATGGCACCCGGATCGGCCCTCGTCCTCTTCGAAGCGGGCCATGTGTCCAAGGCCGCCGGCGACGACAAGGAGGCGCGCAATTATTGGGAAAAGGCGGTTGCGGCCGACCCGGCAGGCTCTACAGGTGCCGCGGCGCGCGATGCCCTGTCGATGCTCGACGTACCGCTGACGGTCACCAACGAAGTTGCCAAGCGGCCCGACGGGGACGGCGAAGGCCCGGCCGACCCGCAGCCCTGACATGCCTTGCATCGGCGATCCGACGGCCCATCTAGGCGCTTCAGCAACAAGGACCGACCGATGAAGTTTTTGCACAGCATGATCCGCGTGGCCGATCCCGATGCGGCGGTGGATTTCTTCACGCTGCTGGGCCTCAAGGAAATGCGGCGAATGGAAAATGAGGCCGGCCGCTTCACCCTTATTTTCCTGGCCGCACCGGAAGACGTGATCGACGGCAGCGACCGCGCCAGCGCGGAGGTCGAGCTGACGTACAATTGGCCGCCCAAGGACGGCAGTGCGCCGGAAACCTACAGCGGCGGACGCAATTTCGGCCACCTCGCCTTTCGGGTCGACGACATCTACCAGACATGCCAGCGGCTGCAGGACGCCGGCCACATCATTCACCGCCCGCCGCGGGACGGCCATATGGCCTTCGTGAAGTCGCCCGACGGCATTTCGGTGGAACTGCTGCAAAAGGGGCACAAGGACCCAGCCGAACCATGGGCGTCGATGCCCAACACCGGCAGCTGGTAATGCAAGGCCTGGAAATCGTCGCTGTTCCGGCCTTCAGCGACAATTATCTCTGGCTGCTGCACGACGCGGCGAGCGGTGAAACCGCCGTGGTCGATCCGGGCGATGCCGACGCGGTGCTTGCCGCCGCCGATGCGCGCGGGTGGACCATCGACAAGGTGCTCAACACCCATTGGCATCCCGATCACACCGGCGGCAACCAGGCGGTGAAGGATGCCGGCGCGACGGTCTATGGCCCGGCCGCAGAAATGGCCCGCATCCCGACGATCGACCGTCCCCTGAAAGAAGGCGACCGCATTTCCGTCGGCGCCCATGACGCAGAGGTATGGGAAGTGCCGGGCCATACGCTGGGCCACATCGCCTACATATTCCGCGAGGCAGGGGTCGCCTTCGTCGGCGACACGATGTTCGCGATGGGCTGCGGCCGCCTGTTCGAAGGAACGGCGGACCAGATGTACGCGTCCCTCCGCCGCCTCGCCGACCTGTCGGACGACATGCAAATTTATTGCGCGCACGAATATACGCTGTCGAATGCGCGCTTCTCGGCCCATGCCAGGCCGGACGATGCGGCCATCGCCGCGCGGCTGGCCGATGTCGAGGCGGCAAGATCGCAGAACTTGTCGACGGTGCCGACGACGGTCGCGCTGGAAAAGGCTACAAACCCCTTCGTCCGCGCCGCCGACGCGGGCGAGTTCGCGGAACTCAGACGGGCCAAGGATCATTTCTAGCAACAGTCCATAGGAGGGCGTCACCATGAGACCCATTCTCGCCGCATCCCTTCTCCCCCTGTTGGCGGCCGGTTGTGCCGTCAATCCGGAGGCGCAGCGCCAGGCCGAACTGCGTACCGAGCAGGAACTGGCGGTGACGCTGGCCGGCCGCACCGCCGGGACTCCGCTGCGCTGCATCCCCAACTATCGCGCGACCCAGATGGAAGTGGTCGACGACCGGACCTTCCTCTACCGCGACGGCAAGACCATCTACCTGCAGCGGCCGCGAGCGCCCTGCACCGGGCTGGCCAACCGATCGTTCACGCTGGTCACCAAACAATATGGCACCAACCAGCTGTGCAGCGGGGATATCAGCCAGCTCGTCGACCTGCGTACCGGAATGCAGGGCGGTGCCTGCGTGTTTGGCGACTTCGTTCCCTACACCAAGCCTTGACCTATTTGTGGTAGAGCGCGTTCAGGCGCTCGCCATAGGTCTTGCCGATGACGTGGCGGCGGATCTTCATCGACGGCGTGAGCATCTCGTTGTCGACGCTGAAGGCTTCGTCAGCGACGATGAAGCGCCGGACCTTTTCGATCACGCTGACGTCGGCGTTGACGCGGTCCACCGCCTTCGAAAGCGCCTTCTGCATCCCGTCGGGATCATCCTTGTACCGCCGCATCTCTTCCGGGTCGGGCACCAGTAGCGCGACGAGGTGCGGGCGCTGGTCGCCATAGACCATCGCCTGAAGTATCTCCGGCTGCAGGGTGAGCATGCCTTCGACCCGCTGCGGCGAAACATTGTCGCCCTTGTCGTTGACGATGAGGTCCTTCTTGCGATCGGTGATCTTGATCCGGCCCTTTTCGTCGATGTGGCCGACGTCGCCGGTTGCGAGCCAGCCGTCGATCAGCACCCGGGCGCTTTCTTCCGCATTCTTCCAATAGCCATGCATGACCAGTTCGCCGCGGACCATTATCTCTCCGTCCTCGGCGATGCGCACTTCGGTATTCTTGAGCGGCGGGCCCACGGTGTCCATGCGGATGCCCGCGCTCGGGCGATTGCAGCTGATCACCGGCCCCGCCTCGGTCTGGCCATAGCCCTGCAGCATCGGCAGGCCCATCGCTTGGAAGAACAGGCCCACATCGGGATTGAGCGGCGCGCCGCCCGACACCATCGCCTTCATTCGCCCACCAAACTTGGCCTTCACCTTCTTGCGCAGGGTGATCGACAACAGCCCGTCCATCGGCAGGTCGAGCGGATTGGACTTGCCGTGGTAGCGCTTGCCTTCGATCGAAAGCGCACGGCCCATCAGATAGGCGGGCAGGCCGCCGTCCTTCTCAACCTGCTTCATGATCTTGGCACGCAGCATCTCGAACAGCCGCGGCACCACGACCATGATCGTCGGCTTCACATCCTCGATATTCGCCGCCAGCTTTTCGAGGCTTTCGGCGTAATAAATCTCCGCGCCGAGCGCGACCGGGAAATGCTGTCCGCCGCTATGCTCGTAGGCGTGACTGGCCGGCAGGAATGAAAGGAAAACCTCGTCGTCCCAACCGAAGTCGTTGGCGATGACGTCGATGCAGCCTTCGACATTGTGCAGAATCATACCGTGGTGCTGCATGACCCCGCGCGGTGCCCCGCCGGTGCCGCTGGTATAAATCAGGCAGGCGAGGTCGGCGCGGCCGACCTTGGCCATCTCCGCTTCCAACCCGGCGATATCGGCGCCGTCACGCACGAGGTCGTTCCAGTGATGGAATTGCGCGACTTCAGCCGACTGGCCGGTGATGATGTCGTCGATCGAGATGATGTGATGGCAATCGCTGGCGAACAGCACGGCTGGCAACAACGGCTTGGCCAGCTTTTGCGTCGACACGATAACCGCCGACGCGCCGCTGTTGGCCAGGATGTGCTGGTGATCGCGGGTGGTGTTGGTGGTGTAGGTCGGCACCGTCACACAGCCCGCCGCCATGATCCCGAGGTCGGCGATCAGCCATTCAGGCCGGTTCTCGCTGACCAGCATGACCCGGTCGCCCGTCTTGAGGCCGAGTTCTTTCAGTCCGTCTGCCAGCGACGCCACCATTCGCGCGGCTTCGCCATAGCTGATCGATTGCCAGCGGCCTTCGCGTTTCTTCCACAGGAACGGCTTTTGCGGATGCTCCCTGGCCCGCGTCAGGAACATGGTGACGAGGTTGGGAAAATGTTCGAGTTCGGTCCGGCCCGATCGCGCCATGGTCATCCTCTATTCGCCGACGTCTCTTGGCGGACGCCATTCAAGCCGGCCTCTTTAGCCGATTGGCAGACTTTCGCCAGCCGCCAAAGCCCACTAGCGTGGCCGCCATGTTCGCACGCCTGATTGCCGCTATCGCCGCCGCCTCGCTCGTCGCCAGCTGCGCGACCGTCCCGTCATCGCCCCCGCCTGCTACGCAACAAGGATTCGTAATCGCAGCCAACCCGCTCGCCGCGCGCGCCGGGATGGAGGTGCTGGAACGTGGCGGCAGTGCGGTCGACGCCGCGGTCGCGGTCCAGGCCATGCTCAGCCTGGTCGAGCCGCAATCGAGCGGCCTCGGCGGCGGGGCGTTCATGACTTACTACGACGCGGCCGCGCGCAAGGTGACGATTTACGACGGACGAGAAACGGCACCCGCGCAAGCCAGCCCCTCGATGTTCCTCGACGCCGCTGGCAAGCCACTGCCGTTCGACACCGCGGTGCTAAGCGGCCGCGCGACCGGCGTGCCGGGTGCGGTGGCCATGCTGGCGATGGCGCAGCGCGACCATGGCAAGCTGGAGTGGCGCACTTTGTTCGGCAGCGCCGAGCGCACCGCCGCCGACGGCTTCGTCGTCAGCCCGCGTCTCGCCCGGTTGATTGCAGGCGATTACGCCGAGAATCGCGCGCCTGACGTCCTCGCCTATTTCGCAAGACCCGGCGGCGGCTTGCTGCGCGCCGGCGACACGCTGCGCAATCCTGCCTATGCCGATTTCCTGCGCCGTTTGGCGGAGCAGGGGCCGACCGCGCTCTACGGCGGCCAGACCGGTGCGCGGATCGTCGAGCGCGTTCGTCAGGGCGACTATCCCGGTTCGATGACGATGGCCGACCTCGCCGCCTATCGACCGGTGAAGCGGGAGCCGCTTTGCCGCGACTGGCGCACGTATCGCGCCTGTGTCCCGCCGCCGCCGTCGAGCGGGGTCGGCCTGCTGGAACTGCTCGGCCTGCTCGAACGTACCGACATCGCCCGGCGCGGTCCCGGCGATCCGCAGGCTTGGTTCCTGTTCGCAGAGGCGAGCCGCCTGATGTATGCCGACCGCGACCAATATGTCGGTGATGTGCCCGACGTGCCGGTCGCCGGACTTTTGGACCCCGCCTATCTCGACCAGCGGGCGACGTTGATCGGCACGATCGCCATGTCGCCGCCCAAGGCCGGCACGCCGGCCGGGGCGCCGCAACTGGCTGCCGATCTCACCCGCGAACCCGCCGGAACATCGCATTTCATCGTCCGCGACGCCGACGGCAATGTGGTGTCGATCACCACTACGGTCGAATCGATTTTCGGATCGGGGCGGATGGTCGACGGCTTCTTCCTCAACAACCAGATGACCGATTTTTCGTTCAGCCCGATCGGCGCCGACGGGCGGCCCGCGGCCAACGCGGTGGCGCCGGGCAAGCGGCCCCGCTCGTCGATGGTGCCGACGATCCTGCTGACCCCCGACGGCCAATTCGCCGGGGCCATCGGCAGCGCCGGGGGTAACGCGATCATCGCCTATGTCGCCAAGTCGCTGGTCGCGGCCGTCGACTGGAAGCTGCCGATGCAGGAGGCGCTGGCCCAACCCAACCTCGTCGCGCGCGGTGCGGCCTTCAACGGCGAAGTGACCAAGTTCAGCGCGGCGACCCTCGATGCGCTGCGCGCGCGCGGCATCGACCTGAAGCCAGGCGTCGGAGAGGACAGCGGCGTGCATGGCGTGCTGATCCGCGACGGCCGCGTCGATGGTGGCTTCGATCCTCGCCGCGAGGGAGTGGTGCTGCTGCTCGCGCCGAAACGCTAGGCGATCAGGTCGGCGAGCGACGACATGCCTTCGCGTTTCAGGCGCGCGGCGAGGCCCCCGGCGATCCGCTTGGCCAGCCCCGGCCCTTCGTAGACCAGCGCCGAATAGAGCTGGACGAGGCTCGCACCGGCACCCAGACGGTCCCATGCGTCGTCCGCATTCTCGATGCCGCCGGCCGCAATCAGCGGCAACTGCCCGCCCGTCTCCACGCGGAACGCCTTGAGCTGGTCGAGTGCCAACGCCTTAAGAGGTCTTCCGGACAAGCCGCCCTGCTCGCCCGCCTGCGGCGAGCGGAGCGCGGGGCGCGAGATGGTCGTGTTGCTGACGATCAGCGCATCGATCCCGCTGTCGACCGCCGCCTTGACGATCCTCGCATGGTCCCCAGCCTCCAAATCGGGAGCGACCTTCAAAAAGACAGGAATGCTGACCGTTCGCGCCTCTTTTACCGCTGCCAGCAATTCCACAAGTTCGCCGCCCGCCTGCAGGTTGCGCAGGCCCGGCGTGTTGGGCGAACTGATGTTGACGGTCAGGTAATCGGCAACCTGCGACATGGTGCGGACGCCCGCCGCATAGTCGGCAATGCGGTCCGCGCTGTCCTTGTCGGCGCCGATATTGACCCCGACGATCCCCCTCCGTTTGCGCTTGCCCAACCGCTCCAGCGCTGCCGCCTGCCCTTCGTTGTTGAAGCCCATGCGGTTAATCACCGCTCGGTCATCTTTCAGCCGGAAAAGGCGCGGCCGCGGGTTGCCGGCCTGCGGCTGCGGCGTCACCGTGCCCACTTCGACGAAACCGAAGCCAAGGCCCAGCATCGCGTCCGGGCATTCGGCATTCTTGTCGAACCCGGCCGCCAGACCGACCGGCGACGGAAAGCGAAGCCCCGCCACGTCGATGGCCAACGACCCAGGAAATTCGGGTAGCGGCATGGTCGGCGACAGGGCCAATGCGCCGACGGTCGCACGGTGCGCCGTTTCGGCGTCGAGCGCAAAAATCAGCGGACGTGCGAATTGATAAAGGCCCATGGTCGCGCGCTAAGCCAGCCGCGCGGTCGAACGCAACTCCTTCCTTGGGCTTGATTTCGTATCCCGACCTCGCCAGAGGCAATTCGGAACGATATAGTCTTAATTGAAATGCGACTCACCCACCTTGCCGATTATGCGGTCGTGATGATGACCGCAGCCGCGCGCCGCGGCCCCGACGCGCGCCTCAGCGCGACCGAGCTCAGCGACGACACCGGCGTGCCGCTGCCCACCGCGCAGAAGGTCATGCAGCGCCTGGCGCTCGCCGGCCTGCTGATCGGGCAGCGCGGCGCCGGCGGCGGCTATGCGCTGGCCAAGTCGGTGCCCGACATCACGCTCGCCGACATAATCGAAGCGGTCGAAGGCCCGTTCGAACTGACGCAGTGCGCCAGCAACGACGGTCCGTCGGACTGCGCGCTCGACGCCCATTGCCGGGTCAAGCCGCACATGAGCGTGGTCGGCGACGCGGTGCGCGGCGCGCTCGGCGCGGTCAGCCTCGAGGAGCTGGCGCGATGACCGAAGTGGTGAGCAACAAGCAGGCCCGCGAGGCGATCGCCAAGGATTATGAGTGGGGTTTCAGCTCGGACATCGAGCAGGAATTCGCGCCCAAGGGTCTCAATGAAGACATCGTCCGCTTCATCTCCGCCAAGAAGGGCGAGCCGGAATGGATGCTCGACTGGCGGCTGAAGGCTTATCGCGCCTGGCTGGAGATGGAGGAGGTCGACTGGGCCAAGCTCGACATTCCCGCCATCGACTACCAGGACGCCTATTATTACGCTGCGCCCAAGGCCAAGCCGAAGCTGGGCAGCCTGGACGAGGTCGATCCCGAAATCCTGCGCGTCTATGAAAAGCTCGGCATTCCGATCGAGGAGCAGAAGGTGCTCGCCGGCGTCGAAGGTGCGCGCAAGGTCGCGGTCGACGCGGTGTTCGACAGCGTCAGCGTCGCCACCACCTTCCGCGACGAACTGTCAAAAGCCGGCGTCATCTTCCTCAGCATCAGCGAGGCGGTGAAGGAATATCCCGATCTCGTCCGCAAATATCTCGGCAGCGTAGTGCCCCAGCGCGACAATTATTTCGCGTGCCTCAACAGCGCGGTCTTTTCCGACGGCACCTTCGTCTACATCCCCGAAGGCGTGCGCTGCCCAATGGAGCTCAGCACCTATTTCCGCATCAATGCGGAGAACACCGGGCAGTTCGAACGCACGTTGATCGTCGCCGACAAGGGCAGCTACGTGTCCTACCTCGAAGGCTGCACCGCGCCGATGCGCGACGAAAACCAGCTCCACGCCGCGGTGGTCGAAATCGTCGCGCTGGAGGATGCCGAGGTCAAATATTCCACCGTCCAGAACTGGTATCCGGGCGATGCCGAGGGCAAGGGCGGCATCTTCAATTTCGTGACCAAGCGCGCGCTATGCGCGGGCGACCGCAGCAAGGTCAGCTGGACGCAGGTCGAAACCGGCAGCGCCATCACCTGGAAATATCCCAGCTGCATCCTGAAGGGCGCGGACAGCGTCGGCGAATTCTACTCGGTCGCGCTGACCAACAACCGCCAACAGGCCGACACCGGCACCAAGATGGTCCACATCGGCCCGCGAAGCCGTTCGACCATCGTCAGCAAGGGTATTTCCGCGGGCCGCAGCGACAACACCTATCGCGGGCTGGTGAAGGTCATGCCGGGCGCTGAAAACGTCCGCAACTTCACCCAGTGCGACAGCCTGCTGCTTGGGCCTGAATGCGGCGCGCACACCGTGCCCTACATCGAAGTCCGCAACCCGACCGCGCAGGTCGAACATGAAGCGACGACGTCGAAGATCAGCGAGGACCAGCTGTTCTACGCCATGGCCCGCGGGCTGGACCAGGAAGCGGCGGTCGCCCTCATCGTCAACGGCTTCGCCCGCGAGGTGCTGAAGCAATTGCCGATGGAGTTTGCGGTCGAGGCGCAGAAGCTGCTTGGCATCAATCTTGAAGGAAGCGTCGGGTGATCGCGTTGTTCATTCTTTCCATGTTGGCCGCGCCGTCGATGGGGCCGACAGCCGACCCTGCTGAAGTCGTGGTCATGTCGCGCAAGCTCGAGACGTGGAAAGGAAACGCGCACGCGTCGGATAAGGGCGCGACCTGCAAGACCAGCAAATCAAGTGGTGACGCGGACATCGATGCCATCGGCTGCGCCAGCGTCGTGACCTGCATGAACCAGATGATGCCGCGGATCGCTGCCGCGCAGGAACGCGGCGTTGGAAAGGATCAGCGAAAGGCGCTGATGGCCGCTGTCGATAAGGACTTGCTGGTCTGTCTGACATCGGAGCGCGACCGGCAGATAGCCGCGCTGGCGGAACGTCGTTTCGAAGCGAGGTCCAGTCGATGAACCCGATGAGCGAGCTGATCGCGCTGGCCCGACGGTTCGAGCCTAGTGCGGCGTGTCACGATTTTTCCAGCGTCAAAGCCTGGTGGTTCGAGCAGCCCATGCCGGAAGCGGTTCGGTCGGCCGGATCGGCAGAATCATCGTTACGCTATTTCACGACCCAGCAAACGCCTCACAATCGACCGGACGAAGGCTTCGTTGACGATGCCGCCAAGGTCGCCATTTCCTATCCCAGGGCTTTATGATGCTTGAAATTTCCAACCTCCACGCGACCGTCGCGGACAAGCCGATCATTCGCGGACTGGACCTCGTTGTACCGACCGGCGAAGTCCATGCCATCATGGGCCCCAACGGCGCGGGCAAGTCGACGCTGGCCTATGTCCTCGGCGGTCGACCCGGCTACAAAGTGACCGACGGCAGCGTGTCGTTCGACGGCGCGGACCTGCTCGCCCTCGAGCCACACGAACGCGCGGCGGCGGGGCTATTCCTCGGCTTCCAATATCCGGTCGAAATCCCGGGCGTAAGTTATCTTCAGTTTCTGCGTGAAAGTTTGAACGCGCAGCGCCGTTCGCGTGGGCAGGAGGAACTGTCGGGCGGCGCCTTCATCAAGCTCGCCAAGGAAAAGGCCGCGCTGCTCGGCATGGATGCGGAGATGCTTAAGCGGCCGGTCAATGTCGGCTTTTCGGGCGGCGAAAAGAAGCGCGCGGAAATGGTGCAGATGGGCATCATGGACCCCAAGCTCGCCATCCTCGACGAAACCGACAGCGGCCTTGACATCGACGCGCTCAAAGCCGTTGGCAAAGGCATCAATTCGATCATGCGCGCGCCGGATAAATCGGTGCTCTTGATCACCCATTACCAGCGCCTGCTCGATTACGTGAAACCCGACCGCGTGCATGTGCTAAGCGCCGGCAAGATCGTTCGTTCGGGTGGCCCCGAACTGGCTCACGAACTCGAACGCGAAGGCTATGCGGAGGTCGCCGCGTGACGGCTCTGCCGACACGAAAGGACGAGGCGTTTCGCTACGCCGATATCGCCGCACTTGGCGAGGTTTGGGATGCGCTGTCGCCGCCACTGACCATCAAAATTGCTGCGCAGCAAACGCTGCAGCAAATTTGGCTGCCGAGCGGCGAAGCGATCGACATTCGCCGCGTTGAAATGACGGTGGCAGCGGGCGCGTCGGCGCATATTTTCGCGCTCAATAATGCAGCGCGTTACGGTCGCATTGAGCTGGATGTGACGCTGCACGACGGCGCCGATTTCCAGTTCGATGCGGCAATGATCGGCAGCGGCGATTCTACGCTCGAAATCGTCACGACGGTGCTCCATGTCGAACCCAATGCGACGTCGCGTCAGACGGTGCGCAGCGTGCTCGGCGATACTGCCACGGGCAGCTATCTCGGCAAGGTCGCGGTGGCGCGCGACGCGCAGCACACCGACAGCGAGCAGTCGGTGAAGTCAATGCTACTCGATCGCGGCGCGACCGCTAACGCCAAGCCCGAACTGGAAATCTACGCTGACGATGTGAAGTGCGCGCACGGCGCAACGGTCGGCGAGCTCGACGCCAACCAGCTGTTTTATGCGATGGCGCGCGGGATGGATCCGGCGACGGCCAAGGCGGTGTTGCTGGAGGGATTCGTCGGCGGCCTGTGGGACGTGCTGGGCGAGGATAGCGAGATCGCCGTCGCCGCCCGCAACACACTGCGCGAGGTGGTTAAGTGAACGTCGTCGCGCCACTCACGTCCGCGCTCAATGTTCGCGACCAGTTCCCGGCGATCACGGGCTGGCACTATCTCGACAGCGCCGCGACCGCGCAGAAACCGCAGGCGGTAATCGACGCCATCGCGACCGCTTACGGCCGCGATTATGCGACGGTGCATCGCGGCGTTTACGAGCGGTCGGCGGCGATGACGCAGAGCTTCGAAGCGGCGCGCGGCGCGGCGGCCGCGCTGATCGGCGGGCAGGCCGACGAGACCATCTTCACCCGCGGCGCGACCGAGGCGATCAACCTGGTTGCAACCTGCCATCCGCGCGGGGACCGCAATCGCGTGCTGCTCAGCCAGCTCGAGCATCACAGCAACATCGTGCCGTGGCAGCTGGCGGGTTACGAAATCGACGTCGTGCCGCTGACCCAAGACGGCCGCATCGACTTAGACGCCGCCGAGGCGATGGCCAACGAGACCCACGCCATCGTTGCCTTCGCCCATGTGTCGAACGTTCTAGGCTCGATCCTCGACGCCAAACGCGCTGCCGGCGTCGCACACAAGGTCGGCGCGAAGCTTCTGCTCGACGGCTGCCAAGCCGTGCCGCGCTTGTCGGTCGACGTCGCGGACATCGGCTGCGACTATTACGCCTTCTCCGGCCACAAGCTTTACGGCCCGACCGGCATCGGCGTGCTGTGGGGCCGTAAGGAACTGCTCGACGCCATGCCCCCGTACCAGGGCGGCGGTGCGATGATCGACCGGGTGACGTTCGAGCGCACCACCTTCCTACCCCCGCCCGCCCGCTTTGAAGCCGGCACGCCGCACATCGTCGGCGCGGTCGGCCTCCATGCGGCGATCGACTGGACGCAAGGCATCGGTCTGGACACGCTTCACGCGCACGAAAGCGCATTGGTCCGCGATTGCCGCGACGCGCTGCGCGGGATGAACGACATCACCCTGTTCGGGCCGGACGACAGCGCGGGCATCGTCAGTTTCGCGCTCGACGGGGTTCATCCGCACGACATCGGCACCATATTGGATGACGAAGGCGTGGCGGTGCGCGCCGGGCATCATTGTGCCCAGCCGCTGATGGACCATCTCGGCGTTCCCGCCACCGCCCGCGCAAGCTTCGCCGCCCATAGCGATGCCAGCGATATCGAGGCGCTGCTTCGCGGGCTGCATAAGGTGAAACGGATTTTCGGATGAACGAGGAAAAGAAGATCGAGGTCGAGGAAGTGAGTGCGGTGGAAACCCCGCCGCGCGCCCGCCTGACTCCGGAAGTCGAGCGCAAGCGCGACTATCTCGCCGGATTCCTGGCCGAGCAGAAGCCGGCGCTCGATACCAACGCGCCCGGCGGCCAGTTGCAGGAAGCGGTGATCGAGGCGCTCAAATCGATCTACGATCCCGAAATCCCGGTCGACATTTACGAACTCGGCCTGATCTACGACGTCGCGATCAGCGAGGATGGCGACGCGGTCGTCACCATGACGCTGACCACGCCGCATTGTCCGGTTGCCGAATCCATGCCGGGTGAGGTCGAGCTTCGCGTCCTTTCGGTTCCCGGCATTCGCGACGCCGAAGTGAAGCTGGTCTGGGATCCGCCTTGGGACCCGTCGAAGATGAGCGACGAAGCCCGCCTCGAACTGGGGATGCTCTGATGGCGGACGCAAAGACCCGCCGCCCTCGTCCCGCCGCGATCATCCTGACCCCTGCGGCGGAAGATCGAATCGCCAGGCTGATGGCCAACGCCCCCGACGGCGCCATCGGCGTCAAGCTGTCGACCCCGCGCCGCGGCTGTTCGGGCCTCGCCTATTCGGTCGATTACGTCACGCAAGAGAATCGCGCGGACGAGAAGATCGAAACGCCGGGCGGGACCTTCTACGTCGACGCCGGATCGATCCTCTACCTCATCGGATCGACCATGGACTGGAAGGTCGACGATTTCGCCGAGGGGTTCGTCTTTGACAATCCCAACGCCAAGGGCAGCTGCGGCTGCGGCGAGAGCTTCACCGTTTAGGCAAAACCCCCGCCGCTTGTTCCGTCAGAACCCCAGGCTGTAGCGGATCGCGGCGCCGACGTCGGCGTCTGCCGCGGCGATGTGACCCGGCTGGCGCCGGACGAACAGATTGCCGCCCAGCCAGCTGCTGCCGAAGCTGGTCGAATAGCTCAGCTCTGCATCCAGTTCGCGACCCGAAGGAGTCAGGTTCATCCGTGCGACGCTCAGCGTCGGCGTTTCCGTCGCATAGTCGTAGCTGGTCGGGAGCAGCGCCGCGAACCCGCCATGTTCGATCCGCAGCGGCTGCGCGATGCGCAAGCCGAAGCGGTCGTTGGCATTGAGAACGCCGAGCTTCGACAGATCGAAGCCATAGGCCGCGGTGCGGAAGCTGCCTCCGGCGAAATCGGTCATGCCGTGCCGCGCAGTCAGCGATGCGCCCCAGCCATTGCCGAACGAACGCCGCAGTTCGGCATCGAGGAAGACGGTCGACGCGCCGCCACCGCCAAACACGTCGCCGACGCGTCCGCCGAGCAAGCTGCGCTTTTCATCGAGATGCGCGACACCCAGCGACAGCCAGTTCGACCCGAACGAGCGGTCGAGGCTGATGCTGTTGTAGCGGTAGCTGGCACCACCGTTGCCGAACACCTGGCGGTTGTCGAGCACGGTCCCGCTTTCGCTGGCGACCGTTGCGCCGGCAAAACCCAGGTCACGCCGCGCCGCGAAGCTGCCCGAACGGTCCGAGCGGAAACCGGGGTCCGCCGACACGTCGCGCGCGACGAGGAAGGCGCCCGGCTGTGCACCGTTGAGCTTGCGCTCGATCGACTTCGCACTTTCCGAGATGCCGAGCGCCAGCTTGGTCTTGGCATCGAGCCGCGCGATCGCGCTTCCCGCCACGAGCCGCGCCTTGCGCGCATCTTCCGGGCCGATCATCGACTGCGAGGCATCGAAACCAAGGCGGGTGCCCGGACGCTGCGACACGCTGAAGGCGACCGTCAGCGGACCGGAGGTGGAGGCATGGCTCTGCACCTGCGCGTTCAGCATGTTGGCGAGGAAGGTGCGCTGTTCCGCCGAATGCACCCCCCGCGCCAGATCCATCACGAAGGCGCGGCGATAATCGTCGAGCACGATCGCGCCCAGCGATCCCTTCTTGCCGCCATCGCCCGCGGGTTCGGGCAGCAAGGTCGTGGTCGACGCGCTGGTCACCGGCTGCGCCGACCCCGCAAGGCTGGTCGTTCCGACCGGCTGGAAGGCACGGGTGATGTTGAGGCGGCCGTGGCCATAAATCGAATCGACGCCCGCCGCGCCAAGGTCGTCGGCGGTCTTGAACAGAAGGTCGACGATCTGCGCGGCGCTGAGGTTCGGGAACGCCTGCGCAAGCAGCGCCACCGCCCCGGTGATGATCGGTGCCGAAAAGCTGGTGCCCGAATAGAGGTAGCCCGTGCCAGTGTGATCGATCGTCCGCACCCGGTAACCGAGTGCGGTCAGGTACCAGGCCGCCCCGCTGCCGGCTTTGTTGGAAAAGGTCGACAGCTGGTTAAGGTCGGTTCCGCCCGCGCCGTTATCGACACCCACCGACCCGGCGATGATTACTTGTCCCGGGAAATTTTGTGCCGGGACCAGTGCGAACGGATCGGCGTTACCGCCCTTGGTCGGGTCTTCGCCGTCGTTGCCGGCGCTGATCACCAGGATGATGCCGGCGTTGACCGCGCGCTGCATCGCCTGCAGCAGCGTCTGGCCCGGCGCCGATCCGCCCAGTGACATGTTGATCACTTTCGCACCGGCGATACGCGCGGCGTCGATGCCGCTGGCGATCGCCGAATCGTAGAACTGACAGCCGTCGGTGCCGGCGCAGCTGCCCGGCGAATCGGCGCGCAGCGACACGATCGTCGCGTCGAACGCCACGCCCATATTCTGCAGGTCGTTGCGGGCACCGGCCGCGGTCGCGGCGACGGCGGTGCCGTGCCCGTCTTCGTCGTCAAGCGGTCGCGAACCCGCGACGTCGCGGCTGGCCGGATCGATGCGCCCCGAAAACTCTGCCAGCGACGGATTGATCCCCGAATCGATCACCCCGACCTTGACCCCGGCCCCGGTCGAACCCTTCTGCCACGCCGTGATCGCCCCCGAAGAGGTCGCGCCGTTCGAGCGGTTATATTCGGCCGTGACGAAATTGGTCGACGACGGGGTCGGCGTCGGCGTGGGAGTAGGTGTTGGCGTCGGGGTTGGCGTCGGCGTCGGCGTCGGCGTCACCGAACTGGGCGGCGGGGGCGTCGAACCGACACCGCCTCCACCGCCGCCTCCGCAGGCGCTCAGCGCCAGCATCAACCCGCAAGCAGTCGTCGACAGCAGTTGTTTACTCATCGTTTATCCCCACCCAAGCCGCTGAAACCTAACGGCTTTCTCCGATTTCCTTATGAATAGCGAAAGCTTTCATTTTGCTGAAGAGGCAAGTCGGACTAGAGCCGCCTTGATGAAGCCTCCCTTCGACCAGATCAGCGACTGGATCTTTGATCTCGACAACACGCTGTATCCCGCGTCGACGCGATTGTTCGACCTCATCGACGCCCGCATGAGTTCTTATGTACAACGCCTGCTGGATGTCGACCCGATCGAGGCACGGCGACTGCAAAAGCAATATTTCCGTGACCATGGCACCACATTGGCCGGCCTGATGAAGCTGCACGAGGTCGACCCCCACGACTTCCTGGACGACGTCCACGACATCAACTTCGATCGCGTCTCGCCCGACCGCCGGCTCGCCGACGCCCTGACCAGGCTCCCCGGCCGCCGCTTCATTTTCACCAACGGCAACGATGCCTATGCCGAGCGGGTGCTGAAGGCGATCGGCATCGACGCTCATTTCCATGGGATGATCGACATCCACGCTACCGGCTACGTCCCCAAGCCCCACCCTGCCGGTTACGAACTGCTGGTCGGCCGATTCGGGATCGACCCGGCGCGGGCCGTGCTGGTCGAGGACATGGCCAAGAATCTGAAACCCGCCAAGGCAATGGGAATGACCACCGTCTGGGTCGACAATGGCAGCGACCATGGCGATCATGACGCCGATCCGGCCCTTATCGACTACACCATCACCGACGTCGCCGAATGGCTGCACGACATCACCGAAGGAATGAGCGAATGACCGACCTCAAATCGACCATCGAAGCCGCTTGGGACGCGCGCGACGGCATTTCCGCCGCGACGACGGGCGAAGTCCGCGACGCGGTCGAGGCCGCCATCCTGCAGCTCGACTCCGGCCAGGCCCGCGTCGCCGAGAAGGTCGACGGCAGCTGGCAGGTCAATCAGTGGCTTAAGAAGGCCGTCCTCCTGTCCTTCCGGCTCAATCCGATGACCGCCATTTCGGGCGGGCCGGGCGGCGCGTCCTGGTGGGACAAGGTCGACAGCAAGTTCCTCGGCTGGGGCGACGAGCAGTTCCAGTCCGCCGCCTTCCGCGCAGTACCCGGCTCGGTCGTCCGCCGCGGCGCCTATATCGCGCCCGGCGCGGTGCTAATGCCCAGCTTCGTCAACCTCGGCGCCTATGTCGGTGAAGGCACAATGGTCGACACTTGGGCGACGGTCGGCAGCTGTGCCCAGATCGGCCGCAACGTCCACATCTCCGGCGGCACCGGCATCGGCGGCGTGCTCGAGCCGCTGCAGGCAGGCCCCGTCATCATCGAGGACGATTGCTTCATCGGCGCGCGCAGCGAAGTGGCCGAAGGTGTGGTCGTCGAACAAGGTGCGGTCATTTCTATGGGCGTCTTCATCGGCGCGTCGACCAAGATCGTCGACCGCACGACCGGCGAGGTCATGTATGGCCGGGTGCCCGCCTATTCGGTGGTCGTTCCCGGCACGCTCCCAGCCAAGGACGGCGGACCGAGCCTGGCCTGCGCAGTCATCGTCAAGCGCGTCGACGAGCGCACCCGCAGCAAGACCTCGATCAACGAGCTGCTGCGCGACTGAGGCCCCCGGCCTCAACCGCTCCCAGCTGCTGCGCGACTGAGGTCCGCTGGGGCCGATAAGTCTACCTTATTGCCGATGCGGCACATTCAGTTGGCCGGGACGCCGGTCCTCCATTAGGCGCTGCGCTCCAATAGGAGACCTGCCCGTGGCGCCGCTCGACCGTTCGACCACCATCGACCTGCCCTCACCCAAGGCCGCGCCATCGCTCCGGATGGGTCGCGCCGAATGGGCGATGCTGGGCCTGCTCGCACTTATCTGGGGTTCCGCCTTCCTGTTCATCAAGGTCGCCGTCGCCGCCTTCGACCCGTTGACCTATGTGTGGATCCGCCTCGTTATCGCCGCGACCGCCCTTGCCGTCATCCTGCGCGTTTCGGGACACCGGTTGCGCCTGCCCGCTACGGTGTGGGCGTCGGTCGGCGTTCTAGCGCTGCTCAATAATGTCGTGCCGTTCCTGCTGTTCGGATGGGGCACGCAGCACATCGCCAGCGGCCTCGCCGCCATCCTGCAGGCGACGACGCCGATCTTCGGCGTCTTGGCCGCCCATGTCGCCACGACCGATGAGCGACTGACCCGCGCGCGCCTTATCGGCGTGACGGTCGGCTTCGGCGGCGTGGCGGCGATGATCGGCCCGCAGATTGCGGGCGACGGCGGCAATCACCTGCTGGCCCAGCTGGCCTGCCTGTTCGCATCCCTTCTTTATGCCCTCGCCGGCATCTTCGCCCGCCGGTTCAAGGCGCTTGGCGTCAATCCGATGCAGTTGGCGGCCGCCCAGTTCATCGCCGGCGCGATCATGCTTGCGCCGGTTGCCCTCCTGTTCGGCCAATCGCTGGCGACGCTGCCCTCTTCGTGGGAGGCGTGGGGATCGGTGGTGACGCTGTCGCTGCTGTGCTCGGCCCTGGCCTACATCATCTTCTTCCGGTTGATCGAACGGGCCGGCGCGACCAACAGCCTGCTTGTCACCTTGCTGGTGCCGCCCGTCGCCATCGTCGTCGGAAGTATCGTGCTCGGCGAGCATCTGGCGCTCAACCAATTGTCCGGCCTGCTGCTGATCGCCGGCGGTCTGGCGATCATCGACGGACGGGTCGTGGCAGCCGCGCGCGGCCGGTTCAGCCGGCGGTAGGGCCGGCCTCGGCGAGCAGCGCTTTCGCCTCGGCCCCGCTCCAGTCGAGATCGCCGACGTAGCGCCACACTTCCTTGCCGTCCGCGTCGTAGAGGACGGTCGTCGGCATGACCTGGATCGACAGCGCGTCGGTAAGTCCCATCTTCTCGTCATGGAAGGCGGCGAATCGCGCGATGCCCTTCTCCTTCAGGAAGGCGTCGACCGAGGATTGCGGGGCCATGTCCTGGCTGACAGCGATAACGCCCAGCGCACCGTCGACCGCATGGGCTTCTTCCAGCTTCTGCAGGGTCGGCAGTTCGTTGATGCACGGCGCGCACCAGCTTGCCCACAGGTTGACCAGCACCGGCGTGCCCTTGAACTTGGCCAGGCTGATGTCGCCGCCGTCCGGGTTTTTGAACATCGTCGCCGGTGCGGCCTCGCCCTTGTGCGAGCGGTCGAGCCCCTTCCCGCTTTCTTCCTGTGCAACCGGCGCTTGAGGCGCTTCCTGCTTTTCCCTATCGCAACCCGCAATCAGGCCAAGGGCAAGGAGACAGACGATCAGCCGCACGGGCACCTCCAATAGCATGTGGGGCGGGCGCTTTGCAGGCGGCCCGGCCGCAGTGATGCGCGAGATAAATGCCTCCATCTCGGTCGACAAGCGATTATGGCGCCAAGACATCGCCGCCAGTCGCGCGCACGCCGCCATGCTGGCCGATCGCGGCATCCTTAGCGACGCCGACGCCAAGGCGATCGACGCCGGCCTCGCCGAAGTCGGGCTTGAGATTGAACGCGGCGAGCTGGTCGAGGACCCGGCGCTCGAAGACATCCATATGCATGTCGAGCACCGCCTGAGCCAGAAGATCGGCGACGCCGCGGGGCGGCTCCACACCGCCAGGTCGCGCAACGACCAGGTTGCGACCGATTTCAAGCTGTTCGTCCGCCAGTGCATCGACGACAGCATCGCCGGACTGGACGCGCTGGAAACGGCGCTGATCGGGCGAGCCGAACAGCATGCCGCCGACGTCATGCCGGGCTTCACCCACCTCCAGTCAGGCCAGCCGGTGACGCTTGGCCACCATCTGATGGCCTATCGCGAAATGGTCGTCCGCGACCGCAGCCGCTTCGCCGATGCGCGGCGGCGGATGAACGAATCGCCGCTTGGCAGCGCGGCGCTGGCGGGCACGGGTTTCGATCTTGACCGCGACGCCACGGCGTCGGCGCTGGGCTTCGACCGCCCCACCGCCAACAGCCTAGACGGGGTCAGCGACCGCGATTTCGTGGTCGACTATCTCCATGCCGCCGCGCTGACCTCGGTCCACCTGTCGCGGCTGGCGGAAGAGATCATCCTGTGGGCTTCGCAGCCGTTCGGCTTCGTGAAACTGCCCGACGCCTGGTCGACCGGCAGCTCAATCATGCCGAACAAGCGCAACCCCGACGCGGCCGAGCTGGTGCGCGGGCACAGCGGGCGGATCATCGGCGACCTCGTCGCCATGCTGGTCATCCTGAAAGGATTGCCGCTGGCCTATGCCAAGGATTTGCAGGACGACAAACCGCCGCTGTTCGACGCGCACGACCTGCTGGGCTTGAGCCTCGCCGCGATGGCGGGAATGATCGCCGACCTCGAATTCGTGCCCGAAAAGATGCGCGCGGTCGCCGCCGCTGGCCATGCCACCGCGACCGACCTCGCCGATTGGCTGGTCAGAGATGCGGGTGTCCCGTTCCGCGAGGCGCACCATATCAGCGGTCGGGCTGTCGCTGCCGCCGAAGCCGCCGGCAAGGCCTTGGATGATCTGACGCTCGACGAACTTCGCGCCATCGATCCGCGCATCGACGAGCGCGTCCTGCCGCGCCTGTCGGTTGAAGCGTCGGTCGCATCGCGTCGCAGCTATGGCGGCACGTCGCCCGACCGGGTAAGGGAAGCCATCCGCACGGCGCGGGAGGGACGATGAGCAGGAAATGGGCGTTGGCCGCGACGGCCTTGTTGCTGGCCGGATGCGGCAAAGTGGCCGATCTGGAGCCCCAGGCTGGCCATGCGCTGCCCCCCAAGCCCGCGGTCGCCAAAGCGACGCCCGATTCCTCGGCCCTGCTTCGCCTGCCGACCCAAGCAGCGCCCGGACGCGTCGACGAGTTGCTGAAAAAGGGCAAGCCGCGCGAGCCCGACCGCTTCGACCTGCCGCCGCCCAACGGCAGCGGCCAGGATCCGACGCCGAGCACCACCGGCCCCGACAATGCGGATGATCCCAAATGACCAAGCCCGTTCGCAAGGCGATTTTCCCGGTTGCCGGCCTCGGCACGCGGCTGCTGCCCGCGACCAAGACTATGCCGAAAGAAATGCTGACGGTCGTCGACCGGCCGCTGATCCAATATGCGGTCGACGAAGCACGCGAAGCGGGCATCGAACAGATGATCTTCGTCACCGGTCGCGGGAAAAGCTCGCTGGTCGATTATTTCGACATGGGCTTCGAACTGGAAGCGACCATGAGCAAGGCGGGCAAGAGCCTCGACCCGCTCGCCCCTGCCAAGACCGGGTTCGGCGAAATCGTGTCGGTCCGCCAGCAGCAGCCATTGGGTCTCGGCCACGCGATCTGGTGCGCCCGCCATATCGTCGGCGACGAACCTTTTGCGGTGCTGCTGCCTGACGACCTGATGGTCGGCCAGCCCGGGGCGCTCAAACAGATGGTCGATGCCTACGCAACGCTGGGCGGCAACATCGTCTGCGCGCAGGAAGTGCCCGCCGACAAGACCGCCAGCTACGGCATCATCACGCCGGGCGAGACGCGGGGCGACGCGACCGAAGTTCGCGGACTGGTTGAAAAGCCCAAGCCCGAAGACGCGCCCTCGCGGCTCGGCGTCGTTGGCCGCTACATCCTGCAGCCAGAAGTGATGGACATTCTCGGCCGCGGCGAAAAGGGGGCCGGCGGCGAAATCCAGCTGACCGACGGCATGGCCAAGCTGATCGGTCGGCAGCCGTTCCATGCGCTGAAGGTCGATGCGGTCCGCCACGACTGCGGCGACAAGGCGGGGTTCGTGCTGGCCAACCTGGCGATCGCGCTCGACCGGCCGGATCTTCGCCCGATGATCGAGGATTATCTCGCCAGCCGCTAGGCCCGACCGGCGATCTGGCTGAGCCGCAGGCGTTCCGCTTCGCTGGCCTTCAGCCGGTCGCGAAGCTCGCCCAGTTCGATTGCCCGCGTAGTCACACGCTCGTCCAGCTTGTGGCGGTCCAGGTGAAGCCGCTCGATCGCCGCCGCCCGCGCCAGTCGACGCGCAATCCGCGCGATCAGCACCTCGAAATGAAAGGGCTTGGCGACGACGTCGTCGGCGCCAGCGCCGAATCCGTCGATCGCACCCGACTTGTCGGAACGGCCTGCGACCAGGACCACGGGCGTTTCGCGGATCACCGTGTCGGCCCGGATCATCCGCGTCAGGTCGATGCCGCTCAGCGATGCCATGCGAAGCTCGGCGACGACCAGATCGATCTTCTGCCGGTGCATTTCCGCCAGTGCGTCGGCGGAATTGGGACAGCCGATGACCCGGTAACCCGCCTCACCTAAGCGCTTGGCCATGACCCGCAAGGCGCTGGCCGACGGCTCGACGATCAGCAGGCGCGGCGGGCGGACGGGACTGGGCGTGACGTTCATGCCGACGACCATCGCCGAAGATGGTTAACAAGGCGTTAGGGGTCGAGCTCGACATCCCAATAAAGATAGTCGCGCCAGCTTTGGTGCAGGTAATTGGGCGGGAAACTCCGGCCGTGTTCCTGCAACTGCCAGCTGGTCGGGCGGATCGGATCGTGCGCGATATGCATCTGTGCCTGGCGCGGCGTACGCCCGCCCTTCTTGAGATTGCAGGGCGCGCAGGCGGTGGCGACATTTTCCCAGCTCGTCCGGCCGCCCTGAGCACGCGGGACGACATGGTCGAAGGTCAGCTCCTTGTGGCTGCCGCAATAGACGCAGCGGAAATGGTCGCGCAGGAACAGGTTGAAGCGGGTGAAGGCGGGATATTCGTTCGGCCTTACATATTGGCGCAGCGCGATCACCGATGGCAATTTCAGGCTGGCGGACGGACTGTGCACTTCGCGGTCGTAATGGGATACCACGTCGACGCGTTCGAGGAACATGGCTTTGACCGCGGTCTGCCACGGCCATAGCGAGAGCGGGTAATAGCTCAGCGGCGTATAGTCGGCGTTGAGCACGAGGGCGGGGCAACTGTCCGGATGGCGGAGGAGGTCGGTCTGATACACGGCGCAAGGTTCTCCAGCGTTCGTGGATCGATGGACCCTTTGAACGCCGCACCCCCCGGCCGTGTCGCACTCATGGCGGGAGACCGGCGGCCGAAAGGCCCGTCTTTCCGTCTGTCGCGCCCCCGGATGCCAACCCGGGGTGACGACAACATGACAGCAAAATGGGGATTCCGGGTCAAGAGTCGCTTTTGCAACAGTTATGGCAAAAGTCGCGACATATTGTGGCGTGGAAGCACGACACACCCATGATATGGCGCTGGCGATGACCGTGACCCGCTTTGCCCCCAGCCCCACCGGCCTCCTGCACCTCGGACACGCCTATTCGGCTGCGATCAGCCATCGTTTGGCGCGGGATGCGGGCGGGAAGTTCCTGGTGCGGATCGACGATCTCGATCCCGGTCGCTGCCGCCCCGAGTTCGTGGACGCAATCCTTGACGACCTCGACTGGCTCGGCCTGGCACCGGATGCTGCGCCTCTGGTCCAGTCGCAGCGGACCGGCCTGTATCAAGCGGCCCTCGACCGATTGAAGGCCGCGGGCCTCGTCTACCCCTGCTTCTGCACCCGCGCCGATATCGCCCAGGCGTTATCGGCACCCCACGGCGGCGCGACCGGGACCTACCCCGGCACCTGCCGCGGCCTGCCCGACGATCCCGACCGGCGCGCGTCGACACCGCACAGCTGGCGCCTAGATGCGGCGAAGGCGATCGACGGCGCCGGGTTGCCCGGATGGAAGGAAGTGGACGGAGCGAAATTTTCGACCCGGCGCGACCAGATCGACGACGCCATCCTCGCCCGCAAAGACGCCCCGGCGAGCTATCACCTGTCCTGCGTCGTCGACGACGCGGACAGCGGCGTCACGAGGGTGGTGAGGGGAGTGGACCTCCGGTCGTCGACGCCCATCCAGCGCCTGCTGCAGGCGCTGCTCGGCCTTCCGGAACCTGTCTACCTGCACCACCCGCTGGTGTTGCACGACGACGGTCGCCGTCTCGCCAAGCGCGACCGTGCGCCGACGCTGGCAGCGATGCGGGATGCGGGGGTCGACGGCGGGGCCCTTGCCGATACGCTGGCACAAGGGCGACTGCCTCTAGGATTTCGCTTCGGCGACGCCTAGATAGGCAAGCATGAACGCGCTTCTCATCATCGCCCTCGTCGTGGCAATGGGTGCCACTGCCTACGTGCTTGTCCGCGGGGTCATCGCCATGGCCAACGGCAAGGACGTGTCCGGCGAGATCCAGCAAAATTACATGCAGAAACGGGTGATGTTCCAGGCGATTGCCATCGTCATCGTCATCCTGATCCTGATCGCCGCCGGCGCCGGGAAGTAACGCTGGTCAAGCTCAACAAAATCTACACCCGGACCGGCGACGGCGGCACCTGCGGGCTCGTCGACGGCAGCCGCGTCAGCAAGGCGGGGCCACGCATCGCCGCCATCGGCGAGGTGGACGAAGCCAATTGCGCGATCGGCGTCGCCATCGCCGCATTCGGGGATGGCGACATCGCCGAGCGCCTGCGCCGCATCCAGAACGAACTGTTCGACCTCGGCGCGGATATCGCGACCCCGTTCGGTACCGACTTCGAAGAACATGCGCTGCGCATCGTCGAGCGCCAGCCGGTTCGGCTGGAGGAAGAGATCGACGCGATGAACGCCGATCTCGCGCCGCTGACCAGCTTCATCCTGCCGGGAGGGTCGATGGCGGTGGCGCAGCTCCACATGGCGCGGGCCACCGTACGCCGCGCTGAGCGGGAGGCCGTCGCGCTGGCCGACAAGGAAGAGGTCAATGCCCACGCGCTGGCCTATCTCAACCGCCTGTCCGACCATCTGTTCGTAACCGCGCGCTTCGTCGCGGCGAAGGAAGGCGGGGACGTGCTTTGGCAGCCGGGGGCCACGCGCGACGCCTGATTGAAACGTTTCCCGGCCATAACAGTTTGTACAAGTTAAGGAGCGGGACGTGGCACGAGCGGACGAGCAGGGAAGGCAGACGCTGGCCGATCGGCTGGCTGCGACCCGCGCGCTGACGCTAGGCCTCGCCGCGCAGCTGAGCGACGCCGACGCCGCCATCCAGCCCCACCCCGACGCATCGCCCGCCAAATGGCATCTGGCGCACACGACCTGGTTCTTCGAAACATTCATCCTGCGCGACCATGTGCCCGGTTACCGCCTGCATGACGAGCGCTGGCCGTTCCTGTTCAACAGCTATTACGAGGGCGAAGGCGAACGCCATGCCCGCGCCAGACGGGGAATGATCAGCCGCCCCAGCCTCGACGAGGTCCGCGACTGGCGGATAGCGGTCGACGAGGCGCTGCAAGCCGCCTTACCCGGTCTTTCGCCCGAAGCGCTGAAGCTGGTCGAACTCGGCATCCACCACGAACAGCAGCACCAAGAGCTGTTCCTGACCGATATCCTCGCGACGTTGGCGGAAAACCCGCTCGAGCCGGCCTACGGCGGTCTTGCCGCTGCGGCTTGCTACGCGACCGAACCGCTTGCATGGATCGACGGACGCGAGGGACTGGTCGATATCGGTGCCGCTGAGGAGGGCTTCGCTTTCGACTGCGAACGCCCGCGACATCAGGCGCTGCTGCACCCGCACGCCATCGCCAACCGCTGCGTTACCAACGGCGAATGGCAGCAGTTCATCGCCGATGGCGGCTACGCCAATGTGTCGCTGTGGCTGAGCGAGGGCTGGGACTGGCGACAGTCGAACCGCATCGAACGACCGCTCTACTGGCACGACGACGGCAGCCACTTCACCCTCGCCGGACGGCGCGAGATCGACCGCGCCGCGCCGGTCGCGCACATCAGCTATTACGAAGCTGACGCCTACGCCCGCTGGGCCGGTGCGCGCCTGCCGACCGAATTCGAATGGGAAGACGCCTTCGTCTCGGCCGATCCCAACATCGGCCACCAGCTCGACCAGGCAGGACCGGTGCTGCCGAAGCCGGGCGGCGGACCGTTCGGCGACGTCTGGCAATGGACCCAATCGGCCTACCTGTCCTATCCCGGCTTCGCGCCCGAAGAAGGCACCGTCGGCGAATATAACGGCAAGTTCATGTGCGGTCAGTTCGTGCTGAAGGGTGCAAGCTGCGCGACCCCGCGCGGCCACAGTCGCGCCACCTACCGCAATTTCTTTCCCCCGGCCGCGCGCTGGCAGTTAACGGGAGTGCGTCTTGCAAAAAACGGTTGAACGGGTCGATCCGGCGTTTCGGGCCGATGTATTGAACGGCCTTGCCGAACCGATCCCCGCCATTCCCGCGCGTTGGTTCTACGACCGGCGCGGGTCGGAACTGTTCGACGACATCACGCGCCTGCCCAGCTATTATCCGACCCGCACCGAAACGGCGCTGCTGCAGGCGCGCGCCAGCGACATCGCCGACCGCGTGGGGCGCGGCGGGGCGCTAGTCGAGTTCGGCTCGGGAAGCTCGACCAAGACGCCGATCGTGCTCGATGCGCTGCGACCGGCCGCATATGTGCCGATCGACATCAGCGGCGACTATCTGCGCGACAGCGCCGCCGCTTTGGCAGCCGATTTTCCACAGATCGACGTCATCCCCGTCGAGGCTGATTTTACCAAGCCCATGGCTCTCCCCGATAAAGTCCGCGGGATGGGCCGGGTGGGATTTTTCCCGGGCTCGACCATCGGCAATTTCGTGCCCCGCAGCGCGACCGACCTGCTGCGCCATTTCCGAACCGTGCTCGGGACCGGATCGAAGCTGCTGATCGGCATGGACCGAGTGAAGCCGGTGGACCGCCTGATCGCGGCCTATGACGATCCCGAAGGCGTCACCGCCGAATTCAATCGCAACCTGCTTCGCCGCATCAATCGTGAGCTGGACGGCGATATACCGGTCGAGGCTTTCGACCATGAGGCGCGCTGGAACGACATGCTGGGTCGCATCGAAATGCACCTCGTCGCCAACCGCGACGTCGCATTCAGGGTCGAAGAGCGGCGCTTCCGCTTCGCCAAGGGCGCATCGATCCACACCGAGAATAGTCACAAATACGGCCCGCGCGGCGCGCGCCTGCTGCTGCTGGCGGGCGGCTGGACCCCGCTGGCCGAATGGACCGACGCGAACGAAGATTTCGCGCTGATCCTGGCCGAAGCCCAGCCCGACCGCTTCGCACCCTGAAGCGATGTTGCTCGCGGTGGCGTAGGTCGCTAAGCCACCGCCATGGGAACTCTCATCCAGATCATCCTCTACCTGCTGTCGGTCCTGTGGTGGCTGATCGTAGGACACGCCATCCTCAGCATGTTGTTCGCGTTCAACGTGCTGAACTATTCGAACACGGGCCTCCGCTCCTTCATGGACGGCCTCGATCGGCTGTTGCAGCCGCTCTACCGGCCCTTCCGCAAGATCCTTCCGCCGATCAACGGCATCGACTGGTCGCCGTTCCTGGTGCTGGTCTTGATCGGCGTCATTCGCATCCTGCTTTACAACATTCCGATCGGTTAAGGCCGTGAGCGCGCGGCGGATCGACGGCAAGGCAGCGGCCCTGGCGCTGCGACACAAGGTCGCCGACGGCGTCGCCGCGTTCCGCGAAACCGTCGGTCGCGCGCCTGGCCTCGCGGTCGTGCTGGTCGGCGAGGATCCGGCGTCGTCGGTCTATGTCCGCTCCAAGGGCAAGGCGACGGTCGAGGCGGGGATGGACAGCATCGAACATAAGCTGCCCGACACGACCAGCGAAGCCGACCTGCTGGCGCTGGTCGACCAGCTCAACAACGACGCAGCCGTCGACGGCATCCTCGTCCAGCTTCCGCTCCCCGGCCACATCGACAGCGCCAAGGTGATCGACGCGATCGCTCCGGCCAAAGACGTCGACGGCTTCCACATCGAAAACGCCGGTCGGCTGGCGGTCGGGGCCGAGGCGATGGTGCCCTGCACCCCGCTCGGTTGCCTTCACCTGCTGAAGACGGAACTGGGCGATCTTACCGGCATGGATGCGGTGGTAATCGGCCGATCGAACATCGTCGGCAAGCCGATGGCGATGCTTCTGCTGGGCGAAAGCTGCACCGTCACCATCGCGCATAGCAGGTCGAAGGACCTGCCAGCTCTGGTCCGGCGCGCGGACATCGTTGTTGCCGCGGTCGGTCGCGCGGAAATGGTCCGCGGCGACTGGATCAAGCCGGGGGCGACCGTCATCGATGTCGGCATCAACCGTATCGCTAGCGACGACGGCAAAAGCCGACTGGTGGGCGACGTCGCCTTCGATGAAGCGGCCGAGGTCGCGGGCGCGATCACGCCAGTGCCGGGCGGTGTCGGGCCGATGACCATCGCCATGCTCCTGCGTAACACGCTGGTCGCGGCGCATCGGCGCGAAGGCCTGCAGGACCCGCAGCTTTGATGCTGGCCTTGCTCCTCGCGGCGGCGGCCGAGCCGCAAGACGCCATCGCGGCGGAAAGAGCCTTCATCGCCGACGCGCAGAAAAACGGCCAATGGACGGCATTCCGCAATTGGGCCGCATTCGACGCGCTGATGTTCACGCCTGAACCGACCTACGCGCAGGATTTCCTGCGCAAGCGCGCCGACCCGCCCCAATCGGTCGATTGGGCGCCGGCGCTGTCCATCGTCAGCTGCGACGGGCGCGTCGCGGTGAACCACGGACCTTGGTGGAAGGGCGACGGGCACGGCACCTTCACCACCATCTGGTTCGAACGCGACGGCAAGTGGCGCTGGACCTATGACGGCGGCCAGAGCGGAACCGCCGTCGGCCCCGTCCCCAAGGATCCAACGGTTCGGAAAGCCAGCTGCAATCACCTTCCGCCGCGCGGACCGGCGAATGCATATGGAACCGGCCGACTGGGCACGCCCGACGGCAAGGCGCCGTCGACCATGCAGGGCTCTTCGGACGACATGTCGCTGCGCTGGGGCTGGACCCGCGACCCGGACGCCAAGGAACGGCGGATCGTCGTCGAAACCTGGAACGGCTGGACCTACGACGTCGCCTTTGCCGAAACGGTGGCGGACGAATGATCGAGCTGGCGACCTCCGCATTCCTGACGCTGCTGGTCATCATCGACCCGCCGGGCTGCGCGCCGATCTTCGCGTCGCTGACCGCGGGGACCGACGCCAGGCATCGTCGCAACATGGCGATCCGTTCCTGCCTCGTCGCCTGGTCGATCCTACTGTTTTTCGCTTTGCTGGGCGAACAATTGCTCAGCCACATGGGCATTTCCTTGTCCGCTTTCCGGCTGGCGGGCGGGATCATGCTGTTCATGATCGCGCTCGACATGGTGTTCGAACGCCGGACCGAACGGCGCGAGGAGCGGGCCGAGGAAATCAAGGGCACGCCCGAAGCCGAGGATATCAGCGTCTTCCCGATGGCGATCCCGATGATTGCCGGCCCCGGGTCGATCGCGTCGATCATGCTGTTGAACGCCCGCGCCGATGGCGTCGGCGAAAGCATCGTGGTGCTGGGCGCGATGACCGCGGTCATCCTGATCACGCTGGTCGCGCTGCTCGCGGCCGGACCGCTGATGAAATTCATCGGCCCCAAGCTGGAAGCGATGATCACCCGTATCCTCGGCGTGATCCTGGCGGCCCTAGCGACGCAGTTCGTGCTCGACGGCCTCGAACGCTCGCTCCCCGGCCTCGCCGCCTAAAGCGACCTAGCGGACGACCTTCCACATCCTGAACGGCGAATCCTTGCCGAGATCGACAGGCTGGAGCCAGGCCGGGACCTTCCCGCCGACCAGCTGGCTGTAAAAGCCCTTCGGCGTTTCGGTCGTGAACAGCGTTGCGGTCGCCATGTCCGGGCAGATCAGCAGATAGTCGCTGCCATAATAGTCGACGATCCGCCGCGCCTGTGCCTCGTCCCCGCGGAACGCCTTCATCACATCGACGATGGCGTTGTAATTGCGGTGATAGGGTCCACCGACTGCATCGTGATGGGTCATGACGATCAGCCGCGGCCCGAGATCGACGAAGCTGAAGACCAGGCCCTTGGGCAGACGGTCGAGCGGCGCCAGCGCCTTTGCGCTGGTGCAGTTACGGTTTGCGGCGCCGACCCTTTTCTGGATCGGCTTGTCGGCCTTTTGCGGCAGGGCGTTGATCACCACCGGCACCAGCGCACCGAGGCTCAGCGTGATGACGATCACGCCGATCAGCCGGGTCAACAGCTTTTCGGCATTGAGCAGTGCATTGCCGACCAACACCACGAGGCCCGCCGCCGCCGGCAGCGCCATCATCTGTGCCGCCGGGGCCGCGCGCATCTGCCATGCCAGCAGCCCGAGCCCGGCGACGGCGGGGAGGGCGATCGCCAGCATCCGGCGCAGCAGGTCCCGACCTTCGGCGCCCAGTTTCCACGCGTTTCGCACCAGCAGCGCCCAGCCAACCAGACCGATTGCCGGGAAGGCGACCGTGATCGATGCCGTGCGCCAGTCGAACCGATAGAATGGTCGCGCCTCCTTGACGCGGTTGAGCCACAGGTCGGTCGCTTCCTGCGAGACGCCTTCCAGCCGCTGCAGGCAGTGAGGCCATGACAAGGCATGGAAGGCCGCGACGCCGACACCGGCCACCGCCGCCGCGACAAGCCGCGACTTCCAGCCGTCGAAGCGAAGGTAGCTGAGTGCGACCATAACCGCCGCGCCGACCGCGGCATCGGACAGCCATACCGGCGACAGCGCATCGCATACCGGCAGCCGGTTGGCCTCGCTCGCGAACAGCAGGTAGCCGAGGCCCGTGCTGGCGGCGAGCGTCGCGGCGTAGGCCGTCATCCGTCGCCGCTCGTCGCGTTCGGCCACCCACATCAGCACCGCCGCGCCGCCAAGCAGCGCGAGGTAGATCAGCATTTCCAGCCCGACGATTAGCGAGAGGCCGGTCGCCAGCCCCATCACCGCGCCGCCGCGCGCCTTTCGCGGATCGGCCATGCCGGCGATCGCCAGCGACAGGAACGCGAGCTGCCAGCCGTGATGATCGATCCTGAGCGGCGAAAACATGCCGATGGTCGAATAGGCGCTGACGAGGCCGAGCAGCGGCAGGACCCACGCCTTCTCGCCGACCAGTCGCCGCACCGTCAGCGCCAGGCTGAACGCCAGCAGCGACAGCGGGAGGAGCGGCGCCAGCCCCGAAGCCCAACGTTCTGCCGCGGCCGTCCCGATCATCGGCTTCAGCAGCAGGATCAGCCCTGCGATCGGCAGGTCGACCAGCCGCGACCAGTGTATGTTCGCGCCGCCGTGGAGCGGGTCGAAGCGATGCTGGCGAAGGTCGAACCAGCCCTGCCCGTTCAGCCACGCCCGTACTTCGGCCAAGCGGAGATTGTCGTCGGTGTCGCCCAGCGCGAGCGCGTTGATCGCGGGCATCTTGTGCCAGATCATGAAGGCCACGTAGAGCAGCCAGATCGCCAGCAGCAGCCAGACCCAGCGCTGCGCATAGACGCGTTTCGCCTGGTCCCAGCGTGCCAGCATTTCTTCTTCGGTCATGACGGCGATGTTCCCCCCGGGTTCTGGACAAGTTGATACCCGGCAAAAGTTGATGATTGTGTCCTAGCGCCAAGCCACTAGAGAGCAAGCCGATGATCCAGTCGACCCTCGATCGCTTGCCGCCGACCCGCCGCGCCATGCTCCTGCAGCTGATACGTTATGCCGTCGCGGGCATGATCATCACCCTGCTGGTCGCGGCCAGCTACTGGCTGATCGCGGAATATCTGCACGTCGATCCGATGGTCAGTTTCACCATCGTCTTCCTGTTCTTTTCGGCGGTCAGCTACTTCACCCACGGCGCCTTCAGCTTCAAGGATCATGGCGCGCGCGACCGCCAGCATGTGCGGATGGTACGGTTCATCATCGTCAACCTGATCGGCTTCGCGGCCAACCAGTTCTTCATCTGGCTGCTGGTCAAGCAGCTGGGCGGACCGACCTGGTGGCCGACCCTGCCGATGATATTCGTCACGCCGCTCTTGACCTTCGCGCTTCATCGTCGCTTCGTCTACGCATGACCATGGCGGACTTGAGCATCATCGTTCCGGTGAAGGACGAGGAAGAGGCGATCGGGCCCTTCCTGGCCCGTGTCGTGCCGCTGCTCGAAAGCTTCGACGATCCGGTCGCGCAATCGTTCGAAATCCTGTTCGTCGATGACGGCAGCAGCGACACCACGCTCGAAGTGATCCGCAAGGCCAATGCCGCCGACCGCAGAATTCGCGGCATTTCGCTGTCACGCAACTTTGGCAAGGAAGCGGCGCTCAGCGCCGGCATCGACGCGGCGGACGGCAAGGCGGTAGTGCCGATGGACGTCGACCTGCAGGACCCGCCGGAGGCGCTGCGCGAAATGGTCGCCAAATGGCGCGACGGTTACGACGTCGTCTACGGCGTGCGCGACAATCGAGAAACCGATACGCTGCCCAAGCGGCTGACCGCCGACCTTTATTATCGCGCGCACAACTGGCTGTCGGACGACAAGATTCCCGAACATGCCGGCGACTTCCGCCTGCTCGACCGCCGGGTGGTCGACGTGATCCGCCAAATGCCCGAGCGCAACCGCTTCATGAAGGGCCTGTTCGCATGGGCCGGCTTCCGCCAGGCCGCGGTCAGCTATCACCGCGAAGAGCGCAAGGTCGGTACGACCAAATATAATTACTGGAAGCTTTGGCGCCTCGCAGTCGACGGCATCACCTCGGCATCGACGGTGCCGCTCCGGGTGTGGAGTTACCTCGGCGCCTTCGTCGCGCTGGGTGCGCTCGGTTACGCCATCTACATCATCATCGTCGCGCTGACCTCCGGTATCAACGTGCCCGGCTATGCCTCGCTGATGGTGGCGGTGCTGTTCCTCGGCGGGTTGCAGCTGCTCTCGCTCGGTGTCCTTGGCGAATATATCGGCCGCATCCTGATCGAGGCCAAGGGTCGCCCGCTCTACGTGATCCGCGAGCGGATCGGCGAGGGCTGATGGATCGCAAGATATACGAGCAGATGGCGAAGCTCGATGCCGACCATTGGTGGTTTGCCGCGCGGCGCCGCATCCTTGCCGAACTGATCGAACGGGTCGCGCGGCCGCCTGACGATGCCCGTATCCTTGAACTGGGCTGCGGCACAGGCCACAACCTTGCGATGCTGGGCCGGTTCGGCACCGTCGATGCCAGCGAGCTCGACGACACCGCCCGCGCCATCGCCAGCGAACGCCTCGGCAAACCGGTCATGGCCGCCGCTCTGCCCGACGTGTCGATGTTTGCGGCGGGCAGCTACGACCTTGTCGCCTTGCTCGATGTGCTCGAACATGTCCCTGACGACGCGGCATCGCTGAAATCGATCATCGGCCTTCTGAAGCCCGGCGGGTCGCTGTTGCTGACCGTTCCGATCAACCCGTGGATGTGGAGCGCGCACGACGTCGCCCATCACCACCATCGCCGTTACCGCCAGCGCGAGATCGAAACGCTGGCCAGGGCGGCGGGCTTTACGATCGACCTCATCTCCCCGTTCAACACCTTGCTCTATCCGCCGATCGCCGCGGTCCGGCTGCTCGGCAAGCTGACGGGCAAGGAAAGCAGCGACGACGCCATGCCAGGCGCGGGGGTGAACCGCCTGCTCGATACGATCTTCGGCCTGGAAAAGGATCTTATCGGTCGCGTTCCGATGCCGTTCGGCGTGTCACTGGTGGCGGTCCTTCGACGGCCCCTCGCCTGAACAGGCGCGACCCTTCGCCCGACCATACCGGCGTCCAGCCGTCGAGCCAGTCGTCGGGAATGGCGCGCATGTCGATCAGCCACAGATAATCGAAGCTGTCCTTGGGAATGTAGCGGAGCGCCGACTGCACGCGCCAGCCTTCCTTGCTGCAACCCGGATCGCGGACGATCTGGGTCGGATCGCGCTGGAAGATGCCGGCCGCTGGATAATGAACCCGCAGCAAGGCGGACCCGACCATCGGCCAGTGATCGTTGGTATAGGCGTCGCGCCTGACGGTCGCGATCGCGCCGAGATGATCCGACCGGCGAAGCGCCCACTGGTCGCATCGGTCCCACACCAGCACGGCGACGCGCGAGCCCATCGGCACATGGTCGAGGGCCTTGAGCTGTTCGTTCTGCTTCATCCCCGCGATGGTCATGCTGGCGGTGGTGCCGCCGATGCGCATCACCACGAACCCCAGCGCCGCGAAGGCGAGCCAGGTTGCCAGCGGATAACTGGTTTCGCGCTTGAAGCGGATCGCCAGGATGAAGATCGCGACGGCGTAGGGAACGAGGCGCATGTCGGCATAGGCCGACCCGAACACTACCCGCGGCAGCAGGGCGTAGGTGGCGGCGAGCACCAGCCCGGAAAAGAACAGGTTGCGTGACAGGGTGAGCTTGGGGTGGACGATCGCCAGCGCGAGCGGTGCCGTCACCAGCGCCGCCGAAGCGATGTCATAGGTTTCCCAGCGGTCGCGGAACATCCTCAGCAGATAGTTCCACTTATAGTCCCAATCGAACCAGTGGGCGGTGATGCCCCCGGTGGCATCGTTGCGCCACATCAGCACCAGCAGGGCGGGGAAGGCCAGCGAGGCTGCGTGGAATCCGGCGACGAAGGGAGACTTCCACCAGCTTCGGCCATGATCGTGCTGGCGCACCGTTTCGGCGGAAAAGCAGAGCAGCCCCAACATGCCCCAGCCGAACGTGTGTGCGAAAAAGACGACGAAGCTGATCGGTACGAACAGCAGCGCCCGAAGCTTCAATTTCTCCAGCCGGCCGAGCCGCAGCCACAGGCCGAACGCCAGGAAGGCCAGCGCCATCGACAAGGCGAAGTTGATGAAGCCGAACATGAAGGGATGACCGAAGGCGAGCGGCAGCGCGAAGGCAGCGGTCGGCGGCAGGCGGTTGTGCACTTCGCGCGCCACCCACAACATGCCGGCGACGGTCAGCGGCGGGATCGACATCACCACCAGCTTCGTCGCCAGCTCGATGCCGATCAGCTTGCCAAGCGGAACGGCCAAGAGGTCGACGCCAAGATTGCCGATCGGCAGCCAGTGGAAATGAAACCATTGCCAAAGGTATGGGCTGGTCTGGAGATCGGCGGCGACCTTGTAGCGGCCCATATGCCCGCCCACGTCGACCAGCGGCGGAATGGTCGGCCACAGCAAGGGCACGAACGCCAGCAGGATCATCGCCGCGACGAACGGCCGCCCTTCCCACCACGGGCGCGGCCCGCCCTTCGGCGACGGTGCCGGGGCGGCTTCATGCGCGACGATTTCCGGCGTGGTGATCAAGGACGCCCCTTTTCAGCCCCGGCCCCGCGTGGCGGCGGCACCTTTGCCGCCGTTGCACTGCCCATGCCGCTTGGCAAGGGGCTTGCGATCAACGTCAGATGCGATCGCGCCGTCCCAGCAAGCGAAGGCGCAGCGCGTTGAGCTTGATGAAGCCTTCGGCGTCACGCTGGTCGTAGGCGCCGGCATCGTCTTCGAACGTGACGACCTTTTCGCTGTAGAGGCTGTTGGGCGACTTGCGGCCGGTGATGTGGACGCCGCCCTTATACAGCTTCATCCGCACCGTGCCTTCGACCTTGGCCTGGCTTTGGTCGATCGCGGCTTGCAGCATCTCGCGTTCCGGCGCAAACCAGAAGCCGTTGTAGATGAGCTCGGCATAGCGCGGCATCAGCTCGTCCTTGAGGTGCGCGGCACCGCGATCGAGCGTCAGCTGCTCAATCGCGCGGTGGGCAGCATGATAAATGGTGCCGCCCGGCGTCTCGTACATGCCGCGGCTCTTCATGCCGACAAAGCGGTTCTCGACGAGGTCGAGACGGCCGATGCCGTGGCGCTTGCCGAGTTCGTTGAGCTTGGTGAGCAGCGCGGCGGGCGAAAGCGCTTCGCCGTTGACCGCTACACCGTCGCCGCCCTTGAAGTCGATGGTGATCTCTTCGGGCGTGTCGGGCGCCGCAACAAGGTCATCGGTGCGCGAATAGACATAGTCGGGCACTTCGACCCACGGGTCTTCGAGCACCTTGCCCTCGCTCGACGTGTGGAGAAGGTTGGCGTCGGTCGAGAAGGGGCTTTCGCCGCGCTTGTCCTTGGGGACCGGAATCTGGTTCTTTTCGGCAAAGTCGATCAGCGCGGTGCGGCTGGTCAGATCCCACTCGCGCCACGGCGCGATGACCTTGATGTCGGGATTGAGCGCATAATAGCCAAGCTCGAAGCGGACTTGGTCGTTACCCTTGCCGGTGGCGCCATGGCTGACCGCATCGGCACCGACCTGGCGGGCGATTTCGATCTGGCGCTTGGCGATCAGCGGCCGCGCGATCGACGTACCGAGGAGGTAGAGCCCTTCGTACAGCGCATTGGCACGCATCATAGGGAAGACATAATCGGCGATGAATTCCTCGCGCAGGTCGTCGATGAAGATATGCTCGGGCTTCACGCCCATCAGCTCGGCCTTGTGCCGAGCCGGCCCCAGTTCCTCGCCCTGCCCCAAGTCGGCGGTAAAGGTCACCACTTCCGCCTGATATCGTTGCTGCAGCCATTTCAGGATCACGCTGGTGTCGAGCCCGCCGGAAAAGGCGAGGACGATGCGCTTGATCGGGTCGGCCATGGGCTGGATATCCTTCGGAAAAATCGATGTTCGTGGGCGCGGGCGCATTGCCACCTCAAGGCGATCTGTTCAAGCGTGATACAGGAATCGAGGCATAGCCTCGGCCATTCGGGATAAAGGAGGGCTTGATGATCAGGAATTTAATGATTGGGGCGGGTCTTGTCGCCTTGGCCGCTGGCGCTGTGGCCGGCGAGCAGGGCAAGGCCATGGCCGACAAGGAAATGACCCGCGCCGAAGTGGTGGCCAAGGTCCGTGAGCATTTCGCCAAGTTCGACACCAACAAGGACGGCGTGATCGCCAAGGACGAAATCGACGTGATCAAGGGCGACCATATGGCCATGCGGATGGAGCATGGCGGGCCGGGCGCGATGCAAGGCATGGAGCATGGCTTGGGCGATCCCAACGCCGCTTTCGATCGCCTCGACACCAACAAGGACGGCGCGATCAGCCGCGACGAATTCGCCAAGGGTCGCCAGGTTCGCATCGAACGGCGCATCGTGATGAAGGACGGCGACGGCAAGGACTTGGCCGCGGCCGACGGCAAGGCCATGCGCCGCCAGATGCGCATGATGCACGGCGGTCCGGGCATGGGCGGTCACATGATCGTGATGGCCGATAGCGACCACGACGGTAAGATCACCGCCGCTGAGGCCGAGGCGATGGCGCTCAAGCATTTCGACGAAATGGACGCCAACAAGGACGGCAAGGTCACGGCCGAAGAGCGCAAGGCTGCCCGGCCGATGATGATGATCAAGATGCGCGAGCTTCATGACGAGCACGCACCGAAAGCCAGCTGACACCCCAGGGCTTTTGGCAACTGAAGGGCCCGGCCGCGGGCCGGGCCTTTTTTATGCGCTGCGATACCGCTGTTCGGCCTCGGCCATATAGTCGCGCGTGATCGGAAGGGCGTTGCGATCGCGGATATATTGGACCTGGTAATTGCAGGCCGCACCGCTTTCAAACATAACGATCCCGCCGGCGAGATAGAATTCCCACATCCGGTAGAATCGCTCGTCGTACATCGCCACGATATCGGCCTTGGCCTGCGCCGCCCGGTCCAGCCAGTGGCGCAGCGTGTAGGCATAATGCAGCCTCAGCGTTTCGACGTCGCTGGCGATCAGCCGCACCTTTTCGCTCGCCGCGCACATCTGGCTCAGCGACGGCAGGTGGTAGCCGGGGAAGATCCATTTGTCGGTAAAGGGGTCTGGCGCGCCCGCGCTGCCAAGCTTGCCGATGGTGTGCAGGAGCATGACGCCGTCGTCGGCCAGAAGCTCGCGGCACTTGGCATAAAATTCTTCGTAGTGCGCCAGCCCGACATGTTCGAACATGCCGATCGACACGATCCGGTCGAACCGGCCCTGCAGCACGCGATAATCGATCAGTTCGAACTTCACCCGGTCGGCGACGCCCGCTTCGTCGGCGCGGCGGCGTGCAACCTTCAGCTGCTCTTCGCTCAGCGTGATCCCGAGCACGTCCACGTCGGCGACGCGGTTGAGGTAAAGCGCGGTCCCGCCCCAGCCGCAGCCGATATCCAGCACCCGCTGCCCCGGCTTCAGGTAAAGCTTGGCGGCGATATGCGCTTTCTTGTCGGCCTGCGCCTGCTCCAGGCTATTCGACGGATCGGTAAAATAGGCGCAGCTATACTGACGGTCGCTGTCGAGGAAGAGCTCGTACAGCTCGTCCTTGAGGTCGTAGTGATGCGCGACGTTGCGCTTCGACCGGGCGATCGGGTTGCGTCGAAGCAGGGCGGTCAGACCCTTGATCTTGCCCTTCGTCATCGCCTTGCGACCCTGGCCGCCGTCTTCCCAGCGATTGGCGCCGACGATCAGTTCGAGGAGGTCGAGGATCGTCCCGTCCTCGATGACGATGCGACCATCCATATAGGCCTCACCGATCGTCAACCGAGGGTTGCGGACCAGGTCGAAGCCGACGCGCTTGTCGGTGAATCGTACGGTCAGGTGCTTGCCGTCCCTGCCGTAGGTTTCGCGCTTGCCGTCAGGGGTGACGAGCGTGATCTGCCCCTTGGTCAGAAGCGTTCCGATCAACCGTCCGATCAAGGCCATGCGCGATTACCCCCAAGGTTTCGGGGCTACGCTAACGATCAGGCGGCGTCGTTCAACCCTTGTGCGGCCGCTTCCCGGTCGAGGTCGGCACGTTTGCGCTTTTCGGCGGCCGTCTTGAGCTGGCCGCAGGCCGCGTCGATGTCGCGTCCGCGCGGCGTGCGGACCGGGGCGGAAATGCCCGCTTCGAAGACGATGTTGCTGAAAGACCGGATCCGCTCGGGCGTCGAGGTCTGGTATTCGGACCCTTCCCAAGGGTTGAACGGGATCAGGTTGACCTTCGCCGGCAGCTCGTAATGCTTGAGCAGGCGAACCAGCTCGCGCGCGTCGTCGTCGCTGTCGTTCTTGTCCTTGAGCATGATGTACTCGAATGTAATACGGCGGGCATTGTTCGCGCCGGGGTAAGCCGCGCATGCCTCCAGCAGCTGCTCGATCCCGTACTTCTTGTTGAGCGGCACGATCTCGTCCCGCACCTCCTTGGTTACCGCGTGGAGCGATACCGCAAGGTTGACGCCGATCTCGTCGCCGCAGCGTTCCATCATCGGCACGACGCCCGACGTCGACAGGGTGATGCGGCGCTTCGACAGGCCCAAGCCGTCGCCGTCCATCACGATCTTCAGCGCCTGCTTCACATTGTCGAAATTGTAGAGCGGCTCGCCCATGCCCATCATCACGATGTTGGTCAGCATGCGCCCATCCGGGCTCGACGGCCATTCGCCCAGCGCATCGCGGGCCAGCATCACCTGACCGACGATTTCCGCCGGTTCGAGGTTGCGGACCAGCTTCATCGTCCCGGTGTGGCAGAAGCGGCAGTTGAGCGTGCAGCCGACCTGGCTCGACACGCATAGCGTTCCGCGATCCGCATCGGGAATGAACACCATTTCGAAGTCATGGCCGTCGTGGGTCTTCAACAGCCATTTGCGCGTGCCGTCGACCGACACCTGCGCCTCGACCACGTCGGGGCGCGTGATGGTAAAGCGCTCGTTCAGCCAGGGCTTCTGCGCCTTGGCGATGTCGGTCATCGCCTCGAAATCGCTCACCCCGCGATTATAGATCCAGTGCCAGATCTGCTTGGCGCGCAGCTTGGCCTGGCGCGCGTCTAGACCCGCCTCTTCCAGCACGCGGCGGATGTCGTCCTTTGGCAGACCAACAAGTTCAACCTTGCCGTCGGCACGCGGAACGACCGCGCGCGGGACGGGCACGGTATCGGGGCCGGGAATCGGCATCAGCTTGGTATCGGCGCTCATGATGAAGGCGCGCCTTTATCTATTTTTTCAGCGCTTTGCCAGCCTTGCCGCGCAGGCTGCCGCGGCGTCGATTGCCAGCGGTGCCCCTTCAAGGCCGTAGCGGTCGACGATGCGGCCGCCGCCGGGCGAGCGCGCTTCCACCCGCATCCCTCCCCAGATGCGGATCGCATCGACGATCGCCGCTTCCTGTGCCGGGCCGCGGCTCCACGCCATGTTGCCGCGCGCGACCAGCAGGAAGGGCAGGTTGCCGACGTACAGCATCACCGTCGAACCGTCGCGGACCGGACGAGACAGCCGCGCCGCGAACTCGCCCCGGCGCTGGCCCGACGCATCGAAGCTGATTCCTGCCCGGGCCTGGATCTTCCCCTTGGGCGCGGCCAGCAACGATCGACTGGCCGCTTCGCATAGCGCACCATCCTGGAGCGCCGCCCAGCGTCCCCGCGCCGCGATGATCTGCGGCGCGGCGATCGCCGGCAGGGACACCATTGCCAGCGCCACGCCGAGCGCCACCTTCATCGCCATGACTGCCAGATCGAAAGCGCGACACCCGCAGCAATGGCGATGCCGTAGGGAAGGCCTTCCTGCCGCTGGCGCAGGGCCACGCGGCTGCGGGCGCCGTCGGACCAGGGAAGGAGTCGGATCAAGGTCACGAGGATGGCTTCTAGCCCACCTGCCAGTGCGACCGCCACCAACATTCGCCAGCCCATTGACCAGTCGAACCACAGGCTTGCGGCACCCATCAATTTGACATCGCCCCCGCCCATTCCGCCGCGCGCGAACAGAAAGGTGCCGACGACCAGCACGGCGAGCACCAACGCCATATTCTGCCACAACGACCAGGCAGGGCCCGCAAGCAGGATGGCGAGCCCGGCGCCGAGCAGGATCGCCACGCTAAAGCTGTCGGAAATCTGCATTCGCCATGCATCTTCGGTCGCTGCCGCAAGAAGAAGGAAAAGCATGATGACGACCAGCCAGTGCGGGGCCAGCGCGACCAAGTTCATGGCGCCTTTGCGACCCGCGCCAGATTGTCGGCCGCAAGTGCATACCAGCGACTGCGCAATTGCAGCGCCTGGGTGAAGGCCGCTTTCGCCCTGGCCGGTTCGCCCGCGGCCTCGGCGATTACGCCCGCGTCGTTCAACCTCGCCGCATAGGCATCGTCGCCTTCGCCCGCACGGCGTGCGGGCAGTCCGGCCGCGACCGCTGATCGCGCGAGTTCGAGATTGTTGGCGAGGCGCGGTAGGTTGGGATTGATCGCCGCGGCCCGCTCGAACGCACCCACCGCCGCCGACCAGTCGCCCTGAAGCATCGCCGACCATCCACGATTGTTGGCCACTTCCGCCTGGGCGGGGCCAAGTGCTTCGGCTCGGTCATAGGCCGCTGCGGCTTCGTCCCACCGTCCTTGCCGGTCCGCCGCGACGCCGCGCGCGTTCCACGCTCGCCACCCCGCGTCGTGCGTGGCGGTCGCGCGGTCGAGCAGCCGGACGGCCTCGTCGACCCGACCCAGGCGCAGCGCACTGATCCCGGCACGTTCCAATAACAGTCCCTCGCCCGGATGCGCCACCAGCAGGCCCTGATAATAGGTCAAGGCCCGATCGTCATGACCGCTGGCATATTCGAGGTCGGCGAGAAGCCGGTCGACCGGATCGCCCTTGGCACCGACGGCGATGGCGGCGCCGAGCATGGCGCGAGCCTGTTCCAGCCGACCCTGTTCGATCGCATGGCCAGCTTCGACCAGCGACGGTGTGGCGTTGGCTTCCAGCGGCGCGGCCGGCGGCGACGGATCCGCCAGCGCCAGCATCATCGCCGCAGCCAGTATCAAGCGGTCGGCCTCAATGCCCGGTCGCTGGCGGCATCACGGCCCAGCAGGACGGTCAGCGATCCGTCGCTGGCATGCGGGCGTGCCTGCATCGCGAATCCGAACTGCGCCGCCAGACGAACCGCGCGAAGCCGTTCCGCCGCCGAATAAAGGATCACGCTCTGCTGGCGGGTTTCCGGCGCATTGCCGATCCGCACGGCGCCGAAGCCGCGTCCCTGCAGGTAGCTGCGCGTGCGGGCAGCCAGACCTTGGACCCGCGCGGCGTTGAGCAGGGTGACGGCCGGTGCGGGCTTACGATCGAACTGGATCGTGGTGCTGCGCGCGGTGCGATTGACCGTGCGCGCGTCCCACATCACGCCGGGTTTCGTCAGTAGCGCCACTTCCGCCATCGACAGGCGCTCAAGCCTCGGCCCGCGTTGCGGGGCGGGGAGCGAAACAACCGCCACCGACGCGATGCGTGCGTCCGCCGAAGCGGAAGCCACGCCTTGCGCCGGTGGCGGCGGCAGCACGGAGACCGAGCCGGGAACCGCTTGCGACACCTCGGGGGCGGCCTCGCGAACGGCAATCTCGGTTTTGACCCGTGCGGCTTCGTCAGGCCGCCCCTGCATCTGCAGCGACGCGGCCAATTGTTCGTAAATGTCCTGTTGCTTGGGCTGCACCGCCAGCGCCATTTCATAATAACGGCGGGACAGGTCGAATCGGCCCATCTTGTCGTAGGCGGCAGCAAGCCCGCGCATCGCGTCGACACTGCCCGGATCGTCGCGCAGCGCCTTGCGATAGGATTCCAGCGCGAGGCCGACATTGCCCAGTGACATCTGCGAATAGCCTTCGGCGATCCGCACATCGACCGGCTGGGCCCCGGCCTTCAGCGGACCGTTGACCGCGCGGACGTCGACGCTCTGCGCCCCGCAAGACATCAGCACCATGGCCAGTGCGACCGGAACGATCCTCTTGATCATCAGCTTCCTCCCGCAAGCGCCGGGATCAGGACCCGGATGGTACGAATGACCGCCGGCAGCATCAGCACGCCGATCATCACCGGCAGCATGCAGCAAACCAGCGGGATCGACAGCAGGACGGGCAGTCGGTGTGCCTTTTCCTCGGCCCGCATGCGCCGGCGCTCGCGCATTTCGGCGGCATAGGTGCGCAGAGTCTGGGCAACCGACGACCCGAGCTTGGCCGACTGGATCAGCAGGGTCGCAAACGCGCGGATTTCATCGGCGCCCGCGCGGTCGGCGAGGCGGCGCAACGCATCTTCCTGGCTGCGGCCCGCGCGCAGTTCCAGCACCACCGAGCCGAACTGTTCGGCGAGCAGCGGGTGGGACCGGGTCATTTCCATGCCCACGCGGTTGAACGCGGCTTCCAGGCCGAGCCCCGCCTCGACGCACACCAGCATCAGGTCGAGCGCGTCGGGGAAGCCGTTGATCAACTGTTGCTGGCGCCGGTCGGCGCGGATGCGGACGATCAGGCTGGGCACGTAAAGCCCGATCAGCGCCATGATCATGCCCATGACGATCAGCCGCGACGTCGACGGTGCCCCGCCACCCAAGAACAGCAGGACAAAAAGCGTCAACGGCAAGCCGACGACGAGGATCAGGCGGATCAGCGAATAGACGCGCGGCGCATATTCTTCCTTGAATCCGGCGGCCACCAGCCGCGAGCGCAAGGTCGCGTCCTTGGTGTCGACCAGCGGAATGCCGGTACGTTCGATCGCCCCGACCAGCGATAGCCAGGCGCTGCGTGCGTCGTGGGTGCGAAGACCCGACGGAGCCGCAGCCGCCTCGCTGCCTTGCACACCCGAGGCCAAACGCTCGCGCACTTCGCGACGTTCGCCGAGCAGCGAGGCGATACCGTAGGTGACGCCGACCACCGCCACGAACAGCAGCGCCAGAAGTGCGTAACGGGTCAGGTCGTTGGCAAGCAGTTCCGTCATGACAGCCTCAAACCTTCAGATCGATCATTTTGCGGATCGCGTAAAAACCGATCGCGTAGAGCAGCCCCAAGCCGATGAAGCCGGGCATGAACGCCGGGTCGTCGGCCACGTCGAGATAGAAGGCCGGATTGCCCAGAAACAGCAGGACGAAGGCCAGAACCGGCAGACCCGTCAGCATCGCCGCCGTCATTCGGCCTTCGCTCGACAGCGCGCGCACCTTCATCATCATCGCTGCGCGCTCGCGGATCACCTTGCTCAAATTCTCGAGGATCTCGGCAAGGTTGCCGCCGGTCTCGCTCTGCACCGACAGGCTCACCACGAACATCCGCATGTCGTCGAGGTCCCAGCGGTCGGCCATCGCCGACAAGGCGTCGCGCAGGTCAGCGCCATAGGTCACTTCATCGACGACAAGGCCGAATTCCGAACCGATCGGATCGGGCATTTCGACCGTCAGCAGGTCCAGCGCCGAAGCGATTGGGTGACCTGCGCGAAGCCCGCGCACGAACACGTCGAGCGCGACCGGGAACTGGTCCTGCATCTTCTTTCGCATCCGCCCGGCCTTCACCTGCAGGAACAGCAGCGGAATGCCCGCGCCGATCATGAAGGCCACAACCGCCAGCAGCAGCAGACGGCCCGGCCCGAGCGTTCCGCCGCTGGCCGACACCAGTGCGACCAGGATCAGGAAAAGCACCAGCGGGGCGACCAGCAACGCCATCAGCAGCCGCCCCGTCTGGAGCGTCAGGCCCGACGCGATCAGCAGCTTTTCGACACGAAGTACGGCACCCGACAAGATGGGTGGAAGGCTTTCGGCGATCCCGCTCGACGACCGGCGCAGCAGCTGCATCGCATGGTCGCGCGACACGCCTTGCGAAATGAGGTCGAGCCGCTTGTTGATCGCCCGGCTTTCCATCCGCCGGCCGACGAAGGCGCCCGCGAAGCGTTCGACCACGAACACAACGGCCGCGAAGACCAGGATCAGGAAGAATGCGCGCAGCCAGATGTCGCTCATTGGTCGAAATTCCTGTCTGGCCGGAACAGCTCGGGCGACAGCGTCACGCCGTGCGCCATGGTCTGTTCGAGGAAGCGGGGACGGATGCCGCTGGCTTCGAAGCGCCCCTGAACCATGCCGTCGGCGGCGATGCCGGTCTGCCGGAAGCGGAAGATTTCCTGCATGGTGATGACATCGCCCTCCATGCCGCTCAATTCGCTGAGGCTGAGCAGGCGGCGGCGACCGTCGCTGAGGCGTCCGACCTGAACGACGACATGCATGGCCGAGGCGATCTGCGCGCGGGCCGAGCGGGCCGGGACATCAATCCCCGACATGCCGATCATCTGTTCGATACGCGACAATGCGTCTCTCGGCGTATTGGCGTGGACGGTGGTCATCGACCCGTCGTGACCGGTGTTCATCGCCTGCAGCATGTCGAACGCTTCGCCGGCACGCACTTCGCCGACGATGATCCGGTCGGGCCGCATGCGCAGCGCGTTTTTCACCAGTTCGCGCTGCGTGATCTCGCCCTTGCCTTCGATATTGGCAGGACGGGTTTCGAGCCGCGCGACATGGACCTGCTGCAGCTGCAGTTCGGCCGAATCCTCGATCGTCACGATTCGTTCGCGATTGTCGATGAAGGCCGACATGGCATTGAGCATGGTCGTCTTGCCCGACCCGGTGCCGCCGGAGATCAGCACGTTGAGGCGCGCCTTGACGACCGCCTGCAACACCTCGGCAACCTGTTCGGGGACCGATCCGATTTCGACCAGCCGCGCCATGCTGATCGGCACCTTGGCGAACTTGCGGATCGACAGCAGCGCGCCGTCGAGCGCGAGTGGCGGCACCACCGCGTTGACGCGGCTGCCGTCGGCGAGGCGCGCATCGCACAGCGGCGAGCTTTCATCGACGCGGCGACCGACGGCCGACACGATCTTTTGGATGATGCGGATGAGGTGCTTGGAGTCCTTGAATTTGACCGGCGACGGTTCGAGCACGCCATATCGTTCGACAAACACATTGTCGTGGCCGTTGACCAGGATGTCGGTGATCGTCGGATCCTTGAGCAGCGGCTCCAGCGGCCCAAGGCCGAGCAATTCGTCGAGCACATCGCCGACCAATTGCTTGCGCTCGGCATTGTTGAGCGCGTGACGCTGCTTCGACAATTCCTCGAGCACGATGTCGCCGACCTCGTCCTCGATCTGTTCACGCGACATCTTGTCGAGTGCGCTGAGATTGATCAGCTCGAGCAGGCGCTGGTGAAGCTCGACCTTGAGGTCGGTGTGGACGTCGACCGAGGCAAAGGCACCGGCATCGCCGGTCGTCTTGAGCCTGCGATCCTCCTCACGCCGTTCGGCGGTTTCCTCGGGCGCGAGTTCTTCTTTCGGTTTGCGGATCTGCCACATCGCTTAGTGCTCCAGCCCAAGGGCCGCAGCGAGACCCTTCTCCAATTGGTCGATGTCCTTGCCGAGCGCGCATTTCCGCTTGATCTCCGAAATCGGAACGCCGCGATCGATAGCCTGGGTCATCGTCTGGTGATCGTTGACGATCGTATAGGCGACCGGGCGGCGCAGGACGCGCTCCGCGTCAGCGGTGCCGATCTGTTTGAACAGGCCCTTTTCGGCGCGGTTGACCACGATCCTCACGTCGAGATGGTGCAGCCCCTGCGCGTCCAGCAGGTCGAGCTGCCGGCGCGCACGATGCAGGCACGGCACGCGCAATTCGGTGACCATCAGCACCAGGTCCGACCGCGCCAGCAGCGACAGCGACCAGTTGCTCCAGTTCATCGGCAGGTCGACGAACACGGTGCCATATTCGTCGGCCGCCAGGTCGACGATCTTCAGCACCTGATCGCTCGTCAGCGCTTCGAGCGGGGTGATCTCCTTCGGCGCCGCGACCACCGAAAGCCCGCTGGGATGCTGGGCCGCGACCGAGCGCAGCATGTCGCCGTCGAGGCGCTTTCCGGCCTCCACCATGTCGGTCAGGCACAGCGCCGGCTGCAAGCCGAGCTGGAATGCCGCATCTCCGAACTGGACGTCGAGGTCGAGCAGGCAGGCCTCGCGACCCAGCGCCCGTTCGCTGGCGGCAAAGGCGATGGCGAGCTGGCTGATCAGCGATGTCGCCCCCACCCCGCCTTCGCTCTTGATCACCGTTACGACCTTGCGGTGCCCTGCCTTGGTACGCTGGGCCATGCCGGCGACGAGCTTGCGGATCGGATCGAGCGCGGTTTCCAGCTCTTCGCGCACCAATGGCAGCGGCACCACGTCATGGGCACCAGCGCGGACCAGCGAGCGGACCAGCGCCAGCGGCGGATCATAGGCCGCGGCGATCAGCGGCAGCGTCCCCGCCGCCAGCGTTTCGAACCGCGCGATCGAGGCCGGATTTTCCTTGTCGACCTGGACCACCGCGGCCGCCGCGCCCTGCAGCATCGAAGCGTCGACCGGATCGGCCGCGCCGACGATGACGAGATCGAGCGGGAAGCCCGCCGCCGTCGCCCCGACGAGGTCGTTGGCATCCCCGTCCACGCCGGCCAGAAGCAGGCGGACCGGGGCGGGTCCGGTATCGGCCATCCACTGGCTGTTGGGTCGTTCCGGGTTATGCACGCTCATCACCACTCACCTCAATTCGATATGCTGCCGCTACTGTCTTCGGCCGTCAGGGTCGCCGACGCATTGGGTAGATTCCACCCTCCGAAGCCCAGCAGTGCAATCGGTCTGAATTGCATGTTCTGAAGTTGGACATTGACCAGCGGCTGGACATCCATCGTTTCGTCCGCTGCACCGGCATAACCGAAGCCCGACCCGGAATAGCGGATCACTACATTGTTGGCCGCGATCAACGGATTCATCTTGGCCATCCGCGCGACGATCAGGTTGAACGCCGCACTGTCCACGGTGCCGCCACCGCTGGGGCAGGGCGCGGTTTCGCAGGTGCAGCCGGTGCTGGTGCATTTGACGGTGCCAAGCTGGTTGGCCGGAATGACGTCGCCTGCCTTGATCGTCCCGCTGACATAGCTTGCGCCGACCAGGTCGGGCGATACCGGGTCGGTCACGATCGCCATTCGCGCCCCCATCTGGGTCGCCTTTTCGGACCGATTCAATTCCCAGAAGAAGCGACCGGTGTCGATGATCCCAAACAGGAGCAAGATCAGCAGCGGCAGAACCAGCGCAAATTCGGCCGCGCTGGAACCGCGCCGGTCAAAAGGAAGGCTGCGGACGGTCATGACCCGATCACCGGCGCTTCGGATTCGGCCCGCAGGCAGAGGTTGGCCGTCGGCAGGCCAAGCGTCCCCAAGACCGACCGATAACCGATCGCGGCGCTGACCTTCACTACCGGTATGTCACCCGTCAGCGACTGATAGATGCCGTCATAATCGTCATTCGACACGCAGCGCACCGTGATGGTGAGGGTCTGTGTTCCCGACCCGCAATTGCGGGTCCAATAGGCGGAGTTGAAACGCCCCTGCGTCCCGCTTCCGGTTACCGTCCCGGTCCTCGTGACGTTGGTGATCAACGATTGCGCGCTGCTGCTGACGGTCGATGGGCAGGTGTAGTTCGCCTCCAACGGCAGTCGCGCGGCATAGCGCGCGCCGTCGCGCACCTGCTTCACCAGGCCATGTTCATCGAGGAAATAGTTGCCGAGTTCGGCGCTGCCGAACATCAGGACGAGCAGGAGCGGAAGGACCATCGCCATTTCCGCTGCCGCCGCGCCGTTTTTGAAGGCGAAAGGATTGCCACGGCCCATCATCGCACCAGGTACGGCCTGCTGCGGCTGTAATATTGGAAGCCGCCGGTGCCGCCCACCGGCTGGGCCGGGCCGATCACTTCGCCGTAAATTTCCTTGTCGTCGGTGGTGGCGGTAGCCCCGCTTACCCCGGTGTTGGCCGCGCTGCGCTGCAGCGACGGCTCAGTCAGGAAGACGTCAAAGACTCGCAGGATGATATAATCCTCAAAGGCCGCTCCTTTGCCTTTTAGATTGTCGCAATTGGCGGCAACGATCGGCAGGACTCGCCGGTCCTTGGCAGTAGCCGCTGCCGCGGCAGCATATCTTGGCTGGCTGAACGCACAGACCTTTGTGATGCTCCAATTCTGACCTTGCTTGCTCCACGTTCCAGTCGAGATCGTCTGTGGATTGAGAGCCGTCGCCTTGTTGGCGATCTCCCACAGGTAGACCTGGTACCTCGTCAGTGTTGTCGCCGTTGCCCCGCCACCAATTGCTGCCGCAATTGATGCTGCGGTCTGGCTTGGATGATTAGCCGCAATATACCCAGCCCGATCCCAATTTCCGTCGCCAAAATTACCGCCCGAACAAGAAGTGTAATGACAAGTATCACGGCCGAATTGTTTCGCGCCTTTGTTCTGAACGAAGTCGGCGTAAGCCACTTGACCTGTCGCGTCTTGCGGTCTGCCTCCCGGAGGCGCTCCACAAACTGGCGAGCTAGTAGGCTGCGCAGTCTGCCGAATTGTATAGGTCATAGTTTGGGTCATATCTTTGCGGGTGTCCGCCGAAGGACATGCCGAACCGGTAGCCGGGTCGCACTTGCTTGCATCGTTTTTATTGAGGCCCGCGTAGACGTCGAGGCGTGTGTTGATCGCGTCGGTAGCGTTCTTATTGCCTGGCTCGGTTTGGTTATCGTCAGCGCTCTGACAGCCATTCAGTCCATTGCCGAGCAAAGCGTTGAGCACCGCTTGGTTGCCGTTCCCAAAGTCAAGATATCCGTAATTCCCGGGAACCCACTTATTACCACCAGCAGTCTTCATCACGATTCCCCTGCCGACATCGTCTGCGGTCGGGAAATCGTCCGACGGTGCGCAGACCAGCAACGGCGCAACGTTGCAGATGGACGATTCGATTCCCGCCACGGCCGTTGCCGACACGTCCCCTGCGAAAGCACCGACGATCGGGGTCAATGCATAGTTTGCCGTGCGAACCTTCGTCGTCACCACCACGAACCGGGCGCGGCTGTCGCCATCGGTGGCGCTGGCCGCGATCTTGGTGCAGGCCGACGCGGTGTCCGCGACGCTGTCGTCGAACGCGCTGCAGAAGGTGATGCTCTGGATTTCGACCTGGGTCCCGTCGGCGTTGCCGTCGTTCGCGAACCGGGTGAAGTTTTCCGCCAGCCGATCCTTGCTGGTCGAGGTAATCGAGTCGGTCGCCCGCTGGCGCGCACCGTCGGCGCGGTCCAATTGGGTCGCCGCGGCTAGGGCCGCCTGATCCGCGGCTTGCTGCAATTCGGTATCCAGGGTCGCCACGCGCGCATAATCGAACGCAATGCCGCCAGCGCCGATCAGGGCGAACAGCGAAAGGGCCACAGTGGGCGCAACCGCGCCCCTTTTACTGGCCTCCGTCCCGAAGATGCTTATGCGCTTCATCGTTCATCCTCAGCGCGGTCCGCTGCCGCCGCCACTGTTGCCGCCCGTGCCGCTGCTGGTGGTTGCGCTCTGCACATCCTTGACCGTGCCCTTGCGGTAGCGTTCGGACGCCTTTGCGCCATGTTCGCCGCTGTCGCCCGGCTTGGCGCCATCCTCCGGATACACCGGATCGGGATCGACGGTCTGCGCGGCCATGTCGTAGCGCAGCGCTTCGCCCATGCCCGGATCGACCGGCGCGCAGCCGGCCGCGAGCAATGCCGCCCCGGCCGAAATCGCAAGCTTCAGTTCAAAGCGCATGGCCGTAATCCTTCTCGAGCTTGGACGGGTCGAACGCGGCCATTCCGCCGCTGGGCTTGACGGTCGCCGGCTCGCCGATCGGGCGCATCACCGGCCCGCTCTGGCTGGGCGCGAGCGGGTTGGCGCCGACCCCGCCGTCGGTTCGGCCGAGCAGGAACAGGTCGGCTTCGTCGGGCGGCGTGGCGCGGTCGGTCGGGACCTTGAGCGTTCCCGCCCGCACAGGCCGCACCAGCCTCGGCGTGACGATGATCACCAGTTCGGTTTCTTCCCGCTGGAAGTTGGTCGAACGGAACAGCGAGCCGATGATCGGGATCGATCCCAGGATCGGGAACTGGCGCACGGTGTCGGAGAAATCCTTGCGCAGCAGGCCGGCCAGGGCGAAGCTTTCGCCGTCGCGCAGTTCGACCGTGGTCTTGGCCCGCCGGGTCTGCAGGCCCGGGATGCGAAGATTGTTGATCACCACCGACGCGCTGTTGTCGATCGAGCTGACCTCGGGCGCGACGACCAGGTTGATCACCCCGTCGGCCAGTACGGTCGGCGTGAACGCCAGGCTGACGCCGAACGGCTTGAATTCGACCGTGATGTTCGAATTGCCCCCACCGTTTCCGCCACCGCCGCCATTGCTCTGCGATACCGGAATAGGGAATTCGCCCCCCGCCAGGAAGTTGGCGGTTTCGCCCGACAGCGCCACCAGCGTCGGTTCGGCCAGCGTCGTGATCGCGCCCTTGCGTTCGAGTGCATTGAGCGTCGCGTCGATATTTAGCCCCAGGATGCCGAAGCTGCGCCGCAGGATGCCGAAGCTGTCGACGATCGATCCAAGGCGCAGCACGCCTGGGCCCGGCTGGGTCTGCGTCACCGACGAACCCGTGACCGGGTCCACGTTGGTCGTCGTGATGTCGCCACCTGGCGTCAGGCTGGCACCGCCGCCGACCGCACCGCCGAAGCCGTGGCTGCCGCCGCCCTGCACGAACAGGCCGAGGCCGAGGTCCTTCAGCGCACTGCGCTTCACTTCGGAAAAGCGGACCTCCAGCATCACCTGCTGGGACGATCCGATCTGCAGCATGTTGACGACCTTGCCCGGGGCATAGGTTTCCGCCAGCTGCACCGCGCGGTCGGCCATCGGCGCGCTGCTGACGACGCCTTCGAGCACGATCGAATCATTGGCGATACGCGCGCCAACCTGGTCGGCCGACAGGAGTTCGGACAGCTGCCGCTTGAGGCTGGTGACGTCGGGACCGACCGCAATGTCGACCACGGCGATCAGCCGGCTCGACCGGTCGTAGAGGGTGAGGCTGGTCGTCCCCATCTTCTTGCCCAGCACGTACAGCGACTGGTCGGTCAGCGGCAGCACGTCGGCGATTTCGCTGTTGCCGACCATCGCCCGGGCGAATGGCCGGTCGACCCTAAGCACCTGGCTCTTGTTGAGCGGCACTTCGAGCGCGCCGGCATGGATGTCGCCTGCCGCGCTGACGGACACCTGCGCCGAGGCCGTCGTCGGACAGGCCAGCGCAACGGCAATGGCGGCGCCGATCGCCGCGCCTTTCAGTCTATTGACGCGCATAGTCCCCCACCTCGTAAGAACTGGCTTCGGTGCCCCTGGTCACCACCACCGTATTGGTCGATTTGGTCGGCGCCGGCGCAGCACGAACCGGGCGCGGCGTGGGCCGGCGCGGCTGGCTGATCGCGGCGATCCGCGCGCGCTGTTCGGCCGGCGGCGGCGCACCAGCGGCGGTCGCGGGCGCGGCACCCCCCTGCGGCGGCAGCGACGTCTGGTAGCTGTAGCGCAAATCTTCCAGCGTGATCGGCTTCACCTGCGGGATATTCTGTTCCATCCCCGGCTTACGCAGCACCAGGCTGAGGCTGCCGAGCTGCTGGCCGAGCACCAGCTTCTGCGCGTCGATGGGCGAGACTTCGACGGTCACCGACCGGTCGACCGACGCTTGGTCGGGCTGGCCCGCGTCCTTGGTGCTCTGCCCCTTGGCCAGCACGCGGACGTTCTGCAGCAGCACGTCGGTGACATTTTGCTGCGCGCCGCCCGGGCTCTGCCGGGTGATCAGCACGTCGACCACATCGTTCGGATTCACGAAGCCGGCCACGCCGGACACGTCGTTGATGCGGATGGTCGCGGCGCGCATGCCGTCGGGCAGCAGCGCGGCGATCGACGCCCCTTCGCCTTCACCGGTCAAGTCGGAGGCGAGCAGCGGCTGGTTGATCTGGATCGGGCGCAGCGCGGCGCGGGTCTTCCCCGCGGGCAGCAGCTCCTGCAGCGTGCGATAGGTTCCGGGCGGCAGCGAGGTCGCCGGATAATTGACGAACTTGACCTTTTCGGGCGTCAGCTGGGTGCCGAAGTCGAGCGGCATCGCCGCGACCGCAACCCGGACCATGCCCTGGGGAGAGTTTTCAAGTTGGCGTTCGCGCCCGCTCAGATAGGCGTTGGCCACGATCACCGCGACCAGTCCCAGGATCAACGCTATGCCCAGCGCGATAAGGGTTTGCCGTTTCATCCGCCCCTTCCCCCGAAATATTGGCGGCGACCGTCAGGTCAGATCGACCGGGTCCGTCGCCAGCCCCCGATCGATGAAGTAATGGCGGCCGCACCGAAGTGCGGCCGCCGATCCAGCGATTAGCAGTTCGCCGTCACCGGGTCGTTGATGCAGTTCGCGGTGTTGTTCATCGCATTGCCGATGGCATTGCTGAGGCCGAGGGCCGCAAGCGCAATGACCGCGCCGATAATCGCGAGGATAAGCGCATATTCGGCCGCCGAGGCGCCACGCTTGTCGCTGAGAGTCTTGATGAAAGTCTTCATGTTCCGTCCCCTTCACATTTACAAATTCCCCGCCCCCCAAGGGGACGAATGAGCTTGCCTTGCGTCGGGAGGGTTCGGACCCTTGAAACGCTGTACGGGACTTCAAAACCGGAAGCCCCCACGGATCAAAAAATCACGGCCCCCCAGCCGCTTGACCCCTGAAGGCTGTGACTCGATTAACTTTTTGTCAAGCACGTCTATTTAACGATGATTAAATACATGGATTCAGGCTGTTACCTCTAAGTCCTTGATTTCAATGGTGAACATAGCCCGCGCGGCAGCTATAGGGGCCCGCTAATCCGTTAAATTCCGTGCCATTTAGGGACGCGCTGCGCCTTTCCTGCCACCATTACAATGGCTTGGATAAGGGCGAGAATCGGCGGATTGGCGGGGTTAACGCGCCGCTTTGCGAATCGCGACTCGGTGGCGGAAGGTCACATTTACCCGCTTCGACAGAAGCAGGTAGGGCAGCCACAGGCCGACGCTGATCGCCACCTTCTTGATGTTGCCGTCCAGCAGGGTGGACAAGGCGTCGCCGACCGACGGCGGCACGCCACCGGCGGCACGCACCGCCTGGCCGATGCCCAGCTGCATCGCCGCATCGACCAGCCAGGTCAGTATTAGCAGGCGCGGGAACATCGGCACCCGGCGCAAGGCCGCGACGAAGCAGATGGTGTAAAGGCTCGACAGGATGACGACGTCGGCGGTCATCGCGAGGCGAAGAGTCGACAGCCAATGCGGCACCGATCCCGCCAGCGCCGGAACCGACGCGAGATATTCCAGCGATCGCACCGGAACGTTCAGCAGCATGCCGATCAACAGCGACAGCATGATACCGCTGCTCCCGTAAAGCGGATGTCGGCGGGCATGACGGGCCGACACGTCCGTCCACCGTCCGACGCGTGCCAGGCGCACCGACGGCTGCGGCAGTTCGTCCCCGCGTTCGAACCATTTCAGCGCCAGCCCCATCGAGACCAACGGCGCACCGACCAGCAGAACATAGGGCAAAAACGTGCCGACATCAGGTAAAGACTGGAGCGGGCTGATCGCAATTCGCGCGGCACAGGCCGTCAGTGCCATCAGGAACCACAGCGTCATGATGCGCGGCAACCGCTCCTCGACGCGGTCCAGAAGCGCGATCGATCGTGTGCGCAAAGTCGTTTGGATCAGCATGGCAATCATTTCGTCGGTCGGCGATGCGGGGTTACTCTCTGTCCGATACAGCGCAAGTTGCCGGATTCCGTTCCATATCAAGACGAACGAAATTGGTGGCGTTGCCAAGGGCTGACAACAAGCAGGCTTTGCATCAATCTATTGGCATGTTCGACGACGAACCTTGGGTGCGGCCTGCAGTGGTCATCGCGCTTGCTACACTGGCGGCGGCGGGTGGTGTTCGCCTGATCACAGGCTATCCGGCCGCCCCGAGCGGAATGACCAGTCTCGTCGTTGCCTCCCTTATCGTCGCGCTTACCGCAACGGCCCGGCTTCTGACCGCAATCTTCCGGATGTGGCGCGCCGGGGTTGCCCACCCAATCGCTCAATTGCGCAGCGCGGCGCCAGCAGCGTTGAGGGAGCAATGGCTTATACTTCTGGGCGTAACCGTCGTTGCGGTGCTGTTGTTTTCGACCTCGTTTCTCAAGTCCATGATCACCGCTGTGGTGCCTTTCTGGGCAGACGATACGCTTGCGAAAGTTGATGCGGCAATCGGGTTGAACGGCCAATTCTTGGCGAATGCCATACGCCCATGGCTTCCGGCGGTCGGACTTTTCTACGGGCTTTGGCACATATCGAATCTGGGTGGGATTTTGTGGGTCATCCATTGGCGGGGTCCGGCGCGGGGTCGCTTCATCCTCTCCTTCATGCTGACTTGGGCAATCGGAATGTTCGCCGCCTACCTAGTGTCGTCAGCAGGGCCGTTGTTCATCGGCAGCTATGACCTCGCAGCGGCGCCTGACTCCGTACAGGTGCCAGCCCGATTCCTGTGGGCAAACTACCAAGCCAAAGGCGCATTGTTGGGTGGCGGCATTTCGGCCTTCCCATCGCTGCACGTTGGTATTGCCACTTGGTTTGCGCTGGTGCTTGCCCATCGTGGATGGCCCAAGCTCGGGTTGGCTTATGTCGCTGCCATCTACTTCGGTTCGGTTGTCCTTGGCTGGCACTATGGCGCCGATGGCGCGGGAGGCATCATTGTCGCGCTGGCCGCCGACTGGCTTTCTCGCAAATGCGTTAGGCGAAATGGCCAAGATGCGACACCAAGCGTGATCGCAGCGTTTCAACAGTCGCCAAAGAAGGAGCGATCAGACCGTCGCTTGGGCGGGGATCATCGCGCTGCGGACGCTTCCTGACGAATAGTAACGGGCCGAAATCCACCAACAGGCGATCGCAATTCCGGCGGCGACCGGCGCGTCCAGCGCATAATGATATCCGAAATAGACGCTTCCGAAGAATGTCGTCAGCCAGAACAGGCACGCGAAGGGAAGCAACCACCTTCTCCTTGTCGCGATCAGCAGGATCGTCGCCGTCGCTATGTGCATCGATGGCATGGCGGAGACACCTGATCCCTTCGTCGCATAGGCCTTGTCGATCCCTGCCGCGAGATAGCGCTGCGTCGAAATGATGGTGTTCTTGTCGCCGAGGACTGACAGCAACTGCGCACGCAACGGTTCGAACCTGGCGGCAAGTGCGGAATCGCTCAGATGCACGAAAATCGGGCCGGCTGCCGAAACGGCATAAGCTAGGCACACCCCGCCGATTAACCAGCTAAGCATCAAGGCGGAAAAGAACGTCGCCACCTCACGCCGGCTTTTTGACACGCAATATAGCGAACTGCCGACCACCAGCGCGAGCCCCCAACCGATGGCATAGAAAAAGGACAGGAACGGAGCCGCTTGCGTCGGCAGTATGGCGTGGGCGATCTTCCAACCGTCGTTCCCGAACAGAACCAGCCGATCCGCGTCCGACCAGAAGGCCTCCCATCGATAGCCGACGATACGCGGAATCGAACATTTGGCCCATGTGTAGGCCCCAAGAAAAAGCGGAAACAAAAAGGCTGCCACTGGGGCCAGTTGCGTCCTTACCCTCACGCTTTCCATCAAACGGCTTACGGGGCGATCGGCCTTGGTCAGCGCCAAATGCATTGCTTCGAAAAAGACCGCTACCAAGAGACAGAGCAGAGTAGCTGCGGCCCAGCCCCAAAGGTAAATACCGAACAAATTATATGGCCGAACCCCGCTGGCCGCGCCGAGCGAGATGGCGATCAGAAAGGTGATCGCCGTCAAGGCCACCGGAAGGCCGTACGCCTTGGCAATCGAGATCTCATCGTCTGGCTGCGTCATCCCCGCTTGTCCCCCATTTACGGCAGCGTTGCTGCCAGCCTATCCGACATGTCCGATTTTGGAACCACCGCGATCCGTCAGCATCGGCTCAGCTTTCGCCCGACCCCACCCCTAACCACAAAATTAACCATTCCGCGCTAGCCCTGCGGGTCACGCCTGGGCCGTGGGGAAGTTTGCCTGTGTTGATGGATCGTTTCTGGGAAGGCGATGTGCGGGCGCTGGCGCCTGCCGCCCCGCCGCGCGTCGATCGGCGGAATGTCGCGCTGGCCAGTGCCATCTTCCTCTTCTTCTGCGGCTTCGCCTCGGTCGGCTATTTCCTCTACGAACGGGTGGGCAACGACTTCACCGTGTTCTGGACCGTCGCCAACCGCCCCGCCGCACTGGCCTATAACTGGGGCTCCGACGTCTACGGCTTCCCCTACGCGCCGACCATGCTGATCTGGATCCAGCCGCTCCGCCTGGTGCCGCTGGCGATGGGGTTCGTGCTGTTCAACCTGCTCGGCATCGCGCTATTCGTGTATACCGTCCGCCGCCACCTGCCGTGGGGCGCGGTCGGCCTGTGCCTGATCAGCCCCGCGCTGTTCAGCGGCGTGATGACCGGCCAGGTGTCGCTGATCCTGTGTTCGATCGTCCTTGCCGCCTGCGCGACGCCCAACCGGCTGCTGGCGGGCTTGATGTTCGGCATCGTCGCATCGGTGAAGCCGCAGCTGGTGCTGATGGCGCCCTTGTTCTTCATCCTGACCCGCGACTGGCGGGCCTTCGTGGCGGCGGGCGCGACCTTCGCCGCCGTCGTTGCCGCATCGCTGCTGCTGTTCGGGACCGAACGCTGGATCGACTGGTACCAGTCGCTCGGCGCCTTCCACCACGTCGTCGCCAAGTCGAATATCATCAAGCTGGGCGTCACGCCGGGCATCGTCGCCGAACGGTGGCACCTGCCGCGCATCGGCGGGATGGCGATCGGCGCCGCCATCGGCATCTTAACGCTGGTCTTCGGCCGCCGCCGTACGGCGGTCGAACAGACCGCACTGATCGGCACCGCCAGCCTGATGGCGGCGCCTTATGCGCTGGGCTATGACCTCATCATGTTCGTGCCGCTGATCGCACTGACCATCTGGCGCGGCAGCTTCCTGCCCGTGATGACGGCCTTCCCGCTCTATCCGCTGCCGTTACTCGCCAGCTGCCGCGAGTTGCTGCGCAAGCAACCCCCGGACGACCCCACCCCGGCCACCCGGTAGGCCGCACATCTCCGTTCCGCTACACCACGGACTCCAGGCGCACGCCGACTATCGCTGAAAATTGACCGGCAAGGCCGAGCCCGGCTCCGGCGCGGTACTGACCCTTGCCGGAGATTTCTGAGGCCCCGACGCAAGCCCTGCCTTGGTTTTGTCGCGGTTTTGGGGCTAGCGTCGGATCTGACGCGTCATGGACATTTACCTCCCCATCGCCGGCCTGTCGGTCAATGCGCTGATCATCGTGCTGCTGGGCGCGATGGTCGGGGTCCTGTCGGGCATGTTCGGCGTCGGCGGCGGCTTCCTGACGACGCCGCTGCTGATCTTCTACGGGATTCCGCCGACCGTCGCGGTGGCCAGCGCCACGACCCAGATTACCGGCGCGTCAGTATCGGGGGTCTATGCCCACCTTCGCCGCGGGGGGGTCGATTTCAAGATGGGCGGCGTGATGACCGCGGGCGGCGCGCTCGGCAGCCTCGCCGGGGCCGGCCTGTTCACCCTGCTGCAGAAAAGCGGCCAGATCGATCTCGTCATCGGCTTCCTATACGTCGCGCTGTTAGGCTCGATCGGAAGCCTGATGCTCAAGGATGCGCTGGTCGCGCTCGGCTGGCTCAAGGTCGAAACCGTGCGCGAACGGCCGCGCCACAACAAGTGGGTCGCATCGATGCCCCTCCGCTGGCGCTTTTACGCGTCCGGGCTCTACCTCTCCCCGATCGCCCCCGCGCTGCTGGGCTTCGTCGCGGGCGTGCTGACCGTGCTCCTTGGCGTCGGCGGCGGCTTCATCCTCGTCCCGGCGATGATCTACCTGCTCGGCATGGCCCCGCGCGTGGTGGTTGGCACCAGTCTGGTAATGATCCTTGCGGTCAGCGCGGTCACCACCATGATCCATGCAATGACGACGCAGGCGGTCGACATCGTGCTCGCCGGGCTGCTGCTGGTCGGCGGTGTCGTCGGCGCGCAATATGGCGCGATCCTGGCGACCAAGCTGAAGCCCGACCTGCTGCGCTTCGCTTTGGCCGGGATCATCTTGTTGGTGGCGCTGCGTATGCTGCTCGGCCTGACCTGGCGCCCCGATCAGATCTTCACGGTCGAATATCTGTGAAGCGCGCGCTCATCGTCCTGGCCGCAGCGCCGCTCCTCATGGCCCAAGCCCAACCGGTGCTCGTTCCCGACATTTCTGCCCGCTCGATCCAGATCAAATACAGCTTCACCGGGGCGCAGCTGCTATTGTTCGGCGCGATCATCTACCCGGGCGGCCGCGTGCCGTCGCGTCCGGCCGACGTCATCGTCGTCCTCAAGGGCCCGGTCGAACCCATCCTCGTGCGCGAAAAGCAGAAAATCGCCGGCATCTGGATGAACGCCGATTCCAACCGCTTCCGCTCGGCCCCGGGCTATTACGCGGTGGCTTCGTCCAAGCCGGTCCGCGACCTCGTCGACGAACGCACGGCGGCGATTTACGAACTGGGCCTGCAGGACCTCCAGCTGTCCCCCGGCGGCGGCGCGCTTCCCGACAAGGAACGGCGGTTCGAAGCCGGCCTCCTAGACCTGCGCGAGAAAAAAGGACTTTACCGCGAAAATCCGTCGGGCGTCGAAATCAGTGAAGGCGTGCTGTATCGCGCCCGGATCGACATCCCCAGCCAGGTTCCAGTCGGCACCTACACCGCCGAAACCTTCCTGATCGATCGCGGCAAGGTGATCGCCGCCGCGACCAAGGAGATCGAGATCGGCAAATCGGGCTTCGAACGCTTCGTCGCCCTCGCCGCGCGCCAGCATGGTTTCCTGTACGGCTTGGCCGCAGTGCTGCTGTCGCTGGGCCTCGGCTGGGCCGCCGCCGCCCTGTTCCGCCGCCGCGCATGAGGCGGGCTTAGGGGGATTTTAACCCGATTAGGCTAATCCGGCGCCAACCAAATTCATCGAAAAGGGTGGCATGCGCCGATGACCGACCAACCGAGCCTGAAGCAGTTCCTCGACGAGCTGAACGAATATAGCGACCGTGACGCCGTCGGCGGCGCGGGCGTCCATGTTCCGCCGATCGGCCAGGTGCTGGAAATCGCGGGCTCGGGTTCGCGCGTGATCATGGACGGCGCGACGCTGGCCGAGATGATGGGCCATGACGATCCGTCGGTCGCCATGTCCGGACAGGTCGGCAGCCAGGTCAAGGTCAAGGTCGGCGGCAGCTGGCTGGTCGCCAACGTCCGCACGCTGCGCGCCGGCGACGAAATGGGCACCGTCATCGCCAACGTCGACTTCCTCGGCGAAGGCCTGCAGACCGCCGACGGCAGTCTCACCGGGTTCCGCCGCGGCGTCACCCGCTACCCGATCCCCGGCGCGGCGATCATGCCGGTCACAACCGCCGACATGCGCGCGATCTTCGCTGCCGACGACAGCCCCCACGTCGAAATCGGGACGGTCTACCCGACCGACGACATTCGCGGCACGCTGTACGTCGACCCAATGCTCTCGAAGCATTTTGCCATCCTGGGATCGACCGGTACCGGTAAATCGACCTCGGTCGCGCTGATCCTGCACCGCATTTCGGAGCTCAGCCCCGAAGGCCACATCGTGATGATCGATCCGCACGGCGAATATTCGGCGGCCTTCAAGAGCTGCGGCGAGATTTTCAACGTCGACAACCTGCAGCTGCCCTACTGGCTGCTCAATTTCGAAGAACATTGCGAGGTCATCCTCACCACCGACGGTGCGGAACGCCAGCGCGACGCCGACATTCTCGCCAAGTGCATCCTCGCCGCGCGGTCGAAATCGCGCCAGGCCGAACAATATGGCAAGGTGACGGTGGATTCGCCGATCCCTTACCTCCTCACCGACCTCGTCGGGGTGATCACCACCGAAATGGGTAAGCTCGACCGCGCCGGGGACACCACGCCCTACCAGCGGCTCAAGAACAAGCTGGACGAGCTGCGCGCCGACCCGCGCTACAGCTTCATGTTCAACGGCATGCTGGTCAGCGATTCGATGGCGCCGTTCATCGCCAAGATGTTCCGCCTGCCCTCAAACGGTCGCCCGATTTCGATTGTCGACGTGTCGGGCGTTCCCAGCGAAGTCACCAGCGTCGTCGTCTCGGTGCTCGCCCGCATGGTGTTCGACTACGCCATCTGGTCGCGGACCGAGGCGCAGCGCCCGCTGCTGCTGGTCTGCGAAGAAGCCCACCGCTACGTGCCGAAGGACGAAAATTCGGGCGGCCAGGCGGTGCGCAAGATCCTCGAGCGTATCGCCAAGGAAGGCCGTAAGTACGGCGTGTCGCTGGGCCTCATCACGCAGCGTCCGTCCGACTTGGCCGAAGGTGTGCTGTCGCAGTGCGGGACCATCGTGTCGATGCGTCTGAACAACGACCGAGATCAGGCCTGCGTCCGCGCCGCGATGCCCGAAGGCGCGCGCGGCTTCCTCGACGCCATCCCGGCGCTGCGCAACCGCGAATGCATCGTCTGCGGCGAAGGCGTCGCAATCCCGATCCGCGTCCGCTTCGACAATCTCGAACCGGAAAAGCGCCCGGCGTCGTCGGACCCCAGCTTCGCCGCCGCATGGCGCGAGACCGGCGACGAAGAAGGCATCATCCAGCGCACGATCAAGCGCTGGCGCGGGCACGGCAGATAAGCTGCCGAATGCAGCAAAGCGGCGCGTTAGCGCGTCGCTGGAGCAGCGCGAAGAGAAGCCGAAGCCCGTTAAGAGCCTGCTCTTAGCTACCCGATTGAATCGCGCTTAGCCTTTGGCCGCCCGCGACCGATGTCGTGGGCGCGGCCATGCCATAAGCGGGTTTCAAAGCGCCGAGACTCCTTCTGACGTTCCATGTCTCCAGCCCGTCCCGCTTTGCGAAGCCAGTACCGGTAGCCCTTGAGGTCGCGGCGATTGAAACAGCTAATCGCGAGGTTGCCGGCTGCGCGGTCAGACCCCTTTCGGTAAGCGCGCCGGTACAGGCCTGCGGGGCTGCAATTGTTCGAAGCCGGTCCGAGGCGGCTGTCGCCGGAATACCGGTCCGCTAGGTCCGTCATGGCATCCGCGTGCCCGCGCACCGCAAGCGCTTGAATTTTGGGCAACCAAAGGCCTGGCTCGCCGCACTCCCGAATCCTCAACGCCAACTCGTAAAGCTTATTGAAGCGATCACGTCTGCTGGAGGTCATAGAACGAACGCTAACATCACAACTCCGTCCCTATGAACGGCGGCGCAGGGCCTCCTTTTCGATCAGCAGTTTCTCATCCTTCGCCGCCCGCGACATTTCGATCACATGGTCGACGCCCTTGATGGTGATCGCCAGCATGCCCTGCTCGGTCGTGACGATGTACCCCTTTTCCTTGAGATACCATTTGTGGAACTCGAATATCTCGTCCGAACATTGCAGCGCTTCCTGGAGGTAGAAACCGACCACCCCCGGGTTCTGCGCATCCTCGCGCCGCTTGGTGTAGAGGTAAGTCAGGATGCGGGCATGATCGTCGGCGTCGTCCAGTGCCGCCTGTTCGTCGACGTCGAACTGCGCGCTGGTCGGATACCGCGTGTCGGCCTGGGGCCGGTACTGCGCGTGAAGAATGTCATATTCGGCCCGCCGTTCGGGATCGCGAAGCAAGCGATAGGCCTCGGTAACCTCGTTGAACATGGTCGTGTCGACCGTCCCCGAATGATCGGGGTGATATAGTTTGGCGAGATAGTGATAGGCCGATTCGAGCATCTTCGCATCGCACTGCGGATTGACCTGCAGCACGTCGTAATAGTCGACGAACGTCGCCTTGCCGGAATTCGGCATTTCAATCCCCCATGCTGACCGCCACGAAGTCCCCCGCGGCCCTTCGCCACAACCCTCCGGCAAGGGCATGGCGAGCCATCATCTTCGCAAATTCGATCTGAAAGAAAAGGGGGTGTTTTAAGGGACCGCTTTAGGAACGGCTCTTGCCGCCGATCGCCATCAGCTCTGCCAGGCGCGCCTTGAACGCGCCGAGGTTCGCTCCCTCAAGCGCTGACCGGCTTGCGAACTTCACCCCCATCGGATTCACCGCCACCCCGCCGCGATACACCTCATAGTGAAGGTGCGGGCCGGTCGACAGGCCGCTGGAGCCCGAATAGCCGATCAGCTGGCCCTGGTGCACGAAGGCGCCCGGCTCGACCACCAGCCGGCTCATATGGCTGTAGCTGGTGGCAAGATCGCCGCCGTGGGCGATGCGCACCTGGCGGCCATAGCCCCCGGCCCACCCCGCCAGCGTCACGCGCCCGTCCGCCGCGGCCACGATCGGTGTGCCCCAGGCCGCACCGAAATCGATTCCCTTGTGCATGCGCGCAAAGTGCAGGATCGGGTGATAGCGCATGCCGAAGCCCGACGTGATGCGGGCGTTGACTGGCCAGGCGAAGGCCGCGACCTGCTGCCCGCCGCCGTCGGCATCCACCCAATCGATCCGTCCGCCGACCTGCCACTTCATCATCCGCACCGGCTTCTGGCCCGCACGTTCGAGCGCGGCGTAGAGCAAGGGACCTGCCTGGCTTTCACCGGTCGCTGCCCTGCGGTTGGCGAAAATTAGGTCGAAGTGGTCGGACGGCGCGATCGTGCCGACATCGACCTGCCCGGCGAGCGCGCGCAGATATTCTGCCGCGGCCGCCGGCTCGACCCCCGACGCGCGCAACGCCCAGTAAAGTCCGTCGCCCGCCCGGCCGCGCACGCGCACCGGCGTGCGGTCGACCGCGATCGATTCGATCTGCAGCGCCAGTCCCGCCGCGCCCGCCGCCACCGTGGCGACCTTGTCGAGCCCGGCGCGCATTCGCACCTTTTCAAGCGGCCGCTTGCCGTCCGCCCCGCGCCGTCCCAGCACGATGGCGATGCTGGTCCCCGGCGCAATTTGGCCGCCGGCCCCCGCGACCAGCCGCGACGCCGTGGCAGCATCGACGTAGGTCGCGCCGTTGCGCACCAGCAGCCGGTCCAGGCTGTCGCCCTCACCCAGCCGTGCGAACAGTTCGAGCCGCGCCCGCTCGGGTGCGACCGCCACCGGCTCGACGTGGGAATTGGCCGTCATCTGCCCGCCCATCCGCGCCCCGTCGGCAGCGGGCGAGATCGCCAGGTCGCGAAACTGCTCGGCCTCTTCGACGCTGATCTTTTCGGGATTGGTCGACGGCAGCGGTTCCCAGCCGATCGGCGCGGTCAGCGCCAGCGCGACGACGATTGCCGTAAGCGTACCGAAGCCGCGCCACCAGGTGCGGCTGAACATGTCTTCGTTAAGGTCGACGACCAGGCTGAACGGCTGCTTGGCTCGGCCGAACGTCGCCGCCTGCCGCTCGCCCGCGCGCAACTGGCCGAAGGGTCGCGCGGCAACGCCTGCGCCGCCGCCGAAGCTGCCAAGTTGGTCGAGGGGGTGCACTTGCCTGTGGTCTCCTTGCCCCACTTGTCCAACATCATGGTTAAGAAGGTCTGAAAGCGACCGATCGGCCTTGAACTCGCGCGCCATCGTGTCACATTGGCCATCATGCCCGCCGACCACGACGGCATTGTCCGGGCCATCCTTGGGCCCACCAACACCGGCAAGACCCACTTGGCGATCGAGCGGATGTGCGCCCATTCGAGCGGCGTCATCGGCTTCCCGCTGCGCCTGCTGGCGCGCGAGGTGTACGACCGCGTCGTCGCCATCAAGGGCGAGCGGAACGTCGCACTGATCACCGGCGAGGAACGGATCGTGCCGCCGGGCGCGCGCTATTTCCTGACCACGGCGGAATCGATGCCGGTCAAGGGCTGGGCCGAACATCCCGACGATAAGGACCGCGACTTCGCCTTCGCCGCGATCGACGAGGCGCAACTGGGCATCGACCCCGAACGCGGCCATGTCTTCACCGACCGCATGCTCCGCGCGCGGGGGCGGGAAGAAACGCTGATCCTCGGCTCCGACACGCTGAAGCCGCTGATCCGCAAGCTGCTGCCCGAAGCCGAGATCGTCAGCCGCCCGCGCTTTTCGACGCTGCGCTACGCCGGGTCGACCAAGCTCAGCCGCCTGCCGCCGCGCTCCGCCGTCGTCGCCTTCAGCGCCGAGCAGGTCTATGCGCTCGCCGAAATGCTGCGCCGGTTCAAGGGCGGCGCGGCGGTCGTCATGGGCGCCCTGTCGCCCGCCACGCGCAATGCCCAGGTCGCCATGTTCCAGCGCGGCGAGGTGGATTACCTCGTCGCCACCGACGCCATCGGCATGGGCCTCAACATGGACGTCAGCCACGTCGCCTTCGCCGGCCTCGAAAAGTTCGACGGCCACCGCGACCGGCGGCTCACCATTTCCGAAATGGCGCAGATCGCGGGCCGCGCCGGGCGTCACCAGCGCGACGGCACGTTCGGCACGCTTGGCCTCGGCGGCGACAATGGTCCGCAGTTCAGCGACGAGGAAATCAATGCGATCGAGGAGCATCGCTTCCGCCCGCTCGATTTCCTCTACTGGCGCAGCGCCGACCTCGACTTCTCTGACGTCCGCAGCCTCATCGCGAGCTTGGAAGAGAAGAGCGACGAACCGCTGCTGCGCTCGGCACCGCTCGCCATCGACCTCGCGGTGCTGAAACTCATCGCCGAGGATCATTCGATCGCCTCTGCGCGAGGCGTCAAGGCGCGGCGGCTGTGGGCGGTTTGCGGCCTGCCCGACTTCCGCAAGGTCGGCCCGATGCACCATGCCCGCATGGTTCGCCGCCTCTACGGCTATGTCTGCGAAGGCGGGCACATCCCGCACGAATGGTTCGCGTCGGAAGTCGCGCGATTGGACAATGTCAGCGGCGATATCGAGGCCCTCGCCGACCGGCTCGCCGGCATTCGCAGCTGGGCCTATATCGCCCAGCGCGCCGACTGGCTGGCCGAACCCGCCAAATGGGCCGCGCGGACCAAGGCGGTCGAGGGCCGCCTGAGCGACGCGCTCCACGAAAAACTGACCCAGCGCTTCGTCGACCGCCGCACCGCCGTGCTGGTCCGCGACATCGGCGCGCGCGGCGCGGACGCGCTGCCGGTCACCGTCGCCGCCGATGGCGAGGTCAGCGTCGGCCCCGAACCGATCGGCTATTTGAACGGCTTCGATTTCAAGGTCGATCCAGGGGCGCGTCACGCCGACAAGCGGCTGTTGCTCGCCGCCGCCGAACGGCGCCTCGGCGACGAGCTAGACCGCCGTGCGCGCGAACTGTGCGATGCCTCGGACACCGCCTTCCACCTGGTCGACGACGGCGACGCGCTCGGCATTGCCTGGGACGGTTACGTCCTCGCTCGCCTCGCTCCCGGCCGCTCGCTGATGGAACCCGCGGTGCGCACCACGCGCCCGCTCGACCGCCTGTCGGCCGACCGCCGCGCTAAGCTGCGCGCCCGGCTCGAACGGTGGGTCGACGCGCAGGTCGAACGCCACCTCCCGGCCCTGCGTGCGCTCGCCCAGTCCGCCACCGACCGCGAGGCGCGCCCCGGCGTGCGCGCGCTGGCGGCGATGATGGTCGATGCCGGCGGCTTGCTGCCACGTCGCGCCATCGCCCAGCAGGTCGGGATGCTCGACAAGGACGACCGCCATGCGCTGCATCGCCTGCGCGTTCGGCTCGGCGCGCTCGACGTTTACGTCCAGTCGCTGTTGAAACCCGGCGCGCAGCAGTGGCGTGCGGCGCTGCTCGCGGTGCGTTCGGGCCAGAAACTGCCCACGCTGCCCCATCCCTCCGCCGCGACGCTCGACGGCAGCGCCGATCCGCGTGGCGCAAGTCTGGCCTTCCGCCGCTTCGGCGCGACCTGGCTCAGGATCGACCTTGCCGACCGGCTGGCGACCCACGCCCACCATGTGCGCCAGTCGAATGGCGACGACCCCATCGACCACGCGCTCGCCACCAGCCTCGGCCTCGACGACGAAGCGATGCGCAAGCTGATGGCCGAAGTCGGCTTCGTGCCAAAGGGCGAGGCATGGACCTGGCGCGGCCATCGCCGTCCGCACCGCCACGAAACCCGCCCGCCCAAGGCCGGCAACGCCTTCGCCGCGCTGGCCCACCTCAAGCGCAAGTGATGCGGCTCGACCGCTACCTGTTCTTCGTTCGCCTGTTGAAAAGCCGCACCCAGGCGCAGGCACTGATCGACACCGGCCGCGTCCGCATCGACGGGCGCCATGTCGTTAAGTGCAGCGAGGAAATAAGGACCGGATCGACCGTCACCCTGCCGCTCCACGGCCATGTCCGCGTCATTCGCGTGACCGCGCTTCCGGCGCGCCGCGGTCCAGCCGCTGAAGCCCGTCTTCATTACGAGGAGCTCGCTGCAAACGTCTCGCAACAAGCGCCAGCCGATTGACGCCGGATTTTCGCCGATTTAGCGACAGGGTTAAGAAGAGGGAGCACTGACCGCCATGACTTATGTCGTCACCGACGCCTGTATCCGCTGCAAATATATGGACTGCGTCGAAGTCTGTCCGGTCGACTGCTTCTACGAGGGCGAAAATATGCTCGTCATCAACCCCAACGAATGCATCGATTGCGGCGTGTGCGAACCCGAATGCCCGGCCGAAGCGATCCTGCCCGATACCGAAAACGGCCTTGAGCAGTGGCTTGAGCTCAACTCGACCTTCTCAGCCCAATGGCCCAACCTCACCCGCAAGAAAGACAGCCCCGCGGACGCCGACGAGCACAAAGGCGAGGAAGGCAAGTACGACAAATATTTCTCGCCGGAGCCCGGAAGCGGCGACTGAGGCGATAACTGCCCCGGCCGGGTCGGCCAACCGCGGCCGCTTCGCCTAGCGCTTGACGTTGAAGGTGTAGGTCAGGCCCAGCCCGGCCGACAGCTGCGTGCGAGATCCATATTCGCGGACGATCGGCGATTTGGCGGCATCACCGACCAGCCGTTCATATTTGGCAAAGCCGAACATCCCGAAGCGGGGGTTGAACTGGTAAGTCAGCCCGCTCGCCATCCCGACGCCGTGCACCCCGCCGCCCGGACGGTAGACGGGAAGGCCCGAGGCGAGCGCAGCGCCATTGTCGACCCCGAAATAGGCCCGCTGGTAACGGCCGTCCGAAAAACTCAGCCGCGGGCCGACCGAAAAGACATATTTGTCGCCGTCGCGCCAGATCTTGTCGAGGCTGATGCCACCGACGATCCCTTGGTGACCGCCGATGCCCTTGCGCAGGTCGGCGCGCAGCCGGATCGATTCCAGCGGCTGATACTGCGCATAGACACCCGCTTCGAACGTGGTCGGGACATTGTCGACGGCCACGCCGACGTCCTTCGCCTTGCGCTTCCATTCGATGTTGGCGGTCGGGCCAAAGGAAAAACTGTTTTTGTTGTAAACCGGCACCGCGAACTTGTCGTCCGGCGCCTCGAACTGGAACAGCTTGTCGCCGCGGGCCACGTCGATGTCCCACAGCGGCGCGACTTCGCGCTTGTCGCTGCCGATGAAGGATGGCTGGACCCTGGCACCAAGCCCGACGCGGATGCGCAAATCGTCCTTGGGCGTGTCTTCGGCATGGGCGACAGCGGCGGTCAGGCCGGCGGCGGCGGCAATGAAGTGCTTGATCATAACCGTCCCGTAACGGCCGCCACGACACTTGGTTGCAAACCTATCCAATTCGATGGTCGAGCGCCTTGACGATCGCGTCGGCGGCCTGCTCGGCGCTCATCGCCGTCGTGTCGATGCGAATCTCGGCGTTTTCCGGCGCTTCATAGGGGCTGTCGATGCCGGTGAAGTTGGGCAACTCGCCCGCGCGCGCCTTGGCATACAGGCCCTTCACGTCGCGCGCCTCGGCCTCGGCCAACGGCGTATCGACGAACACCTCGATGAATTCGCCCTCGGGCATCATCCGCCGCACCATGTCGCGCTCCGCGCGGAACGGTGAGATGAAGGCGGTCAGCACGATCAACCCCGCATCGGCCATCAGCCGCGCCACTTCGCCGACGCGGCGAATATTCTCGATCCGGTCGGCCTCGGTGAAGCCCAGATCCTTGTTGAGCCCGTGGCGGACATTGTCGCCGTCGAGCAGGAAGGTGTGCCGCCCCTTGGCCGCCAGCTTCTTTTCGACGAGGTTGGCGATGGTCGACTTGCCCGCGCCACTGAGGCCCGTGAACCACAGCACCGCGGGCTTCTGCCCCTTCAGCGCGGCGTGGGTTTCGCGGCTGACGTCGAGCGCCTGGCGATGGATATTCTCGGCCCGACGCAGCGCGAAGTGCAGCATCCCCGCCGCGACCGTCGCATTGGTGAGCTTGTCGATTAGGATGAAGCCGCCAAGCGCGCGATTGGGCGCGCCGCCATCGACGGCATAGGGTTCGAACACCAGGTCGCGGTCGGTGGTGACTTCGGCGACACCGATGGCGTTGAGCCCCAGCGTATCCGCCGCCAGTTCGTCGAGCGTGTTGACGTTGAGCTGGTGCTTGGGCTGGGCGACCGTCGCGGTCACCGTCTGCGTTCCCAGCTTCAGCCAATAGCCGCGACCCGGGATCAAGTCGTCCTCGGCCATCCACACGATAGTTGCTTCGAACTGATCCGCGGCGTGGGGCGGATCCTTGGCGGCGGCGATCACATCGCCGCGTGAACAGTCGACCTCGTCGGCGAAGGTAAGCGTTACCGACTGCCCGGCGACCGCCTCTTCAAGGTCGCCGCCCATGGTGACGATGCGATCGATGCGCGTCGTCCGTCCCGACGGCAGTACACGGATTTCGTCGCCGGCACGCACAGTGCCGCTGGCGATCTGCCCGGCATAGCCGCGGAAGTCGAGATTGGGGCGGTTGACCCATTGCACCGGCATGCGGAACGCCTTGGCCTCGTCCGCCGCACTGTCGATCGGAACCGTTTCCAGATGCTCGATCAGCGTCGGCCCGTCATACCAGCCGGTCGCCTCGCCGCGGTTGGCGATATTGTCGCCGGCCAGTCCCGACACCGGGATCGCGATCCATTCGGCGATACCGATCCGGTCGGCAAACGCGCGATAGTCGGCGCAGATGGCGTCGAACACGTCGCGGTCATAATCGACCAGGTCCATCTTGTTCACCGCCAGCACGAAGCGGCGGATGCCGACCAGATTGCCCAGGATCGAATGGCGCCGCGTCTGTTCGAGGATGCCCTTCCTCGCATCGACCAGCAGCACCGCCAGCTCGGCGGTCGACGCGCCGGTGACCATGTTGCGCGTATATTGCTCATGCCCCGGCGTGTCGGCGACGATGAATTTGCGCTTGTCGGTCGCGAAGAAGCGATAAGCGACGTCGATGGTGATGCCCTGCTCGCGCTCCGCCGACAGCCCGTCGACCAGCAGCGCGAAATCGATGTTCTGCCCCTGCGTTCCGACCTTCCTGCTGTCGCTTTCCAGCGCCGCCATCTGGTCTTCGAAGATCTGCTTGCTGTCGAACAGCAGGCGGCCGATCAGCGTCGACTTGCCGTCGTCGACGCTGCCGCAGGTGATGAAGCGCAGCAGCTCCTTGTTCTTCTGCCGCTCGAGATAGGCGGCGATGTCGGTCGCGATGAGGTCGCGTTCGCTGTCGATGGCCAGGCTCATCTAGAAATAGCCCTCCACCTTTTTCTTCTCCATCGACCCGTCGCCGGCGTCGCGGTCGATGATCCGGCCCTGCCGTTCGCTGGTCGTGGTCAGCAGCATTTCCTGCACCACCTTCTCGATCGTGTCGGCCTCGCTCTCGACCGCGCCCGACAGCGGGTAGCAGCCCAGCGTGCGAAACCGCACCGAGCGCGTCGTCACTTCCTCGCCGGGCTCGAGGCGGAAGCGTTCGTCGTCGACCATCAGCAACAGGCCGTCGCGTTCCACCACCCGTCGCGGCGCGGCGAGGTAGAGCGGCACGATGTCGATCTTCTCGGCCATGATGTATTGCCAGATGTCGAGCTCGGTCCAGTTGCTGATCGGGAAGACGCGCATGGATTCGCCCGCCTTTTTGCGGACATTGTAAAGGCTCCACAGCTCGGGTCGTTGGCGCTTGGGGTCCCAGCGGTGGCTGGCGGTGCGGAAGGAAAAGATGCGCTCCTTGGCGCGGCTCTTTTCCTCGTCGCGTCGGGCGCCGCCGAACGCCGCGTCGAAGCCATGATGGTCGAGCGCCTGCTTCAGCCCCTGCGTCTTCCACATGTCGGTGTGGACCGGCCCATGGTCGAACGGATTGATCCCCAGCTCGATCGCTTCCGGGTTACGGTGGACCAGCAGCTCGATGCCCTCTTCCGCCGCAACCCGGTCGCGCATCGCGTACATGTCGCGAAACTTCCACGTCGTATCGACATGCAGCAGCGGGAAGGGCAGAGGCGCGGGATAGAAGGCCTTCTTCGCCAGGTGCAGCAACACCGCGCTGTCCTTGCCGATCGAATAAAGCATCACCGGCTTGGCCGCCTCCGCGACCGTTTCGCGGATGATGTGGATGCTCTCGGCTTCCAGCCTCTCGAGGTGGGTGAGACTTTTCATGTCTTGGGCGCTCTAACCAGATAACCCTGATTCGCAAATATGGTGCGCCGCCGACCGGCGGCACACCATAGCGCTGACATCGATCACTCTTTGGCCTTGGCGGCGGCCTTCGCTGGACCATTGGGCTTTGCCGGCGCCTTTGCTGTCGCGGTCTTGGCTGATGGTTTCTTGGCAGGTTTGGCCGGTGCTGTGTCCTTAAGCCGCTCGGCTTCTTCCGGGACGGTGGCGACGATGGCATCGACCAGCGGCTGCAGGCCGGGGCCATATTTCTTCCACCGCTCGACGGCCGAGGTATAGATTGGCCTTCGCACCTGGGCGACGCTGGCGGTTTTCACCGGCCGCTTGGACTTGTGAAACTCGAGGCAGGCGTCGTTCCATTCAAGGCCTAGGAAGTCGATCAGCGCCCTAGCTTCCTTCTCGGTGTCGGCAACCACCTCTTCATAGCGCACGGTGTGCAGAACACCCGCTGGAAGCACCTGCTCCCAATGCGCCATCAGCTCGCGATACTTGCCGTAATAACGCCCAAGCTCACCAAGCTCATAGCTGTGGGGCATGTCGTCCTTGAACAGCTTGGTGAACCCGCTGAGACAGGTGTCGACCGGGTTGCGCAGCGTATGAATGAAGCGCGCCTTCGGAAAGACGAGATTGATCAGGCCGGCGAAGAAGTAGTTGGTCAGCAACTTGTCCGTAATTCTCTTCGAATCGCCGGCACCCTGCTGGAGCATCGAAACGTATGACTTGCCGAAAATTTCGAACTGGGCAGGCCCCATCTTCTTGACCATCTGCGGGTAGCGAGGAAGGGACGGAAAACGGTCGCGCAACTTTCCTAGCGACATGCTGAGATATTTGACCTCGCCGGCACCATAGATGTCCGGATGCGCCGAGATGATCTGCTCTACCAGGGTCGAGCCCGAACGCGGCATGCCGATGATGAACACCGGGCGTTCGTCCGAGAAACCGGCGATCGGGCGATCTTCGAACATCTCCTTCGGAAAGCATTCCCGGATACCATCGAAGAATGCGTTCGTTTCCGCTTCGTCATACTTCAAGGTAGCGCGCTTCATCTTGCCGCCGGTGATATAATGCTCGAGCGCCCGCTCATGCTCGCCACGGTCGTCGAGCGCCTTCCCATAGGCAAAATGCAGCGGCAGAAGTGCAGGCGCTTCGCGGTTCTTCGCCTTGGCGAAGATGGTGTCCATCTTGCCGAACAGCTCGTCTTCCTTGGCGAAGTCGACCAAATCGTTGAGATTGGCATAAGCGCCATAGATGTGATCATTCTTTGCCAGCGCCTTCAGAATCTCCTGCCGCGCTTCGTCGAGCCGACCGACTGACTTGAGCGCGACGCCGTAAAAGTTTCGCGCCTCGGGACTGTCGGGAGCATGCTCCAGTGCTTTCTCAAGCACTGAGATCGCTTCCTCGTATCGATCGGTTTCATGAAGGATTTGCCCAAGGACGGTTAGCGCTTCCGCGTTGGAAGGCTCGGTCTTCAGCGCAAGTCGTGCGGCCTGTTCCGCTGCAGGCAGGTTGGCGCGCCGGAGCTGGATTTTGGACGTCAACAGCAGTGTCGCGGCGTTTGTGGGGGCGAATTTCAGCGCGTCGCCCAGAATCCGCAGCGCATCGGTGTCCCTTTGCTGCGACGCATAGAGCGTAGCCAGATTGTTGTGCGCCTCGACATATTGCGGCGACTGCTGGATGGCTTTGCGCAAAGCGTGCTCGGCCTCGTCGAACTGGCGGTCGGCCTGCAGCAGCGTGCCAAGATTGTTATAGGCTTCGGGATAGATTTCGCGGTGCGTCAGCGCGTCCTGATAGGCGCTCATGGCGCCTTCCATTTCGCCCGTCATTCGCAACGCGTTACCCAGATTGTTGAGCGCTTCGGCCATGTTCGGCCGTTGTTGCAGGGCCTTGCGATAATGGTCGGCAGCGTCTTTGAAACGGCCTTCCTCGTAAGCGATGATGCCGAGGTTGTTATGCGCCTGGGCATTGCCCGGATCCAGCTTCAGCGCATCCTTGAACGCCTGCACCGCCTCCCGCTTCTGTCCGCGCCGGCGATGGATTTCACCCAGGTTGGCGTGCACGTTCGGTGCCTGAGGAGCAAATTTGATGGCTCGGCGTAGGCTGGCGATCGCCTCTTGAGAGTTGCCTTGGGCATTGAGCGCCACTGCCAGGATGTTGTGCGCGTCGGCATTGTTGGGCCGCGCGGACAGAACCTGTCGGCAGACTTTCTCAGCCTGTGCGAAATTGCCCACGCTGAACAATTTTGTCGCCATTTCGATGGCTTTTGAAGGACTGACTGAAACCCGGCCTTGCTGCGCCTTGGCGATGGCTTCGTCGACAGTGCCGTTGCGGCCATTGGCGCCGGTCGGGACGTTGGAAATGGTGGTTGTTTCGCTCATGGCACCCATGCTTCCAGAAAATCACAAGCAGATAAAGAAAGAAGAGGGATTTTGGCCCCTCTTCTTGTCTTTTCGCAATGTTCTGCCCCGTCGGCGGGTGGGGCGGGAGACATCCTGCCCCACCGTTTGACGGCGCCTCGCTTAGCCGCGCTCCGGTTCGGGCGGCGGCGGCGGCGGCGGCGGCGGGGGCGGCGGCGGCGGACAGCTGTCCGTTGCCAGGATCACCGATCCGTCCGCGCAGGTCTGCGTCGCAGGCGGCGGGGGCGGCGGGGGCGGCGGCGGCGGCGGCGGCGCAGCCGCAGCCACCCTGCCGAAGTGCAGGGTCAGCGATCCGTAGAGCGCATGATCCTTGACCTCGTCGTTGAAGCGACCCTGATAGCCGATCCGGCCGGTCACGTTTGAGCCGAGCGTTCCCGCCAAGCTCAGACCCGCGATGAACGACCCCTTCTTGCGACTTTCTTCCTTGCGGAAGTCGCTGCCAAGCGGCGCGTCGGCAAAGCGGGCGTCGACCCCGAGATCCTCCCCGCTGAAGTCGTAGCGGTAGGCGACCTTGGCTTCGGGGATGATTCCACCCCATTTTCCGGTCCACTTCAGCCCGATCAGACCGGAAACCTGGGTCTCCTTCTGCGTGTCGAACTGCAGACCGGCACCATTGCCACCGGTTTCGGTGAAGCCCTTGAGCTTCATCGAGGTGTAGTCGACGGCCGCATACGGCGTGAACCAGCTGTTCGGCGTCAGTCCGAGACGGACACCCGCTTCACCGTAGAAGGAAACGACATTGACGTCGGGCTTGCCTTCGGCGTGAGCGCTGAAAGTGCCGAATTCGATGTCGCGATAGCTGTCGCCATTGAGCTTCGAATAGCTGCCCAGCGCTCGGATGTAGAAGTCACCCACGTCGAATGTGCTGTCCAGGCCAACCTGCCAGCCGGTGCCTTTGATCTTGCTGCCGATGGTCGCATCCGGGAAGTCGGCCTTGACCGAACGGTAGCCTGCAAAGGCGCCGAGCGAGAAGTTGCCCCAGCGATAGTCGGCACCGAACAAAACGTTCCAGTTCTTTGTCTTGTAACCGATCGCGTAGGCATTGGTATCGACCTTCGCCCAGTTGTAATCGCCCAAGACCCAGAAGCGCCCGCGGTATTCCGGGGTCCGGCAGGCGTCGACCCCGCGAACGTCGATTGCGCAGTCCAGCTGATCCGACACGAAGCTGTTGGTGACGAACACATTGTTCCGCACCGCATGCAGGTAATTCGGATATTCGACCCCGCTCAGCTGGTCGAGCGCATTGACGTAAGTCGGTTCGTCAAGCGTGAACAGTTGCGCCAACACGTTCGAGAACGGTCCGGTCAGGGTCGGGCTGTAGACATTTTCGATGCCCGTCGCGACCGCCAGCTGGTTCGGCGTCAGACCATCGACCGCATTGAAGGCAACGCGGTTGATGTTGATGTCGACGTTCGCAAGCGAGTCATAGACGCAGTTCACGCCGAGCAGGGCGAAGCTTGCCCCGCCATTGAGCAGGCACTGGCTGAAGGTGCCGTTCCGCGTGTTGGCGTCGATGACGTTGTCGTAGAAGTAATTGTTGGCAAACAGGCCGTTCGGGTTGTTCAGGCGGATGTCGATCGTCCCCGCAAGGTTCGCCGTGTCGGCGAAGATCTGCGGATAGGTTCCGACCGCCTGGGTCCCGGTACCGGTCGGGCTCAACTCGACCGCCAGTGTGCCGCCGGCATTCATGTTGAACGTATCGACGAAGGCGTAGGACGGACCGTCATACATGTTGGCCGGATCGCTGGTGCCGTCGCGCATGTACAGCGTACCGCCCGACAGGATGTTCAGCGTGCCCTGACCACAGCTGCTCGACGCACCGTCCAGCACCGGCGGCATGCATTCCGGATTGATGATGCCGCTGAACGACGTTTCACCCCCGGCCACATTGATCACGTCGCCATCGCGAATGTCGATGTTGCCGTAGATCGAGCCGTCACCCAGCAGATTGATGATCGCCGGGTTCGGCGCGCCGGTGACGTCGATCGCCATGCCGCGGGTCCAGGTCGCGCCACCGTCGACGCTTTCCCGAACACGGATGGTTCCGCCGTCATTGGTGAAAGTCAGCGGGGTCGTGCCGGTTGCCGCACCGTAGGTCAGTGCGGTGAAACCGATCGCGCTGGCGTCGCCGCCGTTACCGGTGATCGCGTCGACGTTCAGCGTGCCGCTGTTCACAACATCCATGTTGATCGCCGATGCGCCGATCAGGATGCCTGTCGCATTCGCGCTGCTGCTCGATCCGCCGGTGGCCTGGGCGACGACGTTGATGTCGCCCGAGTTGGTCATCGTGCCGGTAAACGGCGCGCTGCCGAACGATTCGAGTTCGAAGCCACGAGCATTGGCTACGGCATTACCCGAGCTACCCGTTGCAGCGGCAACCGCGTTGATATCCATCGACCCGCTATTGGTGATGTCGATCAGCGCTGCCGGCGAGTTGTTGTTCAGATAATAACCGAGCGCCTCTGCGTTGGCGTTGGCGCCGGTGCCAGACGCGGTTGCGCTGGCATTGACGGCCACCGTGCCGCTGTTCACGAACGACACCGTACCGCTCGCGGAACCGTTGATGTTTTGCCCAAGGCCGGTGGCGTCGGCCCGTGCATCAGCACCACTGGGCGCCGAAGCGAATGCCGCTGCCGCGACATTCAGCGAGCCGCTGTTGGTCATAGACCCGACCTGCGAAGCCGAACCGTTCAAGCCTTGGAAGCCACCATAGGCCTGAGCGGAGGCGTTCGCGCCCGTACCGCCAACCGCCGACGCGTTAGCCGAGGCCGTTACGGAGCCACTGTTGGTCCAGGTGAGGTCCACCGTCGCAGCGTTGGCCGTTTGCGACAAGGCGCTGCCGCCTGCCGTGGCGAAGGCATTTGCGAAGCCTGCCGCCGCCGCCGTGGCACTGGCGACGACCGACAACGAACCACTGTTTTCCAGCACGCCCGTCGCGGCGCCGGTGGCATTGATATATTGCCCGATGCCGCCGTTAGCCGAGGCAACGGCATTGGCATTGCCGACCGTGGCCGAGGCCGAGGCACCCGCGAACAAGTCGACAGTGCCGCTGTTGGTCAGTGAGGCGAAGGCATTGCCCGCTGTCGCCGTCACATTCTGGACGATACCATTGTTGATTACCGCATTGGCGTCGGCAATCGAACCTGCTGCCGTAGCGTTGGCGGCAACCGCCAGCGAGCCGCTGTTGTCGAGCACGCCCGAAGCGAACGCCGAGCCCGACACCGATTGACCAAGCGGATTGTTGATGGTCACCGCTGCCGTCGCGGCGCTGCTCGCCAGCGCGCTGGCCGTCGCATTCACCGCAATGTCGCCGCTGTTGACGAGCGAGGCGAAGGCGCTTCCCGTCGACGCGGAAACATTCTGGGCAACGATGTCGGTTCCGACCACTTGCGCATTGGCGTTGGCCGCAAATGCGCTGGCCGACAGGCCAACGTCGATCGAGCCGCTGTTCGTCATCGTGGCGGCGGCGGTGCCGACCCCAACCGAGACGTTCTGAGCGACCAGGTCGACCGCGTTTACGGCCGCCCCAGCACCCAGCGTTCCGACCGCCGACGCGTTGGCACCGATGCTGATGTCCCCGCTGTTGTCGAACAAGCCGGATGCGATTCCGGTCCCGACCGAGGCATTCTGGATGACGCCGTTCGACAGATTGGCATTGGCGTTTGCAGCCGTTCCCGATGCCGCGGCCGAGACCGAAACATCGACCGAACCGCTGTTCGTCAACGTGGCAACTGCCGTGCCGCTGGTCACCGACACGTTCTGCGTCAAGGCGCCGGCCAGCAGCGCCCCGGCATTGGCGTTGGCCGTCGCCGTTGCATTGGCATTGGCCGCGACGCTGATTGCCCCGCTGTTCGTCAGCGATCCGCCTGCTTCGCCGGTCGTGGCCGTCACATTCTGCACCACGGCATTGACCACTTGGGCATTGGCATTGGCGTTGCCGCTGGTGGCGCTGGCCGCGGCGGTCGCCGCAACGTCAAGCGATCCGCTGTTGTCGAGCAGGCCGGTCGCCGTTCCCGACGTCACGGCCACATTTTGCACAACACCGAAGACGTTTTGCGCAATCGCCGTAGCATTTGCGCCCGTCGCCGTAGCGCTGGCCGTGAACCCGATCGTGCCGCTGTTGGTCAGCGAACCGCTGGCCAAGCCGGTTACTGCGTTGACGGTCTGGAAGAGACCGTTGGCCAGAACGGCCACCGCCAGGGCGTCCGATGCCGCGGCATGGGCGACACCACTGATGGTCCCGCTATTGTTGATCGCACCTTCAGCTGTGCCGGAGGTGACGCTGACAGTCTGGCGAACGCCTCCGGACAGCTGTGCGATCGCTTGTGCCGACACCGTGCCGGTCGCCAAGGCAACCGCGGCCAGGTCGATTGATCCGCTGTTGTCGATGGATCCGCTCGCGAGGCCGGTGCCGGCCGAGGCCGACTGGTTCACGGCGTTGACCAGCGCGGCCAGGGCGTTCGCTCCCGACCCCGCAGCCTGCGCGCTCGCGTTGAAAGCCATCGAGCCGCCGTTGTCGATCGCCGCACTGGCCGTTCCGCTGGTGACGCCAGCGGCTTGGTTCAGTCCGCCGAACAGAATGGCCTGCGCGTTGGCGGCATTCGACGCATTGGCCGTCGCTTGCGCGCTCGCGCTCAGCGAACCGCTGTTCGTGACGTTGGCGGTCGCCGTTCCGACATCCGCGCTCGCCGACTGGACGTAGGCGTTGACGTTCTGTGCGTTGGCATTGGCCGCGCTGCCCGCCGCAAACGCGTGCGCGTCGTTGGCCATGCTTCCGCTGTTCGACAGGGACGCCGTCGCTGCACCGGTGGTAACACCAGCCGACATGACGAGACCGTTCACCGCAACAGCGCCAGCATTGGCAGCTGCCGTGCCGAGCGCGACCGCAGTGGCTTCGAAACTGAACTCACCGCTGTTGGTCACATCGACAACGGCCGTGCCGCTGTTCGCACTGGCGTTCAATGTCACGCCGTTGACCGCCTGCGCGTTCGCCACAGCCGGCCCACTGGCAGTTGCCGAAGCCGAGGCGCCGATAGCCAGCGATCCGCTATTGTCGAAGGCCACGGTCGCGAGGCCGGAAGTCACGTCCGCCGCTCCGGCGATGCCGTTGACCAGCTGCGCATTGGCATTGGCCTGCGTGCCCGTCGAGCCGGCATAAGCCACCGCATCGGCGAAGATCGTTGCCGTCCCGCTGTTGGCAAAGGCGACCGACGCCGTTCCGCTGGTCGCGCCGGCGTTGAGGCTGACGGCATTGATGGCTGCCGCCGCTGCATTCGCCGCGCCGGTGTCCGCGACCGCCGTCGCGAGGGCGAGAATGTTCAGCTCGCCGCCGTTGCTGAAGCCAACTTCGGCCAGTCCGGTGCCGACACCGGCTTGCTGGTTGATGGCGTTGATGTTGTTGGCATTCGCCTGCGCAGTGCCACCGATGGCGAGCGCGCCGGCCGTCAGGTCGAGCGACCCACTGCTGTCAAGCGACGCCGAAACCGTGCCCGTCGGCGCCGAAGCGCTCTGGCGGATGGCATTGACGAGGTTGGCATTGGCCCCGACGTCGCCGCCGGTCGCATCGGCGATGGCGGCGATGCTCAGCTCGCCATCGTTGGTCAGCGACGCCGTCGCGCCGTTGCCGCCGTTGGCCGTCTGGTTGATGCCGTTGATAAGGTTCGCATTGGCGTTGGCACTTGAACCTTCCGCAATTGCCAGCGCGACCATGTCGATCGTACCGCCGTTGCTAAGGCCGACCGACGCGCTGGCAGAGCCGCCGATCGCCGTAGCGACCTGGTTCAGGACGTTGTTCACCGCCGCGTTGGCGTTAGCGGTCGAACCCATCGCCACCGCGGCGCCACCGATCAGCATGTTGCCGCCGTTGGTCAACGTCACGTCGGCACCGGCCAGGCCGACTGCCTGCTGGTTGATCGCAGCGTTGTTGTTCAGGGTGGCATTGGCGATCGTGCCTTGGGCCATCGCCTGTCCACCGATCGTCATGTCGCCGCCGCTGGTGAGCGACACCGAAGCCGCAGCCGAAGTCGACACGGCATTCTGGTCGATCGAACTATCGAGGTTGACCGTGGCATTGGCCGTCGCAGCCGAAGCCTTGGCCGTACCGGTAATGTCGAGCGATCCGCCATTGTCGAGCGAGACCGAAGCGGTTCCCGACGCGCTGGCATTCTGCGCGATCGCCGACTGGATGCTAGCGAGGGCGTTGGCCAGCGTACCGGCCTGGGCCGAGGCGTCGGCCGTCAGCGAAAGGTCGCCCGCATTGGCGAGGCTGACCGAAGCCGACGTCGCACCCGATGCATTCTGGTAGATCACCGCATTCGACGTCGGGTTGAACAGCGCACTCGCTGTCGCCGTGGTCGAAGCGAGCGCGGTCGCGCTCAGGGCGATGTCCAGCGAGCCGTCGTTCTGGATCGACGCGTTGGCCGAGCCGCTATCCGACGTCACGTCCTGCGACACCATCGTGTCGGCACTGGCGAGCGCATCGGCCCCGGCGTTGGTGCCGATGGCAACCGCCGTCGCGCCGACGTTGATCGCACCGGCCGTGCCATTGGTGAAACTGGCCGACGCGTGGCCGCTCGGATCCGTTCCGCTGTTGGCGGCGGCGCTCTGGTCGACCAGGGCCCCAACGAAGGCCGACGCAACCGCGTTGGAGCCGGAGGCATGCGCGTTGGCGTTCAAGGTCACATCGCCGGTGTTGGCGAAAATGACCGAGGCGTCGCCGCCGCTGGTCGCGTTAGCGCTTTGCACCGCTACGTCGAAGGCGTTGGCCGACGCATCGGCGAGGCCCGACGTCGCGGTGGCATTGGCCGCCGCCACAACATTGTAGGTGCCGCTGTTGTTGATCGATGCCGTCGCATCGAAGCCGCCACCCGCCGTCGCCGACTGGTAGATGCCGTAGCCATAACCCGTGGCCTGCGCGAACTGGCCCGATGCATTGGCGATACCCGAAATGTTCAGCGTGCCGCTATTGTCTACCGAGGCCGTCGCATTGCCGTCAGCCGCAGACACATTCTGTTCGATGCCGCTGTAGACCGAGGCATAGGCCTGCGCTCCGCCGTTGGTGGCGATGGCGTCGGCATTCGCTGCCATGTTGATGGTGCCGCCGTTGACGACTGCCACAGATGCATCTTGGCTCGTCCCATTGGCTATCGCCGACTGGAAGATGCCGGCCTGGCTGGTCATGCTCGCAACCGCGTCCGCCACGGTTGAGCCGTTAGCGACCGCCGAAATGGTAAGGTCCATGGAACCGTCATTGTCGACCAGCGCCGACGCGGCGGAGCCGCTGGCGAACTGGTTGACGAGACCCGAAGCGACCGCGTTGGCCGTCGCCGCAACGCCCGAGGCCGTCGCCGCGACATCCAGCGATAAGGTGCCACTGCTGCCCTGCGCGTAGCTGGCAACCGCCGCACCGCTCGCTACCGCCGACTGGCTGATGGCGTAACCGGCAGCCGCGTTCGCCGCCGCGTCAGTGGCAACGGCATTCACGCTCATCGCGATCTGGTCGTTATTGAGAATCGACGCCGTTGCATCGCCACTCGCCGAGGCGGTCTGCGCGATGCCGACCCCAAGGGCCGCATTGGCCGAGGCCGCAACTGTCGCGAATGCATCGGCGTTGACGTTGATGAAGATCGCGCCGTCGTTGGTCAGGTCGGCCAGGGCATCGCCCGAGGCGGCAACCGACTGCGAGATACCCGCGCTGATCTGCGCGGTGGCAACGGCGGTCGCAGCGACCTGGGCACCGGCGTCCGCCGCGATGGTAATCGACCCGCTATTGGCTAAGTTGGCGCTGCCGTTCCCGCCACTCGCGACGTCTTGGACGATCCCGACACCGATGCCGGCCTGGGCCGCAGCATTGGCACCGGTCGCCTCGGCGTCCGCACTAACCTCGATGTCGCCGGAATTGGTGATATCGGCGTTAGCGGTTGTGCCGCCCGACACCAGCTGGGCGATGCCGGCCTGGATGCCGGCACTGGCATTGGCGCTGCTGGCGGAGTTGGCCGACGCTTCTGCGGCAACCGTCAGCGGCCCACTGTTAACCAACGACGCACTGGCGGAGCTTCCTGCAGTCGCCGACTGATAGACGCCGACCTGCATTCCGGCCGAGGCATTTGCGAGGCCGCTGGCGGTCGCCTGCGCGCCTGCGACGACGCTCATCGTGCCGCTGTTCGAAATGTTGGCCGATGCGACGCTGGCCGCCGAAGCAACCTGAACGATGCCCGCCAGCATGTTGGCCTGCGCGTTGGCCGATGTGACGCCGACTGCGTGAGCACCAACGCCAACGCTGATTTCGCTGCTGTTGTTGATTGCCGCGTTCGCCGTGCCACTCGCGCCCGCCTGTTGGAAGACGCCATATTGCATGCCCGCTTGGGCGCTAGCGACATCACCGCTAGCCTCTGCCGACGCGCCGGCACGCATCGACCCGTCGTTGTTGATGCTAAGGTCCGCCGTCGCCCCCGCCGAAGCGGATTGATAATAGCCGGCGAGCATCAAGGCCTGAGCGTTCGCACTCGCGCCATTTGCGTCTGCAACGACGCCCGCGCTCATCAGCCCATTGTTGGTGAGGTCCAACGTAACGTCGCTGCCACTCGCCACTTGGGCGAATCCGACCGAAGCGAACGCACCGGCATTGGCGACGCCCAGCGCCGTCGCATTTGCCGACGCGCCGACATTCATCAGGCCGTCATTCTGGATGCCAAGATTGACCGTTTGCCCGAGGCCTTCCTGATATACGCCCACACCAAGCGTGGCGTTCGCCGAGGCCGAGGCAGATGCGGATGCATTCGCAATGGCGCCGCCGACCATCGTGCCGCTGTTGGTGAGGCTGACGTCGACGTTCGTCCCGGTCGCCGCCTGATGATAAGCCGTGTCGACCGTCGCATTGGCATTGGCGAATACGCCCTCGGCCGAAGCATCGGCGAGGACCGACAGCGATCCGTCGTTGCCGATGGCGGCGCTTGCCGTGCCCGAATTGGCTACAGCGGCCTGACTGACGCCAACGCCGATCGTGGCGTTTGCATCGGCCGTGAACGCGCTGACCAGTGCTGCGGCGCTGATTTCGAGATCGCCGCCATTGTTCAATTCAACGTTCGCGCCCAGGCCCGACGCCGCTTGGGCGATACCCTGGCCGACATTGGCGCTGGCCGTACCGCCGGATGCGAAGGCAGTCGCCGCAGCGGCAATGCTCAAGTCCCCATTATTGGTGACGCGCGCGCCAGCAGTGCCGTTTGCGCTCGTCACGTCCTGCAAAAGTCCGGCGCCCAGGTTGGCGTTGGCGTTGGCGTTGGTGCCCTCGGCGAATGCGTCCGCCTGGATTTCCAGCGTGCCGCCACCGGCATTGGCGATCAGCGCAACTGCATCCTTGCCCATGCTGAGCGTCTGTCCGATGCCGGTACCGACCGAGGCGTTAGCGTTTGCCGTGGAGCCGAGCGCGGCCGCGCCCGCCTGGATATTGAGGCTGCCGCCGTTGGCGACTGCCATCTCGCCCGATCCGGCGCCGGACCCGAACTGGTTGACGGCCGGGCCGGAAATGGCCGCGTTTGCGACCTCGGCACCGCCGCCGATGGCCGTCGCATAAGCGACGATGGACGCGCTGTCGGTGCCGGTCGCGGCCGCCGGATGGACGATGCCGAGCTCGACGTTGCCGGCGGGGGTGGCGCCGGTAGCAATCCCGAGCTGCAGATATTTGCCGGTGTTGTCGGAGGCGACGGTCGAGGTGACGGTGCCCGAGCCGCTGTTGGTTACGCCATGCTGCAGGTTACCGATGGTGATGATGTCGAAGACGTCCGGAGCGATCTCCAGGCTGCCTTGTCCCGGTACGGTCGCCGCTGCGGCTACTGCCGGGCATGCGAAGACGGCAAGGGATACGCCGGCAAACAAAGCTACCCGCGACGTGGTGTTATTCGTCATATCAATCACCCCTGTTTCGCCACCGGCCGATGGCGTTTGGAACACAAAAATCGCCCTCGAAAAGGATGCTCTTGCGACGCTCGAAGCCCGGCAGCTGAAGCGCGCAAACACAGAACATCCCGCCCAAACGACGGCAATTCCTACTCAGCACCCTATGCCTGACATGGCTTTATGACAATACGAAGAAGCAAAAAAATATGATCCATATCAATTAAGAAACTTATTCGCCTGCCGCGCAGGGGCTTTCGCTCGCGCATTTGTGAGGCTAGCTTCCCGGCCAACGACCTAATGGAGGACGTCGCAAGATGAGTATTTTTGCCCTGACGATCGCGGCCTTTGCCGCCAGTGCCGCCCCAACCGCAGACAAGGCGCCAGCCGCGACGGTAAAACCGGCCGTGCAGCCGATGACGAAGTCCGATTTTCTGAGCGCCATCGACGCCCGCTTTGTTGCCATGGACACGAACAAGGACGGCCAGCTCAGCAAGCTGGAGATCGAAGCAGCGGAATCGAGGATGGCAGCGCAGCGCGTTACCGTCGTCAATGCGCGCCGGGAGGCTGCATTCAAGAAGCTCGACACCAACCATGACGGTCAGCTCAGCCTGGCCGAATTCAATGCTGCCGCGCCTGTCCCTGCGGCGCCCAAGCCGGATGCCGGCAAGGTTCTGGCACGCATGGACAGCAACAAGGACCAGGCGATTACGCTGCAGGAATTTCGCGCGGGACCGCTCGCCGACTTCGACAAGCTCGACGCCAACAAGGACGGCAAGCTGAGCGTACAGGAACGCGCCGCGGCCCGCCCGGCCAAGCGCTAGTCGATTTCTGACAAGCTGGAAGGCGGCGGATCGACCCGATCCGCCGCCTTTCGTTCATCCTCTTGCAATCCCGCTTGCGCAACATGCTGCGCGGCGCGACAAGCGCGCCCACTTGGACCACACCCATTTCGGGGACATCTTTCATGCTTCGACCGATCACTGCCCTGACCCTGCTTTTCGCTTCCACCGCCGCGCTGGCGCAGGCCGCGCCCGAAGCCGACCAGCCCAAGCCCGTCGCCAAGGCCGAATTGACCGCGGAGCTCGACGCCGACTACGCCGATCTCGACGCCAACCACGACGGCAAGGCCGACGATGCGGAGATCAAGGCCCGCCTGATCCGCACCGCAAAGGCGCAGCTCGACGAAATGGCGGCGCAGCGCGACGCCGCCTTCGCCCGGGTCGATACCGACGGCAACGGATCGATCAGCAAGGCCGAATTCAACGCCCAGGCCAAGCTGCCGGCGATGCCCGAAGCCAATTCGAAGCCGTTCCTCGACGAATTCGACAAGAACAAGGACGGCGCCATTTCGAAGGACGAATTCCGCGCCCCGACCCTGTCCAATTTCGACCGGCTCGACGCCAACAAGGACGGGACGCTCAGCGTCGCCGAACAGCAGGCCGCCTCGCGCCCCAAGGCCCAGCAGTCGCCGTCGATCGGCCGCTGACCGCCGACGTTGCGCGCCGCGCCAAGCGGCCTTAAAGAGCGTTCATCCCCGGGGAGCCGCCCCGCCCGAGATTCTTCGACGGCGGGCAATCGAAGCGGCTGAGAGGCAGTTCGAGACTGCGACCCGTCGAACCTGATCCCGTTGATGCGGGCGTAGGGAGCGGATGACGGTCGTTCCGCCATCCCTCCACGACATGGAGTAAAAGATGGCTGACGTCCCCGCCCGTACCGAACTTAAAGTCACCACCGGCCCGATCCGCGGCAGCCGCAAAGTCCTCGTCGAAGGCCGTGACGGCGTGAAGGTCGCGATGCGCGCCATCGACCTTGAGCCCTCGTGCGGCGAGCCTCCCTTGCACGTCTACGACACCAGCGGCCCCTACACCGACCCTGCGCTGCGCATCGACATCATGGCCGGCCTGCCCGAGCTGCGCCGCGACTGGATCCGCGGCCGCGGCGATGTTGAGGAGGTCGCCCAGCGCGAAGTTCGACCCGAGGACAACGGCCAGCTCGGCCCCGACCGTTCGGGCGGCGTCCAGCCCTTCCCCAACGTCCGCCGCCGCGTCCTGCGCGCCAAGCCGGGCATGAATGTCAGCCAGATGCACTACGCCCGCAAGGGCATCGTCACCCCCGAAATGGAATATGTCGCGATCCGCGAAAACCTCGCCCGCGCCAACGCCCAGCATATCGCCAAGGTCGGCCGCACCGCCCCCGACGGCCATAGCTGGGGTGCCTCCATCCCCGACGAAATCACCCCCGAATTCGTCCGTGACGAGGTCGCCCGCGGCCGCGCCATCATCCCCAACAACATCAACCACCCCGAATCCGAACCGATGGCGATCGGCCGCAACTTCCTGGTCAAGATCAACGCCAACATCGGCAACAGCGCGGTCGCCAGCGACGTCGCGGCCGAAGTCGACAAGATGGTCTGGTCGATCCGCTGGGGCGCCGACACGGTCATGGACCTGTCGACTGGCCGCAACATCCACGACACCCGCGAATGGATCCTGCGCAACTCGCCCGTGCCGATCGGCACCGTCCCCATCTACCAGGCGCTGGAGAAGGTCGGCGGCATCGCCGAGGACCTCACCTGGGAAATCTTCCGCGACACGCTGATCGAACAGGCCGAGCAGGGCGTCGACTATTTCACCATTCACGCCGGCGTGCGCCTCCCCTACGTCCCGCTGACCGCCAGCCGCGTCACCGGCATCGTCAGCCGCGGCGGCTCGATCATGGCCAAATGGTGCCTCGCCCATCACAAGGAATCGTTCCTCTACGAACGCTTCGACGAGATCACCGAGATCATGAAGGCCTATGACATCGCCTATTCGCTCGGCGATGGTCTGCGCCCCGGCTCCATCGCCGACGCTAATGACGAAGCCCAGTTCGCCGAGCTCTACACGCTGGGCGAGCTCACCAAGCGCGCCTGGGACCAGGACGTACAGGTGATGATCGAAGGCCCCGGCCATGTGCCGATGCACAAGATCAAGGAGAATATGGACAAGCAGCTCGAGGCGTGCGGCGAAGCGCCCTTCTACACGCTCGGGCCGCTCACCACCGACATCGCGCCCGGCTACGACCATATCACCAGCGGCATCGGTGCCGCGATGATCGGTTGGTACGGCACCGCGATGCTTTGCTACGTCACGCCCAAGGAGCATCTCGGCCTCCCCGACCGCGACGACGTCAAGGTCGGCGTGGTGACCTACAAGCTCGCCGCCCACGCCGCCGACCTCGCCAAGGGCCACCCGGCGGCGAAGCTGCGCGACGACGCGCTCAGCCGCGCCCGCTTCGAGTTCCGCTGGCGCGACCAGTTCAACCTGTCGCTCGATCCCGACACCGCCGAGCAATATCACGACCAGACGCTTCCGGCGGAAGGCGCGAAGACGGCTCACTTCTGCTCGATGTGCGGGCCGAAGTTCTGCTCGATGAAGATCACCCAAGAGGTCAGAGACTTCGCGGCGAAGCAAAATGCTCAGACTGAGGCGGAGAAGCTAGCGCCGGAGGTTGCCGAGGCGGGGATGCAGGAAATGAGCGAGCTATACAAAGCCAAAGGCGACCGCCTCTATCTCGGCGAAGAGGAGGTACAATGATCCGGACTTCGATCACGGCGTTGGTCGCGTTGGGTCTCTCCGGATGCGCCGCCGGGCCCTCTGCGCTATTGGCAAATCATGAACACCGATACCGGCGAGGTGGTCCAAAGCTGCGACATTGCGCAGCAGTTTCGCGTCAGCGCCGACCGTCGCCGCGTCGAACTCACCGAGCGCGGCGTGAAGGATTTTCGTGCCACCTACGACGTGATCAAGACCAAGGCCGACCGGATTTTCATGAAGATCGAAAATGAAGATCGCCTCACGGAAAGCGGCAAGCCAGTGACGTGGTGGGCGATGTTCGAAGGGCCAAACCAGTTCCGGTGGCGCCGCGACGACTGGCCCATGGATGGCAGGACTGGCGCGTGGCAACGCTGCGGCGGATAATCGGAATTACCGAGATGAGCCGCGCCTATAACGAAGGCGGGCGGGAGCTATACTTCGGGTCGGGAGGCCGCGAACAGGATTGAAGTTTGGAGAATAGGCAGGCCGTCGGCACGACCCCGCCCGGCCTCGCTCACGACCGTGAAAACTGTGAAAAGTCGCGGGGGCGAACCGGTAAGGGCTAGGCTTGCTATCCGCGACCCATGATAGGGACTAGGATCGGCAGGTTCGGCCGGTCTTCTGGAGTCGCGTTTCGGGCTTGATCCTCGACCAGCAGTGACGAGCGCGCACCCCGAGGGGTGGTTGGCAGGATGCGCGCGCGTCGGACGTGCCTGCTAGCGCAGGCCGCCGCTGGCGAAAAGCTTTTCGCCCGTCAGCCACTGGGCGTCGTCGCTGGCCAGGAACACCGCGACCTTGGCGATGTCGTCGGGCTGGCCCAGGCGGCCGAGCGGGGTCTGGGCGACGATGCCGGTCGCCATGTCGGACGCGGTGATGCCGGCGTCCTTGGTGCCTTCAGTTTCGACCATGCCGGGCAGGATCGCGTTGACGCGAATTTTGCGCGCACCCAGCTCGTTGGCCAGCACGCCCGTAATCGCGTCAAGCGCGCCCTTGGTGCCGGTGTAGATCGCCGATTCCGGCATCAGTGCGCTGGTCACGACCGACGAAATGTTGATCACGCTGGCGCCCTCCTTCAGGTGCGGGCTGGCGGCCTTGGTGACCAGCAGCGGCCCGAGCACGTTGGTGTCGAACTGGCGGCGGTATTCGTCGACGCTGACGTCCTCGATCGCGCCGAAGGCGTAGACGCCGCTGTTGTTGACCAGCACGTCCAGCCGGCCGAATTCGGCAATCGCGGCGTCGACCAGGCCTTTAGCCTCCGCTTCGTCGGCGACATTACCTTGGACCGCGATAGCCTTGCCGCCTGCCGCATTGATGGCGTCGACGACCACTTCGGCGCCGTCTTTGCTCGACGCGTAATTGACGACCACCGATGCCCCTTCGGCGCCCAGCGCTTTGGCGATTCCAGCGCCGATACCCTTCGACGCACCGGTTACCAGCGCGACTTTTCCGTTGAGCTTGGCCATGACTTCATTCCTTTTTCGTGGCGGGCCGCGACGCCACCATGGCATGCTTGGTCCGATAGTTCGGAAATATGGAACTATTGAACCGCCCTTCAAGGGCGACTATCTGAAAAAATGTCATGCGACCCCTCGTTCACCCTTCCCCCGACGACTTCCGGCCCGAGGCGATTCTGCACGCGCTGGCGGATCCCGAAAGGGCGCGCCTGTTCGCCGGGATTGCGGGCGTGGACTGCGTCCAGCGCTGTTCGGCGCTGGCCGATACGGGCGAGCGGGTGATCCCCAAATCGTCGCTGTCGCAGCATTTCAAGATCCTTCGCGACGCGGGGCTGATCCGGTCCGAACGGGTCGGCGTGGACATGCGCAACTCTTCCCGCTGCGCCGAAGTGGAGGCGCGCTTCCCCGGCCTCGTCACCGCGATCCTCGCCGCCTACCAGCGCGGCTGAAGCAGCCGAACAAGGAAGGCGCGTCAGCCTTGGGCATCGGCGACCCCAATTCGCTTTCCGCCGAACCACTTCACAATGAGAAGTTCCGGGCGACGAGTGGACCTTTGTTGCGGTGCAGCACGTTGATCCCCTGCGCGGACGTTCGCGTCGCCTTGTTGAAGGACCACGCCATGACCCGCACCCCTACCCTAAGCACCGCCGACACCGCTCGCTGGACCCGCCTGTGGATGCAGACCGGCTTCATGATGGCCGACGCCGCCATGGTCATCGGCTTGCGCACTTTGCGCCTGATGCACGGCGGCCCCGCCGCGACGCGGGAAGCGCAGCGGATGGTTGGGGAGAAGGTCGAGGCAGGCTATGAACTCGCCGGCGCGATCGCTTCCGGCCGCGTCAAAACCCCGGAAGCCGCTGCCCGCAAGGCAGTCAGCGTCTACGGCAAGCGGGTCCGCGCCAATCGCAGGCGGCTGGCCTAGGCGCTCTGGCGCGCCGGGACCTGCTGGCCTACGCTACCTCCGTCCCTTGAGGAGAAGCGCCGATGCGAGTCGCCCTTGATGTGCCGCCGGGCACCGCCATGCCCAACCTGGCCGACGCCTACGCCCCGGAACTGATCGGCGCGGCCGGCGCCTTTTCGGTCGCCACCTACCGTCATTCGATCCTGCCGATGCGCCTGTTCGAGGCCGCGCGCATCGCCATCGCCGCGATCAACGGCTGCACCGTCTGCCGCGCCTTCCGTACCGCCGACCACAGCGTCTTGCTCGGGATCGGCAAGGACGAAGGCATCAAGGGAACGGTGCCCGACGAGGGCTTTTACCGCGCGGTGCTCGAAGGCGACCTGTCCGGCCTCGACGATCGGGAGCGGATCGCGGTTCGCTACGTCCAGGCGATGAGCCTCGATCCGCAAGGCCTCGCCCGCGACGACGCGCTGTGGGCGGAACTGAAGTCGCAGCTCAGCGATGCCGAAATCGTCGACCTCACCTACTGCGCGGCAGGATGGATCGGCTTCGGCCGCGCCGCCCACGTCCTCGGCTACGACCAGATGTGCGCCCTGCCCGCGCGGGAGGCGGCGAGCGTCTAACAGGCATCGTCCATCAAGCCTTAACCCCTTTCCTTTAAGTCCCGGACAAACGACCGGCCTGGACCCCCGGTCGAAGGAGAGGACCAGGCATGAACCATCCGGCCTTCGTGCATATTCCGGATTCGCGCACCGAAGGCGTGCGCAGCTATTGCGAGCCGGCAACGCCGCACCCGCTCCAGCTGACCTTCCTCACCGAAGAAGGTGAGCGGCAATGGGTCGATCGATTGCGCGGTCACATCGTCGCCGCCCGCCTCGACGCCGCCGATCGTATGATTGCGGAGGCGCTGGCACCGTTCGAAGGCCGTATCGCCAAGCTCGCCAAGATCGCGTCGGCCGATGACGTGGCGCTCGAAGGATGGGAAGACCTCATGCCAATCCTCGCCGAGCATGAGGGCCCGGCGATCACAGCGATCACGGTCGGCCTCACAAACGAGCCCGACCTGGTCTTCGACGGCACCGACGAGCATGAGCCGACGCTGGTCATCGCGCTTTATTCGGATGACAGCTTCGCCTTCAGCAGCGCCAGCCGCGACGCCTTGCTGGCCGAATGCCTGTCGGACAATCCCGCCTTCGCCGGCGAAGAAGAAGACGTCGAATTCTATTCCGTCCTCACCGGCCTCGCCGCGCTCAACACGGCCCTCATCCAGTCCAAGCACCGCTACTACCTGCGTGACGGGCGCGACGGGGTCGAGGGCCGGGCGCCGGGCGGCTATTGCGAATATGTGCTTGGCACATGGGTACGCGCGCTGCGCTTCCTTCAGGCGCTCGAGCGCGCAGCCGACGCACATGGCCTCCCCGAAGGCGCCCGCCTGGTCGCCGGCACCTTCGGCCTCCACACCGATTTCGCCAGCCTGATGCGTGAAGGCGAGGCTCCCCTCAATGCGCAGCCCGCAGCCGACATCGCGCCGGTCGCGACGCTGACCATGAAGAAATGGGAGCCCAAGCACGACCCGCTCGCCGACCTTTATTCGCCGGGCAGCAGCGACAGCGGCAGTTCGTTAAGAAAGCGCGTGGTGGTGGACGAAGGCGAGCCGGTCGTCGCTGCGCCGCCTGCCCAAGCAGTTACGGAGATCGCCGAGCCGTCCGAAGCAACTGCGGAACCCAAGCCCGGCCTGATCGCCCGGCTGTTCCGCCGCCTGCGCCGGGCTTAGCTGCCCACGACCAATGCGTCCGGAACGCGATAGCGCTCAGGACCATATTTGATCACGGTCCAGTCGCCTTCGCGATGCCACAGGAAGCGGTAGCTCGCCGAGCCGTCGGCCTGGCTGCTGTCGGCGCCACTTGCCGCGGTCCCCTGGAAGAACAGCACGCGCTTGCTCTTGTCGGGCTTGGTGACTTCGACGAAGCTTGTCCCGCCCGCGGCACGGTCGCGCTTCACCCCCGCACTGCAATTGTCGTCGAGCTTGCCGTCGATGCCGCACGGAATGTCGGCAACGGCATTGAAGTCGGTGCCCGCGACCTTAGCATCGATGCCTTCGTCGCTCGCGGGCGGCGCGAGCTGGTTGACCTCGTTGTCGACGACATTGGCGGCCTCCACCTCGGTGGCGTTGTTCGCTTGCACTTGCGGTGCAGGCTCCGATGACGAACAACCCATGATCGACAGGCACCCGGCCAACGGCAGAAGCATATTGCGAACCATCATCGATCCTTCCTTGTCGCCGTGACCGCGACGCCTGCCCGGTCGAGTTCCGGGCCGAGCCGGCCCGTCAGCGCCAGTGCCCACATACGGAAATCCGCCAGCAGCGACCACAGCGGATAAGTGAAGGTCGCCGGCCGGTTCCGTTCGATCGCGAAATGTGCGGCCCATGCAAAGGCATATCCGGCGACCGGCATCGCGGCCAGCCAGCGCCAGTTCCCGCTCCACACCAGCATCACCGCCAGCAACGCGACCAATGTCGTGCCGACGTAATGGAGCGCGCGGGTTGCCGGACGCGAATGTTCGCGCAGGTAATGCGGCCAGAATTCCCTAAAGCTGCCGAAGCGCGGGTCCATCTCGCAATGCTGCGCGATGCGCGCGGCGTGGTCAATGAACGACGCCGCCGCCCGCTTGTGCGGACGACGGCGCCACCTTGGTCATACACCGCCAAGGCATGGGGTGGAGGTTTTAGGCGGGCACAAGCGCGGGGTTTATGCCGATCGGCCCACTGCCCCGGGCGGCCGCGGCCTGCCTCTCCCGCAGATCGAAAAAGGACGCGCGCTTGATGCGCTTCTTCAGCGACAGCGACGGGTTGTCAGGGGTCGGACCGCGATAGGCCGCCTGAACGTGGCGACCGAAACGCGACGTATCGAATCCACGCGGCAAGGGCTGCGCAGAGGTCGCGACTGCGCTCGCAGCGGCAGGCTTGCCCCAGGCAAAAGCCGAGCGCTCCGGTACCGGCTCACGGTCAACCACCGGCTCTGGCGCTTGGGCGACCGCCATCGCTTCTTCAGCCAAAACGTTGTCTCGACGACGGCGGCGGGTGACGAGCAGGCCCGTCCCCAGCAACGCAAGTGCTGCCGCGCCGGCCCCACCCGCAATCAGAGGAAGGTCAGAATTCGCGGCCTGATCGGCCGTCGGGACCACCACGGGAGCAGCCTGCTGCTGTTCCGCAGGCGCCGCCGTCGGCGGGGTTGGGACGGCCACCGCGACCGGTGCTTCAACGGGCTTGGCGGGTGTGTTGGCCGCCACCGGTCGAGCGCGCGGCGCGGGCGCGTTCTTGGCTGCAACCTGGCGCTTGCTCGCAACCTTCGGCGTGACGACGGCAGGAGTTGCCGTTTCAGTCGCAGGCTGGACTGGCGTGTCGGAAACGGTCGTTTCAGGTTCGACGGCCGAGGGGCTGGTCGCAACCGGGTCGTTCGACGGTTCGACGGTAGGAACCGTCGCGGCCGGGTCGGCTACCTGCGCCAGGGCAGTGGTGGATTGAAGGGCAAGCACCGCGGCTATCGCGGTCGCGCCAAAGCGGGTCGTTTTTTGCTTGTACATCATGGGCTTAGAAACGCAGGCCGGATGCAAACCTATCCGTCGTTTCCGGTGAGTCGAACCGTTTGCAGGGACCGGTTACCGGCCTTCCGAGTGGGACCAATTCCGTGCGGTCGCAGCCGTTAACGCTGCCAGCCGGTGTACCGAAACTTAACGCGCGGCCAGCGAAGCGCGGCGGTAGCCGTGGATCCAGCTGCGGCCTTGGCCCACGGTCAGTTGCGGGACGAACCGTCCGCGGCCCGACGATGCGGCCACGATGGTCGGCTCAGACTGGTCGAGCATGTAAAAGCCCTCCGGGGTCCGCGCGACCAGCACCACGTGGGCGCCGCGCACCTTGTGGCGACCGATACTGAGGTAAAGATCGGCCGGGTCATAGCCCGCCGCCTTCAGGACCTGCATTTCGGCGATGGCGATATCTTCGTCATCGCCGACGCCGCGCGCCAGCGTCTCGCCGGCATTGGCCCACAGGTCGAATACGCCCATGGCGTCGAGATCGGTGGCGAAGCGTACACGACGTTCGACTTCGGCCTTGACGGTGCGAAGCTGATCGACAGCGCTTAGGCCTTTCAGGCTTTCAGCGAGAGCGAGAACGCGGCCGTCGGTCCTGTCCGCGGCCGCGACGCGTCGAAAACGGGCGTCGTAAATGGTCACGCCCGCATTCAGTGCGGCGGTACCGAAAATATTGGGGGCCGCTGCCGCGTAGGCCGTAGTCCGGATGGACGTCGGCAACGGACGAAGCGGGTCGTTGTTTGGGACAGACGCGGACTCTGCGGAGGCGATCGATGCGGTCGCCACACCCAGCAGCACCCCCACCATGCGCGTTGCAAACTTCATAAGTGGCCTCTCCAAGCCAGTTTGAACGCGAGGCTGTGCCTCCAGTTTCGTTAATGGAAGCGGTTAACGTCATTTACCAGAATTTGTGCGGTAAGCCGTTGCGCAAACGACACAATCTTAAAATGGGTTATTGCGCCTTGAGCGCGCGCACCGCGGCCAGGGTCTTGGCGACATGATCTTTCCAGTCGAGATCGGAATGAACCATGACGATCCGGCCGCTCTTCGAGATTACATAGCTGGTACGATTGGTCATCGCCGTGACGTTATTCACCATCGGCATCGCCACGTCGTAATCCTTGATCGTGGCAGCCGAAGCGGTGGCGACCGGGAAAACGCTGCGACAATGTTCGACCGAGAATTTCTTCAGCGTTTCAAGGTCGTCGGCGCTCATGCCGACGACCCGGGCGCCCGCCTTGCGGAATTCGGGCATGGCATCTGCAAAGGCCTTGGCTTCCAGGGTGCATCCCTTGGTGAACGCCTTGGGATAGAAATAGAGCACCACCGGCCCGTGCTTCAGCTGGTCGGCCAGGTGCAGCCGGAACGGCTTGCCGCCAAGCGCGCCCACGGTCCGGAAATCGGGTGCCTTTGCCCCGACCGGCAACGCGGCGTCGGCACTCGCAGCGAACATGGCGGCACCGGCCAGGCCGATCGCGACGGTTAAAGCGAAGGCAGTGCGATGAACGCGCATCATATTTCTCCTGTCGTGCCAGACCCTAAGGCGCAGCGTGATAATGGCAAGGTTCAGCTGTCGGGCGGAAAGCCGGCCCGTTCGGGGTGCTTGGGCCGTAGGGATCGAAAAAAGTCGAACGCGGGCTTCATATCTCGGGCATAATCGCCAGTCGGCCGGATGACCGGGCCGATGATACCGCGCTTGGTCGGGTAATCGGGTCCGGCGCAAACGATCGGGACGCCCGCCTGCAGCGCGATCTGGTAAAATCCAGAGCGCCATTTTTCGGTGTAGGATCGCGTGCCTTCGGCGGCGACGATGAGCGCGAAGTCGTCGTGCCGATCGAATTGGTCGACCACTTGGCGGACAAGGTCCTTGCTGGTCGTGCGATTGACAGGCACCCCGCCAAGCCCGCGCATGAAGCCCTCCATCGGCCAGCGGAACAGGCTGTGCTTGCCGATGAATCGAACCCGCCGGCCAAGCGCGCGGATCGTCCCGAGGAAGACCAGGAAGTCCCAGTTCGAGGTATGCGACGCGCCGACGATCACGAATTTCCGTTCCGGCGGAAGCGTACCGACGGCTGTCCAGCTGGTCCGATCGTACCATTGGATGATGAGCCAGTAGACCAGCCGGGCGAGCGGGTTGAGCCGGGGCAGGTCAGCGGGCTGCGTCATTGCCGTCCTTCATGGTCGGCGCCGCCGCGACTGTCCAGCGTGGTAACCGGCAGGGCTATTTGAAAACCGAACCGAAAATCCAGATGGCGGACATGGCCACCACGACGAGCAGCAGCGAAAACCCGAGAACGTAACGCACGCCCTGACGCTTGACCCCGCCGGTCGCCTCGACCTCGTCCAGATGAACTTCTTCGCCTTGCCGTTCCATCATCGTCTCCTCGTTCCTGGACGACCGCAATGCTTATCGCCCAGCCTTTGACCGCATTCAACGGCTCGTTGTGCCAATCCGTTGCACGACGGTGACGAAAAAGGCGGTGGACCAGCCGAGCAGGATGATACCGTTGATGCCCTCGATCGCCGCGACCATCTTCCAGCCATGCGCGAGGCCTTCGTCATCATAGCCGATGGTGCCGTAGGTAATAGTTGAGAAATAGACCGCGTCGAGGATGTTCGGAAGCGCGCCGACGGTGAGGTAGAAAACGCCGTAGGCCCAGATTTCGATGCCGTGCAGCGCGAAAAGGCTGAGCACCAGCAAGAGCGTGAAGCCCAGGCCGCGGACGCTGACGAGGTCGATCTGGAAGCGATGCTTCTCGCTCGCTTCGACCCTAAGGGCGCGCGACAGTCCGAACAGACCGCTACCGTGGATCAGGACCGTGACGATCACCATCATGGTGGCGACGAACAATTGCAGAAGCAGGGCCTGTCTCCTTGGCCAGCGTACTGGCGGACAATGCCCGATCGGCCGTGAAGTTCAACCGGCGCGCCGCCCGGCCGACTGCCGGCGGCGCACCGGGACCGGACTTACCGGTCCTCGGTGGCGAGCCATCCGGTCAGGATATAGAGCAGGATCGCAACCGGACCGGTGATCAGCGTGATGCCGACCATCGCCAGGCGAACCAGCAGGACGTCGACGTTGAAATAGTCGGCGATGCCTGCGCAAACGCCCATCACCTTGGCCTTGGCCGGATTGAGCGCGAAACGTCCGTTCATGTCTTTGACTCCCGATTGAAGACGAAGATGCGATTGTTAGGCGATCGGCAGCGGGCCGATGGCGGCGCTGACGAAGAGCAGCGAAACGATGAACGCGGCCGAGGCGCTGACGGCGACCTGGCGAAGCGGATTGAGCGAAACCAACATTGTCATTCTCCCTTTTCATGGGCCCGACATCGGGCTTGCCATGTCTATTGCAGGGACCGTGCCAATTTGAAAAAGTCGTTGTATTTCAGTGTTCGCGCAGATTTATGCCCGCCGAGGCTGGTGAAATATTCCGAAGCTTTGGGAAAATTTCCCGCGCTTAGCCTTGCGCGGTGGCGGCGGGGAGCGGCTTGGCGGTCGAGCGCTGGGCGGCAGGAGCCTGGGCCGGACGGCACTGGGCAGTCACGGTCGGGAAATCGAAATCGCCGGCTTGGTCAAGCGCGGCGACCGTGGCGGCTTCGCAAGCCGCGCGGCTTTCATAGCGGGTCGGCATGGTCGCCACCGGCGTGCAGGCGGCACTGCCGTCTGCGCAACCCAGGATGGCGATCATGAAGAAACCCGGACCCATTGTTCATTCCCCGTTGGACTGACCGCGATAACGGCCAAAAAATCGCATTGGTTCCAAACGGTTCGTCGCATCCGTTGCGGATTTCGGGATGCCGCCCTAGCTAAGAGGCGATGAGCCCCCCTGCCGCCAGTCCCGAAAGCCCGAGCGGCAGCTTCAAGGTGCTGTGGCGCTTCCTGCCGCTGCTGTGGCCGAAGGGCGAGAGCGAGCTGAAGGCGCGGGTGATCGTCGCACTGACGCTGGTGCTGGCGGGCAAGGCGATCTCGCTGGCCATGCCCTTCGCCTACAAGGCGGTGGTGGATGCGATGAGCGGCGACAGGGCGCTGTGGGGTGCGGCGGTGACGATGGTCGCCGCCTATGTCGCGGCGCGGTTCGGCGGGGTGCTGGCCGACAACCTCCGCAACGCCCTGTTCGAAAAGGTCGGGCAGCATGCGGCGCGGCGTTTGTCGGCGCGGGTGTTCCGCCATGTCCATTCGCTCAGCCTTCGCTTCCACCTCGAGCGGCGGACGGGCAGCCTGACCAAGATCGTCGAGCGCGGGACCAAGAGCATCGACATGATGCTCTATTTCCTCCTCTTCAACATCGCCCCGACGCTGATCGAGCTGGTCGGCGCCTGCGTCATCTTCTTCTACAAATTCGGTGCGGGGCTGGTCGCGGCGACGCTGGCGATGGTGGTCGTCTACATCACCTACACCCGCCGGGTGACCGAATGGCGCGCCAAGCTGCAGCGCGAAATGAACGAGGACGACAACCGCGCCATCGGCCGCGCGGTCGACAGCCTGCTGAATTACGAGACGGTCAAATATTTCGGCGCAGAGGAGCGCGAAGCCAGGCGCTACGACGAGGCGGTCGGGAAATTCACCGCCGCGTCGGTCAAGAATGAAGTGAGCCTGGCCTGGCTCAACATCGGCCAGAGCTTGATCACCAACCTGATGATGCTGGGCGCGATGGCCTACACCGTCTGGGGCTGGTCGACGGGCCAGTTCACGCCGGGCGACGTGGTGTTCATCAACACCATGTTGATGCAGCTGTTCCGCCCGCTCGACATGCTCGGCTGGGTCTATCGTTCGATCCGCCAGGGGCTGATCGACATGGAATCGATGTTCAACCTCACCGACACCGAAGCCGAGGTGGTCGATGCGCCGGGCGCGCCCTACTTGCAGGTCGCGGCGGGGCATGTGCGGTTCGAGGATGTGGCATTCGGTTATGAGCCCGAGCGGATCATCCTGAAGGGCGTGACGCTCGACGTGCCGGCGGGGACCAGCCTTGCGGTGGTCGGGCCGTCGGGCGCGGGCAAGTCGACGCTGGCGCGGCTGCTCTACCGGTTCTACGACCCCACCGCGGGGCGGATCACCATCGACGGGCAGGACATCGCCGCGGTGAAGCAGGCGAGCCTGCGCGCGGCGATCGGCATCGTACCGCAGGATACGGTGCTGTTCAACGATACCATCGGCTACAACATCGCCTATGGCCGCGAGGGCGCGGGCCAGGCGGAGGTCGAGGAAGCGGCCAAGGGCGCGGCGATCGACGGCTTCATCGCCGCCTTGCCGTCCGGCTATGATTCGATGGTCGGCGAGCGCGGGCTGAAGCTGTCGGGCGGCGAGAAGCAGCGCGTCGCCATCGCCCGCACCCTGCTGAAGGACCCGCCGATCCTGATCCTCGACGAGGCCACATCCGCGCTCGACAGCCGCACCGAGGAAGCGATCCAGTCGACCCTCAGCGCCGCATCGCGCGGCCGCACCACCATCATCATCGCCCACCGCCTGTCGACCATCGCTGACGCCGACCAGATCGTCGTCCTCGACGCCGGCAAGGTCGCGGAACGCGGCACCCACGCCGAACTGCTGGCGAAGGGCGGGCTCTACGCCGACCTATGGACGCGGCAGGCCGCGGAGCGGGAGATGGAGGAGGTGGCGGAAGGGTAATTCAACGAGGTCAGTCCTCATTGCAATTGACCCTCACCCGATAATGTCCAATCCAACCAACGATGCGCCGACCTTTCCATTTGTTGTTTGTCGTATTAGCCGCCTGCGGGGTCGCGGAGCAGCCCGACTGGGCAAGAACCGTCGCGGCATATGAGGTTCCGTTGCCAACCCCGGACGATAAGGCGCGCTTTGTTGATGTAATGTCGGCGGCGGCTGAGAAGGAAGGTCTGCACGTCGATTCAGCTACGGCCGACGAACTTAGATCCCTGTCTGAGGTTTCTCCGATTACGTTCAATGCAGCGATATGGCGTGGCAAGAACGATGAAGAGGCGCTCGTTTCTGCCATGGATTTTCGGGACAATATTGGGCGCGTTTGGGTCACGTTCTCGCTTGGCCAAGATCAAGCGCTTTCTAATCGGCTTCGGGACAATCTAGTGGCTGACATGAAACGTCAGTGGCCTGCCACCGCCTCGCTACCAATTATGCCAAACGGCGGTATTCCATTGGTTGAAGATTTGGTCCGGACGCCCGACGGTTACAGAGTAAAAACTGCCGCGGCCGCTAAATATGCGGCCGGCCCTAGAGATCAGAACTAAGCCGCCGCCGTCGACCACCCCAATCGCGGAATCGCAATACTCCGCTTCCCCGCCAGGTCCACTCGCGTCACGATGAGTTCGCGGGTTTCGATATATTGGAGAAGGCGGCGGGCGCGGCCTAGGCTGGCGGTGCCATAGCTCGCCGCGATGGCTTCGTCGCTGGGACAGGGCGCGCCTTCGCGCGCGGCGCGGGCGACCAGCAGGAAGGGGCCGAGCATGTCGTCGGGGAGCAGCGAGGCGGCCTCCAGCGCCGACGCCCAGCTATCGTCGGCCTCGTCGAAAATCCCCGCCCGCGCCATCGACAGGCGGCGGGTGAACCCCGCGAGGTCGAGCGGCGGCCTGGCAAGCCCGCCCATTCGGCAGCGCACGGTGAAATCCTGGAACAGCACCGATCCCGAGCGCGCACCGCTGTCCGGGTCCTCGACGATGGCGCGCAGCACGTCGGCGACGATGGTCGCGGTTTCCTGGTCCGACTTGGCGGGCATCGCCTCGGCGCGCTTGGGCATGGCGCTGGCCATCGCATTGAGCAGCGCTTCGGACGGCAATGCGCGCGGCGGCGGCGGGGCGGCAAGCGCGACCGGTTCGGGCACGTCGGACTTGGCGAACAGCAATCCCTGCAGATCCTCGGCGGGCGCGGTGGGTAATGGCACCAGCTTGGGGCTCATCGATCGCGCCTGCGTTTCCACCGGCCCGATCGCCACGGCCACCGGACGCCGCGCGACGGCGGGGCCGAGCGCGAGGAAGGTGCCGCGCGGAAGGTCGCGGATGGCCTCGGCCTGGCGCCGCTCCATGCCGAGCAGGTCGGCGGCGCGGGCCATGTCGATGTCGAGGAAGGTGCGGCCCATCAGGAAGTTGGACGCTTCGGCGGCGACATTCTTGGCCAGCTTGGCGAGCCGCTGGGTGGCGATGACACCGGCCAGCCCACGCTTGCGGCCACGGCACATCAGGTTGGTCATGGCCGACAACGATGCGCGGCGGACTTCCTCCGCCACTTCGCCGCCGCCCGAAGGCGCGAATAGTTGGGCCTCGTCGACCACCACCAGCGCCGGGTACCAATGGTCGCGCGGGGCATCGAACAGCCCCATCAGGAAGGCGGCCGCGCAGCGCATCTGCCCTTCCGCCTCCAGCCCTTCGAGGCTCAGCACTACGCTCGCACGATGCTCGCGGATGCGGGCCGCGAGGCGGGCGATATCCTTTTCGCTATGATCGGCGGCCTCGACTGGGACATGGCCATATTTGTCGGCGAGCGTGACGAAGTCGCCTTCGGGATCAATGACGATCTGCTGCACCTCGCCCGCGCTTTTTTCGAGCAGGCGGCGCAGCAGGTGCGACTTGCCGCTGCCCGAATTGCCCTGGACGAGCAAACGGGTGGCGAGCAATTCTTCCAGGTCCATTGAAACGGGCTGGCCATTGGGGCCGGTGCCCATATCTACGCTGACAGTCATTGGCCTACCCTTGGCAGGTCGATGACTCCCCACGCAACCCTTGCATCGCATGGCCGCACACTCGATAGGCGGGGCGTGTCACGCGTGCATCAACTCCTCCACGACCGCTTCGGATTTTCCGCCTTTCGCGGGGTGCAGGAGGAGGTCGTCGATCGCGCGGTCGCGGGCAGCCACACGCTGGCGGTGATGCCGACCGGGGCGGGCAAGTCGCTGACCTACCAGATCGGCGCACTCGCCCGACACGGGACCGGCATCGTCATCTCCCCGCTGATCGCGCTGATGGAAGATCAGGTGCGATCGGCTGAGGGGTTCGGCATTCGCGCCGCCGCGCTGACGTCCTTAAGCGCAGACCCCCGCGCCATCCGCGATGCGCTGCGCGACGGGCAGCTCGACCTGCTCTACGTCGCGCCCGAGCGGGCGACGACCGAGGGCTTCGCGCGGCTGATGGAGGAAGCGCACATCGCGCTGTTCGCCATCGACGAGGCGCATTGCGTCAGCGAATGGGGGCATGATTTCCGCCCCGATTATCGCGGGCTGTTGCCGTTGCTCGACCAGCACCGCGACGTGCCGCGCCTCGCGCTGACCGCGACCGCCGACCGGCGGACGCGCGAGGATATCCTCGTCCAGCTTGGCATACCGCACGACGGCCTCATCGTCGCCGGGTTCGACCGGCCCAACATCCGCTACCATGTCCGCCCGCGCGACGGCCTGCCGAGCCAGCTCAAGTCGCTGATGAAGGCCCAGCCCGGACCGGGCATCGTCTATGCGCCGAGCCGCAACGGTACCGAGAAGCTGGCCGAGCAATTGTCGAACGGACGCGAGGTGCGCGCCTATCATGCCGGGCTGGACGGCGGCGTCCGCCAGCGCAATCAGCGCGCTTTCGTCGACAGCGAAGAGATGGTGATGGCCGCGACCGTCGCCTTCGGCATGGGGATCGACAAGCCCGACGTTCGCTTCGTGGCGCATGCCGGTATCCCCAAATCGATCGAAGCCTATTATCAGGAAACCGGCCGCGCGGGCCGCGACGGCGACCCGGCCGAAGCCTGGCTGTTCTGGGGCGCGGAGGATTTCGCCCGCGCCCGCCGCCGCATCGAGACAGAGGTCGAGCCCGACCGACGTGCGGGGGAACGCGACCGGCTGAATGCACTGGCCGCTTTCGTCGAGGCCGCGACGTGCCGCCGTGCGATCCTGCTGCGCCACTTCGGCGAAGAACCGCCCGCGACCTGTGGCAATTGCGACAATTGCCTCGACCCGCCCGCGACGATCGACGTGACCACGGTCGCGCAGAAGCTGCTCAGCGCCGCCTTCCGCACCGAAATGCGCTTCGGCGTCGCGCACCTTGCCGCCGTGCTGGGCGGGGACGACAGTGAAAAGGTGCGACAGTTCGGCCATGACCGGTTGAGCGTGTTCGGCATCATGAACGCCGAGGAGCTGGCGCTGGTCCGCCCCGTGGCGCGCAGCCTGCTCGCCCGCGACGCACTGCGCGCCGACGATTATGGGGGCCTCAGTTTCGGGCCGGGCGCGAAAGCGGTCCTGAAGGGCGAAGAGACGCTGGTCATCGCCGTTCCGCCGAAGCGGTCGAAGGCACGGCGGAAGGGCGGCGAGGAGTATCCGCACGACCCGTTATTCGAGGCATTGCGGGCGTGGCGCCGCGATAGGGCCAAGGAGCAGGGCGTCCCGCCTTATGTCATTTTCCACGATTCGACGTTGCGCGCGGTCGCCGCGATGAAACCGAAGTCCCTTTCCGAGCTTTCCGCCATCGAAGGGATCGGCGATACCAAGCTGGAGCGGCACGGCGAGTCGCTGCTCGCGGCGCTGGCCGAGGCGATGGAGACGGGACATGCAGAAGCAGCTGGATGAACGGACGCTGGTCAACGGCCAGATTACAGCCGAGGACGTTGAGCGCCTGAAAGCGATGGGCGTGACGCACATCGTCAACAACCGCCCGGACGACGAAGACGAAGGCCAGCCGCCGAGCGACGAGATCGAGGCGGCCGCTGAGGCCGCGGGTCTCGCCTATCGCCACATTCCCATCGCGCGCGGCATGGGGCCGAGCGATGTGGAGGCGATGCGCGAAGCGATCAACGAGGCGGAAGCGGCGGGCGGCAAACTGTTCGCCTTCTGCCGTTCCGGCAATCGGTCGACCCTGGCCTGGGCGGTCGCGAAGAGCGAGGACGGCACCCCGCGCGAGGAGCTGGAACGCTGCGCCGAAAGCGCGGGCTTCAGCCTCGCGCCGGTCGCGCACCTTATCCGCACCTAATTTTCGGCGAGGATCCTCCGCGCTTCGTCGACATCGTCGTCGAGGACCATCAGCCGCACACCGATGAGACCGCCGCCGCCGAAGAAGCTGTTCGCTTCGGTATCCATCAGCACGGCGCCGATGCCCTCCGCCTCAAGCGCCAGTCGCGCCAGGTCGGCTTCGACCCGCGTCCCGAAGCGCGCCAGCTCGACGAGGCTCAGGCCGTGCCTCCGACCGTGATCCCGTCGATCAGCAGCGACGGCTGACCGACACCGGCCGGGACCGACTGGCCGCCCTTCCCGCAAATGCCGACGCCTTCGTCGAGCGCCATGTCGTTGCCGATGCCCTTGACCCGGGTCAGCACGGTCGGGCCGTCGCCGATCAGCGTCGCGCCCTTGATCGGCGCGCCGATCTTGCCGCCTTCGATCTTGTAGGCTTCGGTGCAGCTGAAGACGAACTTGCCGCTGGTGATGTCGACCTGCCCACCGCCGAAGCTCTTGCAATAAATGCCGTTGGGCACCCGGGTAATCAGCTCGGCCGGATCGTCCTTGCCGCCCAGCATGAAGGTGTTGGTCATGCGCGGCATCGGCGCATGGGCGAAGCTTTCGCGTCGGCCGTTGCCGGTCGGCTCCATCCCCATCAGCCGGGCGTTCATCCGGTCCTGCATATAGCCCTTGAGGATGCCGTCCTCGATCAGCACGGTGCGCCCCGTGGGCGTGCCTTCATCGTCGATGCTGAGCGATCCGCGCCGGTTTTCGATCGCGCCCTCGTCGATGACGGTGACGCCCGGCGCGGCGACGCGTTCGCCGATCCGGCCGGAAAAGGCCGATGTGCCCTTGCGGTTGAAATCGCCTTCCAGCCCATGGCCGACCGCTTCGTGCAGCAGCACGCCGCACCAGCCGGGACCGAGCACCACCGGCATTTCGCCCGCCGGGGCCGCGACGCTTTCAAGGTTGACCAGCGCCTGGGCCAGCGCCTCGTCGATCGCGCGGTTCCAGGTCGCAGGCTCGAACAGGCTGTCGTAGAGATAGCGGCCGCCGATGCCGAAACTGCCGGTTTCGCGGCGGTCGCCCTGCTTGGCGACGATCGACACGTTGAGGCGCACCAAGGGACGGACGTCGGTGGCGACAAAGCCGTCGGCGCGCACGATTTCGACCACCGACCAATTGCCCGACAGGCTGACGCTGACCTGCGCGACGCGCGGATCGCGGGCGCGGGCGGCGGCGTCGATCGTCTGGCACAGCTCGACCTTTTTCGCGAAGGGGATCAGCGTCAGCGGATCGTCGGTGCCGTACATCGCACGGTTGGTGCGCGGCGGCGGCGCGGCGTGCGGGCCTGTGGCGGGATCGAGCAGCTTCAGCGTCTGGGCGGCGCGGTCGATCGCGGCGGCGCTGATTTCGTTGGCGTGGGCGAAGGCGGTCGTTTCGCCCGTGACACCGCGCAGGCCGAAGCCCGAGCCGACATGATAATCGGCGGTCTTCAGCCGGCCATCGTCGAACCCGAACGCTTCGGACACGCGATATTGGAGGTAAAGTTCGCCGTCGTCGTGGGCGGCAAGATGCTTGGCGGCAAGCGCCTCGGCGGCGTCAGGATCGAGATCGCCGCGATAGAGGAAATTGCGTGGGTCGCCGCTCACGAGGCTTGCGGCGGTTCGGCGACGTCGGCCGGTCCGCCCTCGAGGATGAAGCGACGATCGCAATAGCCGCAATCGACGAACCCCGTTTCATCGTCGATCTGGTAATAGACGCGCGGGTGACCCAGCGCGGCGTCGACCTGGCCGCTGCCGTCGCAGGCGACGCGGTGATGCTTGGTGCGGATGGTTTCGGGCGGAGGAAGCGCGCTCATGTCCGTCGCCCTAGCAACGCAGCGAGCGCGCTTCAATCGGCTTACTGCCAATAACCTTACTGGTAGTCGGCGGTGACGTCGAAGTTGGACTGGTAAAGGCCGTCAGCCTGGTCGGCGCCGACCTGGATCGTGCCGCCGACATGGAAGAAAAAGGCATGGCTGGCGTCGATCGTCTTGGTCGTCGACCCTTCGATATCGAGCGACACGACCGTCACCGTGTTGCCCAGACCGTCGCTGAGCGTGCCCGGATTGGTGACTGCGATAATCACGTCCTGGCCGACCGAACCGGCGCCGGCGAAGTAGGCGAGGACGGGCGGATCGGACGCCACCATCGTCACGCCGCCGGACGCAGACGGTGCGCTGCCGTCGGCCGGAACGGTCACCGTCCCGGCGGTCGGCGACGTGATGATCGTGCCGAAGTGGAGGTCGCTGAGTTTGGTCAGCGTCAGCGGCGTCAGCAGCAGCACCTTGCCCTTGGCCGGGGGATTGGCGGCAACCGGCGCGGCGGCGGCTGCAGCCGGGACAAGCAGCGACGCTGCGGCGAACGCAATCAGCTTTTTCACAGTGAGGGTCTTTCCGAGCAGATGGTTTGTTATTGGCGTCAGAGGTACCAAGCGGTGACGTTGAGGGTCGCCTGGTAGATGCCTTCGGGCTGGTTGGCGGCGACGTAGAGGATGCCGCCGACGTTGACGAAAAAGGCGCGGCTGGCATCGATCGTGCGGACGTTCGGGCCGTCCAGCGTGATGGCAAGGACGCTGACGGTATCGCCCAGCCCGTTGCTGAGCGTCAGCGGATTGTCGGCGACGACGATGATCTGCTGGCCCGCCGTCCCCGCCCCAGCGAACCGCGCGCGGCTGCCCGTGTCCGACGGGACATGGGCCACGCCGCCGGTGACGATCGACGCGCTACCGTCGGCGGGAATGGCGACGGTGCCCGGCAGGTTGGAAGTGACGATGGTCCCGAACGACAGGTCGCCGAGCTTGGTCAGCGTCAACGGCTTCAGCAGCAACGCCTTGCCGCTCGCCGGCGTCGGCGGGGCGACGGGCGCGGCTTCAGCCGGCATGGCAAGGCCGAACGCGGCGGCCGCGAGGAGGCACGTCAATCTGGTCACGACAAATCCAATCCTGTCCACACGGGACCCATCGGTCCGCGACGGCAGGATAGGCCGCGACAACTCACCAGCGATTCAAGAGATCGGGTGAGGGATAAATTAACCCGTCAAATTAAGCTTTTGGACGGTCAGGGATATTGGACGGTGACGTCGATCGTGCCTTGATAGAGCCCTTCCACGGTCCCCGCCGGGACGGTGATCGTCGCCCCCACGGCAAAGGAGAAGCTGGTCGCCGCAGCGAGCGCGCGCTTGTCCTGGCCGTCGAGCGTGAAGGCGCTGACGCGGAGCGTCTGGGTTCCGCCGACGCGGGTGATGAGAACCGGCTGGTTGGGTACGCGAATGTTCACGACGGTCTGCTTGGATGCAGCCCCGACATAGCGCGCCGGTGACGGCACTCCCCCTAGCTGCACCAGGCCGCCGCTGACCGTCATCGCACCGTTGACCGGGTTGATCGTCGCCGTCCCGCCGGTCGTGACCCCTAGCATGGCGAAGTCCATGTCGGCGATGCGCGTCAGGGTGAGCGGCCGGACGATCTGCGCGGCCCCCTTTGCGGCGGGGACCGCCGACTTGGGCGCAGCCTGCCCTGCCGCGGAAAGCGACATGGCGAAGCAGGCGGCAAGCACCTTCGAGGCGTGGCGTATGTCCACGCGATCGACTTAACCTGGTTAATGGAAAAAAGAGGATGATGAGTAAGGTAAATTACTCATTTACCTTCGCGCCTTCCAAGGATTGGCCGACGGGGCTATGCGAATCGCCATGAGCGATGCTGCGATCGAAATCCGCGACCTGGCGAAAACCTATGCAGGCGGAAAGCGGGCGCTGGACGGCGTCACCTTCGATGTTCCGCGCGGGCAGATTTTCGGGCTGCTGGGCCCAAACGGCGCGGGCAAGTCGACGCTGATCAACATCTTGGCCGGCCTGGTGATGAAGACCGGCGGAAGCGCCCGCATCTGGGGCTTCGACATCAACGAGCATCCACGCAACGCCAAGCGTGCGATCGGCATCGTGCCGCAGGAAATCTTGTTCGACCCCTTTTTCACGCCGAAAGAAGCGCTGGAAATTCAGGCGGGGCTTTATGGCATTCCCAAAGGGGAGCGGAAGACCGACGAACTTCTGGCCGCAGTACGCCTGACCGACAAGGCCGACGCCTATGCCCGCACGCTGTCGGGCGGCATGAAACGACGCCTGCTGGTGGCCAAGGCGATGGTCCATTCGCCGCCGATCCTGGTGCTCGACGAGCCGACCGCCGGCGTCGACATCGAACTGCGCCAGCAGCTGTGGGACTATGTCCGCCAGCTCAACCGCCAAGGGGTGACGGTGGTGCTCACCACCCACTATCTCGAAGAAGCCGAAGAGCTGTGCGACCGCATCGCCATCATCAACCATGGCCAGCTGATCGCCAACGAACCGACGCGCGAGCTGATCGCCAAGGCGCAGGACAAGGTCGTGCGGGTCGAAGTGGCGGGCGACCTTACGACCATGCCCGACAACGCCTGTTTCGACCGGGTCGAGCGGCTGGGGCCGACGACGCTGGAAATTCAGTACCGCAAGGACAAGGTCAATGCGGGCGAAGTGCTTGGCGCGCTGCAGAAAAGCGGGATCGAGGTGGTCGACGTTTCAACCCGCGATCCGGACCTTGAAGATGTGTTCCTGGCGCTGACCAGCGATCGCGAAGACGCATGAGCCAGTTCGACGTCATCATCATCGGGTCGGGCGCGGCGGGGCTGACCGCGGCGCTGACGCTGGCCGAGACCAAGAAGGTCGCGGTGCTGGCCAAAGGCGAGCTGGGCGGCGGGGCGACCGAATGGGCGCAGGGCGGGATCGCCGCGGTGCTGGAGCCCGGCGACAGTTTCGAAAACCATGTCCGCGACACGATGATCGCGGGTGCGGGGCTCAACAACCTTAAGGTCGTCGAACATGTCGTCAGTGAGGCGCCTGCCGCGATCAAGCGGCTGGCCGACCTTGGCGTGCCGTTCAACATCGACGACGACGGGGAAGGCTGGCACCTTACGCGCGAGGGTGGGCATAGCCACCGCCGCATCGTCCACGTCGCCGACGCGACTGGCTGGGCCGTGCAGGAAGCGCTGGAGAAGGCGGCGGTCAAGCAGCCCAACATCACCGTCCTGCCCGACCATGTCGCGATCGATTTCGCCACCGGCCGCCATGCCGAGGAGTTTTCAACGAGCGGCGCGGTGCACGGTCTTTATGCTTACAACCGCAAGAGCGGGAAGGTCGAAACGCTGACCGCGCGGGCCACCATCCTCGCCACCGGCGGGGCGGGCCGCACCTATCTTTATTCGACCGCGCCGCGCGGGGCGACCGGCGATGGCATCGCCATGGCGTGGCGCGCGGGGTGCCGGGTCAGCAACATGGAATTCATGCAGTTCCACCCGACCTGCCTCTACAACCTTGAGGTCAAGAATTTCTTGATCACCGAGGCGGTGCGCGGCGAAGGCGGGATATTGAAGAACCCCAAGACCGGCCACCGCTATATGCCCGATTATGACGAGCGGGCCGAGTTGGCGCCGCGCGACATCGTGGCCCGGGCCAACGACAATGAAATCAAGCGCGACGGCCTCGACTATGTCTGGCTCGACATCAGCCACAAGCCCGCCGACTTCGTGAAGGAGCATTTCCCCAACATCTATGAAAAGCTGATTGGCCTTGGCATCGACATCACCAAGGAGCCGATCCCGGTCGTCCCCGCGCAGCATTACACCTGCGGCGGCGTGCTGGTCGACATTGACGGCAAGACCGATGCGCCGGGCCTCTATGCGGCGGGTGAAGTAACCCAGTCGGGGCTGCACGGTGCCAATCGCCTGGCCAGCAACAGCCTGCTGGAATGTTTCGTGTTCGGCGACAGCGCGGCGCGGCACATCCTGAAGTGCTGGGACGAACTGGCCGAGCCGCCCGCGATCCGGCCATGGGACGAAAGTCGCGTCGCCGACAGCGACGAGGAAGTCGTCATCCAGCAATGCTGGGGCGAAATCCGCCGCTTCATGTGGAACTTCGTCGGCATCGTCCGCACCACCAAGCGGCTGGAACGGGCCAAACACCGCATCGACCTGCTGCGGCAGGAAGTGACCGACTATTACAAGAATTTCACCGTGACGACCGACCTCATCGAACTGCGCAACCTGGTCGAGGTCGCCGACCTCATCATTCGCAGCGCGCTGAGCCGCCACGAAAGCCGCGGGCTTCATTACACGCTGGATTATCCAGAGACGGCGGAAGAGGCGGTGGATACTATATTAGTGCCGTAGGTCGACGGCTGGCGCGATGTCAGCCACCCAGCGCTTCGATGACTTTCCGCGCGGTTTCCGCACCCGAAAAATTTTGCTGACCTGTGACGAGATTGCCGTCGCGGACGGCGAATGAACGCCACAGGCCCGCCTGAATATAGTTGGCGCCGAGCGCCTTCAGTTCATCCTCGATCCGCCAAGGCATGACATGTTCGTCGCGCGACAACAGGTTCATCGACCAGACGGCGTTGTCGGCGAAATCTTCTTCGACATTCGCAAACCCCGTTACCGTCCGCCCCTTCACCAACGCTTCGCCGTTGGAAAGCCGCGCGTAACGCAACACAGCGGTCCCATGACATAAGGCGGCAGCCACTTTGCCGGCTTCGTAGAAGTCCACGAATTTTCGATGCAAGTCCGTCGCCTGTTCGAACGAGAACATTGGCGATTGGCCGCCAGCGACGACGATCGCGTCGAAGTGGTCGACGTCGAGTTCAGAGACCGGACGGGTCGATTCGACCAGCGCAGCAAGCTTGGGCGTCGAAAGAAACCCCATCGAGAGGATGTCGGCTTCCGAATATCCTGAGGGGTCTCTCGGATCGCTCATCGCGTCGGCTTGGCAGGCGCCACCGGCGGGCGAGTAGATTTCGACCTCGTACCCACGTTCGGTGAACGCATGGTAGGGATGACTGAGTTCCGACCACCAAAATCCGACTGGCCAGCCAGTCGTGGACGATACGGCGGGGTTGGCGATCACGAGGGCGATGCGCTTGGGGCGGTTGGGATCAACCGCGTTGCTGTCCATCAAGCTCATCTTTTCCCTCCAAAGCCGCTCGGGCAAATCCTGCCAGCAGAAGACGCTGGAACAGCTATGTTACCGATTGATGGCGGCTCTAGCGCAGCTTCGACACCTTCAACCCATCCTGCTTCGCCCGCGCCTGGATGCTTTCCTCGCTCCGGGTGAGGGCTTTGCTTAGCGCCTTGAGGCTCATGCCCTTGCCCGCAAGGCGGTGGAGTTTCTGGATTTCGTCGCTGGTCCAGGGCTGTTTGTGGCGGAGGAATTTGTCGCTCATCGAATATGCTCCGTTCAAGCGCCGTCGGCGGCGTGGTGGGCTTCGCACGCCGGGTCTTCTTCGTCGCGGATAAGGCCGAGGCGACGGATCAGCAGCGGCATGGTCAGGCCCTGCACGAAAATCGAGAAGGCGACGACGAGGAAACTGGCGGCGATGATCTCGCTGCGTTCCGGCACGCTGGACGGGATAGCCAGCGCCAGCGCCAAGGCCAGCGCGCCGCGCAGCCCGCCCCAGAACAGCACATGTTTATACTTCCACGGCACGGCCAAGGCGCTTTTCCCGAACGCGAGGCTGAGGGGATAGACCGCCACCGCGCGGCCGGCGAGTGACAACAGGGTCGCGATCGCGGCGACGGGAATGGCCGCGAGAAGGGTCGGCGAAGCCTCGCCGCTGCCGATCAGGATGAAGACGAAGCTGTTGGCCAGAAAGGCGGCATAGTCCCAGAAGTGCAACACCGCCGGACGTCCGCGGTCGCTGATCGAACCCATCCACCCATAGTTGCCGACGAGGATGCCCGCTGAGAGCGTCGCCAGCACGCCGGACATGTGGAAATGTTCGGCAAGCAGGAAACTGCCATAGGCCGCGAGCATAGTCAGGCTAACCTCGACCAGCTTGTCATCGGTGCGCCCGGCGATGAGCAGCAGGAAGCCGGCGACGGCAAGGCCGCACAGAATGCCGCCGATCGCGATCCACACGAGGCTGAAGCTGATCGCGCCCGCGCCAAGCTCCGCTCCGGCCGCAATGCCCAGCAGCAACGAAAAGCCGAGCGCCGCAACGCCGTCATTGAGCAGGCTTTCGGATTCGACCAGCAGGTGAAGGCGATGGTCGACCTTCATTTCCTTGAATGCCGCAATCACCGAAACCGGATCGGTCGCGGCGATGAGCACGCCGAAGAATGCCGCGCCGAGCCAGCCCCATCCGGCGAATGCGTGCATGCCCGCCGCCACCAGCCCGGCCGCCAAGACCACCCCCACCGTCACCAGGACGAGGAGCAGCGGCAATTCCCGTTTGAACGGCCGCCAGCGGATCTGGATTGCGGCTTCGAAAACCAAGGGCGGAAGAAAGACCTGCATGATGAGTTCCGGCGTCAACTGCAAATCCGCGCCCAACGGAGTCAGCGCGAGCAGGAAACCGGCGATGACCAGGCCCACGCTGTAAGGCATGCCAACGCGTCGTGTCAGCATCGCCACCAGCGACGCCACGAACAGGAGCAAGCCGAGGTAGGGGAAGTCGACAGGTGAATGATGCATGGCGTAGGGTTAGACAGAAGCGACCGGGACGGGCAAGCGATGCCGCCGAATTCCGGCCAAGACAGGGTTACGAAGAGGCATGACCAGCCGCCTGCAATGTTCCACCTGCCCCGTTCGCGAACGGGCGGCCTGCGCTTCGCTGCGTCCCGAAGAGCGTGACGAATTGGAGCGGATCGGGCGGCGCCGGACGCTGAAGAAGGGCGAGACGCTGTTCGCGGCGGGCGACGACCAGGATTTGTGCGCGACGCTGGTCAGCGGCGCGTTGAAGATCGCCAGCCACGGCGAGGACGGGACCGAGCGGGTGTTGAGCCTGATCCACCCGGCCGGATTCGTCGGCGAAATGTTCGCGCCGGTCGCGCGTCACGACGTGGTCGCGCTGACCGACAGCCAGCTGTGCCTGTTCGAGCGCAAGGATTACGAACGGGCGATCGACCGTTTCCCAGCGCTGGCCAAGGCGCTGCTGCGGCGGTCGGCGGAGGAGTTGTTCGAGGCGCGGTCGCTGGTCGAGCTGCAGGCGCGGCGCGACGCCAAGGGCCGGGTCGCTGGCTTCCTGCTGGCGATGGCGCGCGCGGCGAGCCATTCGCCGTGCCATCCGGCCGACCGGTTCGACCTGCCGATCAGCAGGGGCGAGATGGCCGCGCTGCTCGGCACCACGATCGAAACGGTAAGCCGCCAAGTCACGGCCCTGGAACGTGACGGGATCGTGGCGCGCGACGGGCCGCGCGGCATTCGCCTGCGCGACCCGGTGCGGCTGGAGCAGCTGGCGGCTTAGACCAGCGCGGCGATGACCGCGACGGCGACACCCCACAGGAAGATCAGCACCGGCAGGACCAGCACCTGCGCGACCGCCGCGCCGCCGCCGGTGCGACCGGTCAGGGTGTCGATGCCGCTGCCCAGCAATTTGTCGAGCGGCATGGCGCGGGTTTCGCTCGGCCCCGCCATCGTCGCCCACAGCGCCGGGACGACGTAGAAGGCGGCAGTGAAGAAGAGGAAGATCGCCATCGGGATCGCGAGGTCGGGGTTGCCGAAGCCGATCCACATCACGCCGAGATAGGCGATGAACAGGCCGAAGAATCCGGCGTGAAGCGCGACGGGAAGGTTGAAGTCGCGCTCGGTGACGGCGCGCGGCGCGTCGGGCGCGATGACGATTTCACGGGCATCGGCGAGCAACCTGGGGTCAATACGGACGGACATGGGGCAACTCCTTGCTTGTTGCCCGCACGCTATGATGCGTGGGCGCCTTGCACCTTGACCGTTGTCAAAAGCTGGAAATGCCGAACCATGCTGCTAAAGCCGTGCGCTTCATGGCCGATCAGCAGAACCACCTCTACCTCGTCGACGGGTCCAGCTACATCTTCCGCGCCTATCACCGGCTGCCGCCGCTGACCAACCGGCACGGGGTGCCGGCGGGCGCGGTCTATGGCTATACCGCGATGCTGTGGAAGCTGGCCGATGGCCTCCACAAGGCCGACGGGCCGACCCACATGGCGGTGATCCTCGACGCGTCGAGCCATACGCACCGCAACGAGCTGTACGACCAGTACAAGGCCAACCGGCCGCCGCCGCCCGAGGACCTGGTCCCGCAATTCCCGCTCATACGTACCGCAACGCGCGCCTTTTCGATCCCCTGCATCGAGGAGGAAGGGTTGGAGGCTGACGACATCATCGCCTGCTACACGCTGGCGGCGAAGGCGGCGGGGTGGAAGGTCACCATCGTCAGCAGCGACAAGGATTTGATGCAGCTGGTCGACGACGGCAAGGTCGACATGCTCGACACGATGAACGACCGGCGCATCGGCATCGCCGAAGTGAAGGAGAAGTTCGGCGTCGGGCCGGAAAAGGTCGGCGACGTCCTGGCGCTGATGGGCGACAGCGTCGACAATGTGCCGGGCGTGCCGGGGGTCGGTCCCAAGACCGCCAGCCAGCTGATCCAGCAATATGGCGACGTCGAGACCGTGCTGGCCTCGGTCCATGAAATCACCAAGCCCAAGCTGAAGCAGAATTTGACCGAGCATGCCGACAATGCACGGTTGTCGAAGGAATTGGTGACGCTGAAATGCGACGCCCCGCTGCCCGAACCGATCGAGGGGCTGGAGCTGAAGGGCATTCCGCCCGAGCCGCTGCGCGCCTTCCTCGAAGACATGGGCTTCAAGTCGCTGCTGAACCGTGTCGGCGGCCACGCCTCGGCGAGCGCGGGGAATGCTGCCGCCATGACGTCAACGTCGGCGCCGGCCGCACCCGCGGAGCCGGAGAAGATCAGCGTCGACCGCACCAAATACCAGACGGTCGACACCGAAGAGCAGCTCGACCTGTGGATCGGTGCGGCGCGGCAAAAAGGCTTTGTCGCGGTCGATACCGAAACCGACTGCATCGATTGCATCGTCGCCAAGCTGGTGGGGGTCAGCCTGGCGGTCGAGCCCAACGTCGCATGCTACATCCCGGTAGCGCACGTCGGTGCCGACCTGCTCAGTGATGCGCCCTCGCAGCTGCCCAAGGCGCTGGTGCTTGAAAAGCTGAAAGGGCTGCTGGAAGACCCGGCGGTGCTCAAGATCGGGCACAACTTTAAATATGACTGGGTGATCTTCGCCAAGGAGGGGATCGACGTCGGTCCCTATGACGACACGCTGGTAATGAGCTTCGACCTCGACGCCGGTCGGTCGAGCCATGGCATGGACGAGCTTGCCAAGCAGCATTTCGACCATGAGTGCATCAGCTTCAAATCGGTGTGCGGGACCGGGCAGAAGCAGATCACCTTCGACAAGGTGCCGTTGCCCCAAGCCACCGAATATGCCGCCGAAGATGCCGACATCACGCTGCGCCTGTGGCAGCGGCTGAAGCCGCGCATCGCGGCGGAAAGCGCGACGACCGTGTACGAGATGGTCGACCGTCCGCTGGTCGCGACGGTCGGCAAGATGGAGCAGCGCGGGATCAAGGTAGACCGCGATTATTTGGCCAAGCTGTCGACGACCTTCTCCACCGAAATCGCGAAGCTGGAAGAGACGATCTACGAAGCGGCGCAAGGACCGTTCACGATCGGGTCGCCGGCGCAGCTGGGCGCGGTGCTCTACGACCGGCTCGGCCTCAAGGGCGGGCGCAAGGGCAAAAGCGGGCAATATTCGACCGACGTCAACGAGCTGGAACGGCTCGCGGGCGAAGGGGTCGAGGTCGCAACGCGGGTGCTGGAATGGCGCCAGCTGACCAAGCTGAAAAACACCTACACCGACGCACTGCAGGCGCAGATCAATCCGACCACGGGCCGGGTCCACACCAGTTACTCGCTATCGGGCGCGCAGACCGGGCGGCTGTCGTCGACCGAACCCAATTTGCAGAACATCCCGATCCGCACCGAACTCGGCCGCCAGATCCGCGACGCCTTCGTCGCCGAGCCTGGCCATGTGCTGATGAGTGCTGATTATAGCCAGATCGAGCTTCGCCTTGCGGCGCAGATGGCTGATGTTCCGCAGCTGAAGGAAGCCTTCCAGAAGGGGCAGGACATCCACGCGATGACCGCCGAGGAACTGTTCGGCCATGTCGACCGCGACACGCGCGGCAAGGCCAAGACGGTCAATTTCGCAATCCTCTACGGCATTTCGGCATGGGGCCTGGCGGGCCGACTGGGGGTCGAACGCGACGAGGGCAAGGCGATCATCGAACGCTATTTCGCGCGCTTCCCGGGCATCCGCACGTACATCGACGAAACGCTGGCCTTCGTGCGGGAGAACGGTTTTTCGCGCACCCTGTTCGGCCGCAAGACGCACTTCCCCAACATCCGCGCGTCGAACCCGATGCACCGCGCCGGTGCCGAGCGCGCCGCGATCAACGCCCCGATCCAGGGCACCAGCGCCGACCTCATCAAGCGGGCGATGAACCGGATGGACGCGGCGCTGGCGGGCGCGGGCCTGAGTGACGTCCGGATGCTGCTGCAGGTTCACGACGAACTGGTATTCGAAGTTCCCGAAGGCAAAGAGGAGGCGGCCGCAGCGGTGGTGCGCAAGGTGATGGCCGAGGCCGCAACGCCCGCGCTGTCGCTGGACGTGCCGCTCGACGTGGAAGTGGGCTGGGGCGCAAACTGGGGCGCCGCGCATTGAGCGAGGCGGCTACCACTAACGGCAACGCCAGCAACCAGTCCAACGCCGACATGGCGGCACTGGCGCGCGGCGGTCGGCTGAATTTCCTCGGCTTCGTCATCCGGCTGATCGCCCGCCTACCCTTCCTGTTCATCGCCGGCCGCAGCTACGGCCCGGAGGCGTTGGGCCGCTTCGCCTATGCGGTGCTGGTGGTCGAACTGGCAGCGCAATTGTCGACCCTCGGCCTGAAGCGCGGCTTGGCGCAGCTGCTGGCGACGACCGACAAGCCGCACGCCTGCGTCGTCGCCGACGCCATGCTGGTCACGCTGATCGGGTCGGCCGTGTCGATGGCGGTGCTGATGAGCTTCCCCGTCGCCATGTTCCCCAACAGCCAGGTCCATGGTCTCGACTGGGCGCTGCCGGTCACCGTGCTGGCGGTCGCGTGGACGGACATTGCGCTCGCCGCCCTCGCCTATCGCCACGATGTCGGCGCGACGGTTCGTGCGCGCAGCGTGGTCGAGCCTTGGGCGATCAGCATCGTCGCGTTCATCTGGTCCTACATCTCGCTGCGCGACGGGCTGATCATTTCCTATGTCGTGTCGATGCTTGCGGCGCTGGTCGCGGCGTTGATCCCGCTGGTCCGCAGTTACGGCATCCCGCACGGCTGGTCGCCCGACTGGGGCCTGGCGTGGAAAACCACGCGCCGCTACCTGCCGCTGGCGGCGGCCGATGCGGTCGAATGGGGGTCGCGCCGCGTCGACATTGCGGTGCTGGGCCTGTTCCTGTCGCCCGCCTACGTCGGGATTTACTACGTCGCGCAGCAGGTGGCGACGCTGCCCGCCAAGCTGAAGACCAGCTTCGAGCCGGTGTTGGGACCGGCGATCGCGCGCGGCGTCGCGGCGAAAGACTATTCCACCGTCGCCAAGCAGGTGCGCCAGGTCGGCTTCTGGATCCTGGGTGCGCAGGCCGGGATCGCGCTGGCGCTGGGCATTCCCGGCCGCGCGGTGATGGCGCTGGTCGGCGACAAATTCACCGGCGGTACGGCGACCCTGGCGTTCCTGCTGGCAGCCGAGGTCGCGGCCGCGACCGCAGTGGTGAGCGAGGCAGCGCTGATCTACCTCGCGCGGCACAAGAACATGATCATTAGCCTGACCATGCTGGCCATCGAAGCGGCGCTGAGCGCGCTGCTGATCGTCCTGATGCGCGATGCCGGCTGGCCCACCGCCTGGGTGGCGACCGGCCCGGCGGCGGCCCTCGCCATATCGCTGGGCTTTGCATCGATCATGAAATCCAACCTTCTGCATCGAAAGCTGAAGGAGGCCGTAACCGGCTGGCGCTGGACGCTGCTGTGGTCGGCGGCGGCAGCAATTGCGGTCGGCATACCAGTGCGGCTGTACCTGCCCGAGTTCTACCAGCTCGTCGTCGGCATTCCGGTGATCCTCGGCGCATTCTGTGCAGTGCTGTGGTTCAAGGGCTTCGGCCCCGAGGACCGGGAACTGTTCAAGATGCGCAAGAGCGACATTGCCGAGATGCAGCTGCCCCCGCCCGGATCGGCCGGAGACGCGCCCGTTTGAGCGACCTCGCGTAGCGCCTAGACGGGTCGCGCCGCGGCGTCCGCAACCTAGTGGCGGAAGTGGCGCATTCCGGTGAACACCATCGCCAGGCCCGCTTCGTCGGCCGCCGCGATCACTTCGTGATCGCGCATCGAACCGCCAGGCTGGATCACTGCGGTGGCGCCTGCCTCTACCGCCGCCAGCAAGCCGTCGGCGAAGGGGAAGAAGGCGTCGGAGGCCACGGCGCTACCCACGGTATGCGGCTGCGCCCAGCCGTAAAGCTCGGCCGCTTCGCGCGCCTTGATCGCGGCGATGCGGGCGCTGTCTCGGCGGTTCATCTGGCCCGCGCCGATGCCGGCCGTGACGCCGTCCTTGGCATAAACGATGGCGTTGGACTTGACGTGCTTGGCAACCGTCCAGGCGAACAGGCAGTCCTTCAGTTCCTGTTCGGTCGGCGCGCGCTTGGTCACGACTTTCAGCATGTCGCGGGTGACGCAGCCGTTGTCGCGGTCCTGTAGCAGCAAGCCGCCGGCGATCACCGCCACCGTCTGCCCGCCGCGCTCCGGGTCGGGCAGGCCGCCGGTCAGCAGCAGGCGCAAATTTTTCTTGCGCGCGAACGCCGCCTTGGCGTCATCGCTGGCATCCGGGGCCACGACGACTTCGGTGAAGATGTCACAGATCGCTTCGGCAGTGGCACCGTCGAGCGGGCGGTTGACCGCGACGATCCCGCCGAACGCCGAAACGCTGTCGCATGCCAGCGCCTGCTTCCACGCGTCGAGCAACGTGTCACCGGTGGCGACGCCGCACGGGTTGGCGTGCTTGACGATGACCACGGTCGGCGGACCGTCGCGGAATTCGGCGACCAGTTCGAGCGCGGCGTTGGCGTCGTTCAGATTGTTGTAGCTCAGCTCCTTGCCCTGCACCTGCGTCGCCTGCGCAACGCCGGGGGTCGCAGGGCCCATCGGCAGGTACAGCGCTGCCTTCTGGTGCGGGTTTTCGCCGTAGCGCAGTTCGGTCGACTTGGTGCCGACGATGAAGCGGGTGTCGGGATAGGCTTGCCCCTGGTCGGCAAAAGCGAACCAGCTGGCGATCATCGAATCATAGGCAGCGGTACGCGCATAGGCCTTGGCGGCGAGCTGGCGGCGGAAGGCGAGGGTGGTGCCACCCTGTCCTTCGACCTGGTCGAGCAGCGTCGAATAGTCGGCCGGGTCGGTGAGGATCGCGACGAATTCGTGGTTCTTGGCCGCCGAGCGAACCATCGACGGGCCGCCGATGTCGATATTTTCGATGATCGTGTCGCGATCGGCACCCTTCGCGACCGTCGCTTCGAACGGGTAGAGGTTTACGACGACGAGGTCGATCGCGCCGATGCCATGCTCGTTCATCGCCGCGCGATGGTCGGCATTGTCGCGCACCGCGAGCAGGCCGCCATGGACCATCGGGTGCAACGTCTTCACCCGCCCGTCCATCATTTCCGGAAAGCCGGTGAGGTCGCTGACGTCGCGCACCCGATGCCCGAGCTCGCGCAGTTTCGCCGCCGTCCCGCCGGTCGACACCAGCTCGACCCCCGCCTTGACCAGCCCCGCGGCCAGCTCCTCCAGCCCCGACTTGTCGGAGAGCGAGATGAGAGCCCGACGAATGGGCACGATATCAGTCATGGGTCAGGTCCTTGAGGCTTTGGGGGTTTAGCTGGAGCGCCTGAATTGCCAGGCGATGTCGCCGCCGACGCCGGATATTTCCCCGACGACGACGAGCTGGAGCGTGCCGACCGGCATGCCCGTTGAATCGATGAACAGGCTTTCTTCGACGCGCAGCATCGCGCCGCGGCACTTGAAGTTCCACGGCGGCGCACCGGGCGAGCGCAGGATGGCGCCCATGCCGTCGGCGGTGACGGTCGCTTCGACCCCGGGCGCGAGGTGGAAGCGGATCGCGTAGGGCGCAGCTTCCTTGATCTTGCGGCGGCCGCGGGCGGTGAGCTTGTCCTCGCCGCGGATTTCCTTGCCGTCGTTGCCGAGGCTGATGCGCCGTTCGTGCACCAGGCCGAAGCCCTTCAGATAGCCGTCGTGGCTGGCCTCGAGCCGCGAGCAGTCGTCGTCTTCCTGCCGGTTGATGACGACGTCGGTCACGCCCTTGCCCAAGCTGCCGTCGTCGAGGATCGCGGTCGAATTGGTGTCGTCGAGCACCAGCGTCGAATGGGCGGCGGTCGTCCGCAGTGCCTGTACCAGCTCGCCCGGCAACGCGGTCGGGACCGGGCCGGGTCCGCCGCAATTGACCACCAGCCGCTGTGCCCCGTCGCTGATTTCAAGCGCCAGCGTCGAAGCGCAGCCCATAGCCGCCATTTTCGGCGACGGCGGCGGGGCAGCATCGATGACCAGGATCGTGCCCAGTGCGCTGAGGCGGTGGTAGCCCCAGCCCTTGGCGGCGCGGAGCGGGCGGGCACGCAGGCCGCAGCCTTCGATCAGCGCCGCGAGGCGCGCCGGGTCACCGGGGTTGCCGCCCTGCCAGCTGCCCAGCGCCTGGTCGCCCATGGTGACGCCATGAAGCGCGGCGAGCGCGGCGGCGGCGGCGGATTCCAAACCGTCAGCCATGGTCTGCTTGGCCGCGAAATAGGCCGCGCGGACGAGGCCGAGGCGATCAACCAGCAGCATCTGTTCGGCCGGGCTGCGGCTTATCAAACCGCCATCTTCGAACTGCGCCGAGGCGAGCGCGCGCATCAGGCCGGATTCGCTTCGCGTCAGGCGCGATTGGCCGCCTTGCAGGGTCAGCGCCGACACCAATGCGCCGCTCCACGCGGTGATGCGGTCGATGCCCGGTGCGGCCTTGTCGGCGTTGGCGTCGAGGTGCCGTGCCCCACGCGCCAACGTGTTGAGCAAGGCGCTGCGGTACCCCGCGTCGCGGCTCGACAAGATGTAGGGGGCGTAGGCGGTCCAGTAGAGGATGCGCTCGCCCCATAAATGCGGCGCCCAGGCGGCGTCGACGCGCGCGCCATGGGCGATCAACCAGCGGCCCGCGATCGCTTCGGCAAGGCGCGCGCCCTTTTCGCGGCTGGCGGAGGCGGCGAGGTCTCGCAGCCAGGCGAAGCTCTGCACTTCGCGGGCCAGCGGACCTTCGGTGCCGACCGCGTTGAAATCGATTTCCGCAAGCGACACCATGTCGCTGCCCAGCATCAGGCGACCGCCAAGCAGGGCATCGCCCCGCGCGCGGTCGCCGACGACATGGTCGCGCGGGACGGCGACGAGGCGCAGCGGTTGTTTCCCCGACCCGAACAGGCGGGACAGGAGCGAGCCTTTGGCGAGCTTTCCGACGATGTCGGTGTCGCTCATTCCTCTCCTCGCAAAGCCGCGATGTTGGCGGCATATTCGCTCGGCCCGCCACGGAAAGCGGCGGTTCCTGCGACCAGCGCGGTCGCCCCGGAGTCGATCACGGCAGGCGCGGTGACCGGGTCGATGCCGCCGTCGACTTCTATGTCGACGACGAGGTCCTTCTTGGCGACCTGGTTTGCGATCGCTTCAATCTTGCGCAGCTGGCTGGCGATGAATTTCTGGCCGCCGAAGCCGGGATTGACGCTCATGACCAGAACGAGGTCGATTTCCTCCAGCAGATAATCGAGCATCTTGGCCGGGGTCGCGGGGTTGAGCGCAATGCCCGCCTTCCTGCCCGCCGCGCGGATCCGCTGGACGGTGCGGTGCGCGTGCGGACCGGCTTCGGGATGGAAGATGATGTGGTCGCAGCCAGCGTCGATGAAGGCGTCGAGCAGCGGGTCGACCGGCTCGATCATCAGATGGACGTCGAATGGCTTGGCCGAGTGGGGCCGCAGCGCCTTGATCACCGCCGGGCCGATGGTGAGGTTGGGCACGAAATGGCCGTCCATGACGTCAACATGGATCCAGTCCGCGCCGGCGGCGTCGATCGCGCGCACTTCCTCGCCGAGCTTGGCGAAATCGGCGCTGAGGATGGAGGGCGAAATGATCGGTCGGGCCATGGGCCCGATTAGACGTTAAACGCCTGCCCGGACAAGGTGCGCCGTAAAGAAACCGTCGAGGCCGCCGTCTTTTTCGAGCGTGCCGGGGAGGATGCGGAGCCAGCCGCGCGGATGGGGCGCGATTCCGGGAACTTGCGGGTCGGCAGGCTGTATCCGGAAATCGGGGTGGCGCGAGAGGAAGGCGTCGATCTGCGCCTCGCCCTCTTCGGGTTCGAGCGAGCAGACGGCATAGACCAGGCTTCCGCCCGGCCCGACCCAGCCCGCTGCCCGATCGAGCAGGCGCGACTGGAGGTCGGCGCAATCTGCGATGATGCGCGGGCGGGCCCGGTAAAGGACTTCGGGATGACGGCGAAAGGTGCCGGTGGCCGAGCAGGGCGCGTCGAGCAGCACAGAGTCGAATGGCTCGGACGGCGCCCAATCGAGCGCGTCGGCGGTGACGGTATCCGCCTTCAGGCCGGTGCGAGCGAGGTTTTCGGAAAGTCGGGCCAGACGACTTTGCGACTTGTCGAGCGCGGTCACCGCATGGCCTGCCGCAACGAGCTGCATGGTCTTGCCCCCGGGTGCGGCGCAGGCGTCGAGAACGCGCTTCGCCGGCGAGGGAATGAGGCGGGCGGGGAGCGACGAGGCAAGGTCCTGCACCCACCAGCCGCCTTCGCCGAAGCCGGGCAGTGACGCCACGGCGCCAGCGTCAGTCAGCCGGCGATGGCGCGGGGCGAGCGAAATACCCTGAGGAAAGTCGGCCGAGACGACTTCCGACGCGAAGCTGAGGTCGAGCGGCGGTCGGTGGGCGATGGCGCGGCGGGCGGCCTCTACCATGTCATCGCCCCACGCCTTGCGCCAGCGGTCCTCGACTTCGGCGGGAAGGGTCGGCGCATCGGGCAGCGTCACGCCTTTGCGCAGCAGCGTCCCGAGCACGCCGTGGACGAGGCGGCGCGGTCCGCCGTCGACCAGCGGTAAGGCGGTCGCGACCAAGGCATGGTCGGGCGTGCCGAGGCCCGCCTTCTGCGCGAGAGCCAGGCGCAGCACCATCCGCGCCTTGCTGTCGTCAGGAAGCTGTTGACGGGTTGCGCTGTCGATCAGGGCGTCAAGGTCGGGCAAGCGGCGCAACGCTTCGCCAGCGATCGCCGACGCCAGGGCTGCGTCAGCGGGCGGCAGCGACCTGGCGACCTGCGCGGCTGCATCCATCGTATGACCGCGACGCAGCACGGCATCGAGTATCTTGAGCGCGGCGGCGCGGGCGGGAAGGCCTTCGGGACTTGGCATCGCGCCCTTTAGGCATCATTTGACGGATATGAAACGCCCCGCGCACGTCAAAGCCCCGGATTACCTCAGCAAATCGCCTCCGGTTCCCGAACCGGGCAAGGGCGATGCCGGTCCGCCCGCGGGCGAAGAACATAAGCTCGACCCCACCCGCTATGGCGACTGGGAGAAGAAGGGCATAGCCATCGATTTCTAGTGCGCTTCGGGGCCCTAATGCGCTTCCGGGCGGGGCGGCCTGCTCATCAGCGCTTCGAGCACTTCGTCGATCCCCATCTTTCCCTTCAGCAGCGCGTCGACCGCGGCGACGATCGGCATGTCGATGCCCCGTTCCTGCGCGATGCGGTGGAGGACCGGCGCGGTGTGGGCGCCTTCAGCCACGGTACGGCGGTCGGTCATCAGCTCGGCCGCGTTCCTGCCCTCGCCGATCGCCTTGCCGAGCGAGAAGTTGCGACTGCTGGTCGATGAGCAGGTTAGCACAAGGTCGCCCAGCCCCGACAGGCCGGCGAGCGTTTCGCGCTTTGCTCCCATGGCAAGGCCGAAGCGGGTCATTTCGGCGAAGCCGCGCGCGATGAGTGCAGCACGGGCATTCTGGCCGAGCCCGCGCCCTTCGACCACGCCGCAGGCGATGGCGAGGACGTTCTTGACCGCGCCGCCGACTTCGGCACCCGCAACGTCGTCGGTCAAATAGGTGCGAAAAGTCGGCAGCGCGATGCGGTCGCGCAGCGCTTCGCCAAGCGCGGCGTCGTTGCAGGCCAGCGTGACCGCCGTGGGCAGGCCCGCCGCCACTTCATGCGCGAAGGTCGGGCCCGACAGTACCGCCACCGGAGAAGACGGGCACACTTCGTGCGCAACGTCGTGGAGCATCTTGCCTGAGCCTTCCTCGATCCCCTTCGAACAAAGGATCAGCGGCATGTTGGGACAGGGCGAGCGCGAGAGAACGGCGCGCATGTGCTGGGCTGGGGTGACGACCAGCCAGGCGTCGACGTCTTTCAACTCGGTGAAATTGCTGGTGGCACGGATGGCAGGGTCGAGCTTCTGGCCCTTCAGATAGACCGGGTTTTCGTGGATCTTGTTGACCGCCGCCACGACGTCATCTTCCAGCGCCCAGAGCAGTGTTTCGCGGCCGCCGGTCGCCGCGACTTGCGCAAGCGCCGTGCCCCAGGCGCCGCCGCCGATCACCGCCAGTTTCTGGATCGTCATGCCTTAACCCCTGCCCCCCTGACCTTTTCGCCGTCGGGATCGAGCGGCCAGCGCGCCCGTGCCGGGGCGTCGAGCCCGTCGATCAATCCCGCCGCGAAACGCTCCGCCCCGGCCCAGCCGATCATCGCCGCATTGTCGGTGCACAGCCAGCCGGGCGGGACCGAGAAGCGACGGCCATTTCTCTCGGCCAACTGTCGCAGCGCGTCCCGCACGCTGGCGTTGGCGGCGACGCCGCCCGCGACGACCAGCGACGGCGCATCGCTCTTTTCCAACGCGATCCGGGTGCGGTCGACGAAACAGTCGACCACCGCCTGCTGGAAGCTGGCGGCAATATCCTCGGGCCGGTGAGTGCCCGCTTGCACCGCGCGCTGCACTGCGCCCTTCAGGCCCGCGAAACTGAAATGGGGTTCGCCGCTGCCGACCAGCGGGCGCGGGAGCGCTACGGCATTCGGGTCGCCGTCCTTGGCCAACGCCTCGATCGCCGGTCCGCCGGGATAACCGAGGTCGAGCAGTTTGGCCGCCTTGTCGAACGCTTCGCCCGCCGCATCGTCGATGGTGGTGGCGAGGCGGCGGTAATCACCGACCCCGCGCACTTCCAACAGCTGGCAATGGCCGCCGCTGGCGAGCAGCAATAAGTAGGGAAAGTCGAGCGCCCGGTCGACCAGCCGCGGGCTGAGCGCATGGCCTTCGAGGTGATTGACCGCGACCAGCGGCTTGCCCGATGCCAGCGCAAGACCCTTGCCTGCGAGGAGCCCGACCATCACCCCGCCGATAAGGCCCGGGCCGGCGGTGGCAGCGATCGCGTCAACGTCGCCCACCGAAACGTCGGCATCGTGGAGCACCTGCCGGACGAGCCCAGGCAAAATTTCGACATGAGCGCGCGCAGCGATTTCGGGGACCACGCCGCCGAACGGACGGTGCGCGTCATTCTGGCCGACGACCGCTTGCGCCAGGATCTGGCGGTCGGACGTGACAAGCGCGGCGGCGCTGTCGTCGCAGGAGGATTCGAGGGCGAGGATCAGCGCCATGACAAAGGCCTTTGCCTAAAAAGCCCCGCTTAGGCTAGCGCTAGCAAGGATGAGCGAGATTCAGATCCGGTTGGGAACGCGGGGCAGCCCGCTGGCGCTGGCCCAAGCGCATATGGTGGCGGCCGCGCTGGAAGCCGCGCACGGCTGGAAAAAGGGGGCGGTGGCGATCCACACCGTCAAGACCAGCGGCGACCGGATCCAGGATCGGCCGCTGGCCGATGTCGGCGGCAAGGCGCTGTGGACCAAGGAGCTGGACGTCGCCCTTTTAGCCGGCGACACCGACATTTCGGTGCATTCGATGAAGGACGTGGAAAGCGAACGACCCGACATCCTGGTCATCGCCGCGATGCTGCCGCGCGCCGATGTGCGCGACCGGTTGATCGGCGCGGAATCGATTGCAGCACTCGCCGCCGGGGCGACCGTCGGCACGAGCAGTCCGCGCCGCGCCGCTCAGCTCAGGGGCAAGCGACCCGATCTCAACATCGTCACCCTTCGGGGCAACGTCGACACGCGGCTTGCCAAGCGCGAAAGCGGGGAAGTCGATGCGACCCTGCTCGCGGCAGCCGGACTCGACCGGCTGGGCCGCAAGGACGTCGGCAGCACGATCGGGGTCGACGAGATGCTGCCGGCACCGGCGCAGGGCGCGGTCGGGATCGAGTGTCGCGGTGACGATAAGCGCGTGGTGGAACTTCTGAAGGCGATCGACCATCGCGACACGCACGCTGCCGTCATGGCCGAGCGCGCCTACACCCGCGCGCTAGGCGGCACATGCCATTCGCCCGTCGCGGCGCTTGCTATCGTCGATGGCGATCGTGTCGACTTTCGCTGCGAGTTGCTGAGCGAGGACGGGGCGGAACGGATTGATGGCCGGGCTCGCTTTGCGGTAGGCGATGTCGACGGCCCCGCTGCGCTGGCGCGCGAAATGCTGGCCGACGCGCCGGCAAGTATCCGCCTGCTGTTCGAGGCGTGATGCGGACCCTGCTGCTGGTGCGCCCTGAACCGGGGCTGTCGGCCAGCATCGCCCGTGCGAGAGCGTTGGGACTGACCGTCGTCGGCTGCCCCCTGTTCGAAGTCGTTCCGCTGGACTGGAGCGCGCCGGCCGCGTCCCAATTCGACGGCCTGCTGCTGACCAGCGCCAATGCAGTTCGGTACGGCAACCGGCAGCTGGCACTGTATCGCGACCTGCCGGTGTTCGCGGTTGGAGCGGTCACGGCCGATGCGGCACGCGCAGCCGGCTTTTCCGTGCAAGAAACGGGCGAGGGCGGGGTCGACGACCTGTTGCATGCCCTGCCCGCAGATTTACGTCTGCTACACCCGGGCGGTCGGCATCGGACGGCACCGCCAGGGCGCGCCAACATCACCGCGGTCGCCGTGTATGAAGCGCGCGCCATTCCAGCGCCCGCGCTGCCGCCGATGACGGACCAAGTCGTCGCGATCCACAGTCCGCGCGCGGGTAAACGGCTGGCCGAGCTGGTAACCGACCGCGGCGGGATCGACATCGTGGCGATCAGCTCCGCCGCGGCCATTGCCTGCGGGGGCGGATGGCGGGTCATCGCCGTCGCGGACCAGCCGGGCGATGCGCAGTTGCTGGCCCTTGCTGCCAAGCTGTGCCAGACAGGCGGCCGATGAGCGTGACATATCAACCACAACGATCCGGATGGGGAGCGCGGATCGCCTGGACGATCCTGCTGCTGTTCGCAGGCGCCGGAATGGCGACTTGGGGCCTGTCGCGCTGGGACGCGGGCGCGCGATTTTTCGGGGTCGAGCCCAAGGCCGCGCCGCCCGTGGCCGCCGCCCTGGCGCCAGCACCGGCAAGCGCCCAGCCGCAGCCTGCCGTGGCGGCCAGCCCCACGCTGACAGCGGTCGATGCGGCACGGATTTCGACCCTTGAAAGCCGGCTGGCGGCGATCGAAGGCCAGGCCAAAGCCGCAGCCGGATCTGCCGGCCGTGCCGACGCGCTGCTGATCGCCTTCGCCGCCCGCCGCGCGATCGATCGCGGCGTGGCGCTTGGCTATCTCGAGCCGTTGCTGGTCCAGCGGTTCGGCGATCGTCACCAAGCTGCCGTCGCGACCGTCATCACCGCTTCGCGCGAACCAGTGCGCCTCGACGCGCTCGTCCAGCAGTATGAAGCGCTTGGACCCTCGCTTCGCAGCGGCGCTCCCGATGAAGGTTGGTGGGACGGGGTAAAGCGCGAGCTAGGATCGATCATGGCCATCCATCGTACCGACACGCCATCGCCCCAGCCGCAGGCCCGTTACGACCGCGCAATCGCCCGCTTGCGGGGAGGCGAAGTCGACGCAGCACTGGCCGAGACGATGCGGCTCCCCGGCGCCGGAAACGCGAGCCAGTGGGTGGTGTCGGCCCGGCGCTACATTGCCGCCCACCGCGCGCTAGACGAACTGGAATCCGCCGCCCTGCTGGGAGGCGGTACCGCGCCGAGCGCACCCCCGCTCTGACCGTCTTGGCAAGGTCGAGCGATTTTGCGACCTTGCGACGGAAGGGCCATCGGCGGTTCATCCCGCCTGCGATAGGGTCGCTACGACCGAGTTCACCGGGGGAAACCGACGTCATGACGCCTCTTTTGCGCAAGTTGATTTCGACCGCGCTGCTGATCGCCGGCGCATCGTCGGCACCCGCCCAGACCTCGGATCCCTTGGCCCCCTTGCCCGGCGGCGGCGCGCCGACCCCGTCGACCCTGCGACCGGCACGTCCCGGGCCTGCGGCGCTCAACGCGCGGATTGCCGAGATGGGCCGCGCGTTCGACGGCAAGGCGGGTATCGCGATCGTGTCGCTGAAAGACGGGTGGGAAATCGGCTATGGCGCGACGGCGCTTTATCCGCAGCAGAGCTGTTCGAAACTGTGGGTCGCCATCACCGCGATGGACGCGGTCGACCGAGGCCGGGTGTCGTTGTCCGACAAGGTAACGCTGGGGCGCGACGACCTGACGCTGTTCCACCAGCCGCTTGCGGACAAGATATTGGCGGGCGGCCACACCACGACGCTGGGGGCGCTTCTGTTCACCGCGATCACTGAGAGCGACAACACCGCCAACGACAAGTTGATGCGGTCGATCGGGGGACCTTCGGCCGTGCGTACGATGATCGCCGCCAAGGGGTTGGGCTCGATCCGTTTTTATGAAGGAGAGCGGGCGCTACAGTCCAAGATTGCGGGCCTGATCTGGAGCCAGAGCTATTCGATCGGCGACGCCTTTTATAAAGCGCGCAACGCGCTGCCGGCAGCGGTGCGGAGGGCTGCGTTCGACCGTTACGTCGCAGACCCCTACGACGGGGCTGCACCGCAATCGGTCGCCCGCGCGCTGGCGCGGTTGAAGCGCGGCGAACTGTTGTCGGCCGAATCGACCAACCGCCTGCTGTCGATCATGTCGCAGACTCGCACCGGCAAGCTGCGTGTACGCGCCGCTCTACCTGCGGGATGGAGCTGGAGCCACAAGACCGGGACGGGCCAGAATTTCGAGAAGCGAATCGCCGGGATCAACGACATCGGCCTGCTGACCGCACCCGACGGCACGGTCTACGCGATGGCGATCATGACCGTGACGAACCGCAGCGACGGCAACAGCCAGGACCTGATGCAGGCCGTGACGCGCGAGCTGGTCGCCTACCATAATGCCCGGCGCTGACGGGGCCGGTCGCTGGCCCCTGCGGCGTCGCGAAGGTGTGCAGCGTGTACCGGACCCGCGGCTGGACCTGTTCATAGTGCGCCATTTCCTCCCGGCTAGCGACTGCGCGCGGCTATGCGCCTTGATCGATGAGCGCCGTCGCCCGTCCACCCTGGCGGACGATCAGGGCGAGGAAGGCTTCCGCACCAGCGAGACGTGCGACCTCGACCCCGGTCACCCGCTGGTTGCGGCGCTTCAGCTGTCGCTGGCGCAGATCGTCGGCGCGGAATTGTCGCAGGCCGAGCCGGCGCAGGGGCAGCGCTACACCCCAGGGCAGGAATTCCGCCCGCATACCGACACCTTCAATCCCGGCAGCGCGGACTATTTCCTTCACTGCGCCGACGCCGGCCAGCGGACTTGGACGGCGATGCTGTACCTGAACGAGCCGGACGAAGGCGGGGCGACCCGATTCAAAACCATCGGCAAGACCGTGCGGCCCGAAACCGGCAAGCTGCTGCTGTGGAACAACCTGCTGCCCGACGGGATGCCCAACAATGCGACGCTTCACCAGGGGATGAAGGTTCGCAAGGGCGTCAAATATATTGTCACCCAATGGTTTCGTGAGCGGCCGCTGGGCTGATCAGGCCTTCCAATATTGCGGGAAATAGCGTTTCAAGGCTGCGACCTTGGGCTGATCGTTGATGACGATATAGGGCTGCGCAGGATGCCGGACGAGATAGTCCTGATGATAGGCCTCTGCGACCGTGAAGCCGTTGAAGGGTTCGATCCGGGTGACGATGCGCCGCGGATAGGTTCTGGCCTTGGTCAGCTGCGCGATGTAGGCGCGCGCCTGCTGGGCCTGTGCCGGCGACGTCGGGAACATCGCGCCGCGATATTGCGTGCCCGTGTCGGGACCCTGGCGGTTGAGCTGGGTCGGATCGGTCGCGACCGAGAAATAGATCTGCATCAGCGTGGCATAGCTGACCTGGCGGGGGTCGAAGACGACCTTAACCGTTTCGGCATGCCCTGTGGCGCCGGTCGACACCGCTTCGTAATCGGGGTTCTTCAGCGCTCCCCCCGCGTAGCCCGACTGCGCCATGCGCACGCCTTTGACCCGGTCGAACACCGCTTCGACGCCCCAGAAGCAGCCACCGGCGAAATAGGCGGTCTCCGTCGGCGCCTTGTTCGCGATGACCAGTGCCGGGGCAGGCACGCGGACGGGCGATTCGGCCTGGCTTTCGCTGTAGGCCATGACGGTAGCGACGGCGCAAAGGCCGACGGCGGCAAGGGCGAGTCTCATGCCCGATATTCTAACCGCAACGGCAAACGGTTACAGCCGACTTTCGGCAGTCCGGCATCGTCGATGGAAGGAAATGGAGCGGGCGAAGGGATTCGAACCCTCGACCCCAACCTTGGCAAGGTTGTGCTCTACCCCTGAGCTACGCCCGCTCGATCTGGCGGACCGGAAAACAGCGTCGTCCGGTCGGGTGGGCGGGCAGCTAGCAGCGACTGTCGAACCGCGCAACCCCTGTTTCGCAAAGCTTGCCGGAAAGCGGTGTCGCGCCCATATGCGGTGCCCGGCAGGAAGGAGTGTAGCGTGGCGACCCTTGGCATGACCGAAAGCGAACGCGCGGCCGTCGAAAGGTTTCAGAAGGCCGTGATCGAGCCGTCGATGACCAGTCTCGTCATCCTCGACTTCTGGGCGACATGGTGCGGTCCGTGCAAGCAGCTGGGCCCGGTGCTGGAAAAGGTCGCCGCCGACTATGCCGACCGCGGCGTGGTGTTGGCCAAGATCGACGTCGACGCGGAAAAATTCATCGCCGCGCAGTTCCAGATCCAGTCGATCCCGACCGTCTACGCCTTTTTCCAAGGCCAGCCCGTTGCCGACATCACCAACTATCGCACCGAAGGCCAGCTGACCAAGGTGCTCGACCAGCTGCTGGCCCAGCTTCCGGTCAAAGGTGCGGTACAGGATCTTGCGGCGCAGGTCGAGCCGCTGATCGCCATGGGCGAAGAGCTTCTCGAGAGCGGCGATGCGGCCCGCGCCGAATCGATTTTCACACAAATCCGCGACATGGATCCCGACAATCCGGTCGTGATCGGCGGGCTGGCGCGGGCCATGCTGGCGGGCGGCAAGATTGATGAGGTCCGCGCGCTGCTGGAGGGCCTGGACCCCGCCAACGCTGCGCATCCGGCAATCGCGCGGGCGCGCTCGGCGCTGGAAGTGGCGGCGACCCCGGTGGCCGACACGTCGGCCGACGAGGCGCGACTGGCGAACGACCCGGACGATCACGACGCGCGCTTTGCGATTGCGAAGGCGAAGATGGCGGCCGGCGACCGCGACGGCGCGGCCGACGCCCTGCTGGAGATTATCGCCCGCGATTCGGCGTGGAACGAGGGCGCGGCCAAGGCCAAGCTGCTGCAAATCCTCGAAGCCGCCGGATTCGACGATCCCTGGGGTCGCGGCGTGCGGCGACGCCTGTCGGCGCTGCTGTTCACATGATGGGTGCTGACCCTGCGCGGATCCCGCTGTTCCCGCTGGCCGGTGCAATCCTGTTTCCGCGCAGCCAATTGCCGCTGCATATTTTCGAGCCGCGATATCGCGACATGGTGCGCGACGCATTGGCCGGCACCGCACGAATCGGCATGATCCAGCCGAGCGGCGCAGGCGATCCGCCGCCCCTGTTCCGCAGCGGCTGCGTCGGCGACATCGTCGGGGTCGAGGAGATGGACGACGGCCGTTACAACATCGTGCTGCAGGGGGTCAGCCGGTTCCGCCTGATTGCCGAACGCGACCTTGGCACAACCTATCGCCAGGCCGATGTCGATCTTGCCGCCTATGACGATGCGGAGCCCGATGCGCTGCCGATGGCGATCCGCGCCGACGTCGAGCGCGAGGCGAGGCGGTTCGGCGATGCGTTGGGGGTCGCGATCGACTGGGACATGGTCGGTCGACTGGACGATGAGATGCTGGTCAACGCCATCGCCCAAGTGTCGCCGTTCGACGTCGGCGCCAAACAGGCCCTGCTGGAAGCACCGACGCTGATGGAGCGCGCCGACCTGGTCGTCCAGCTGATGCAGTTCCAGCGACTCGCGCCGGGCGGTGCGGACAACGACCAGACGCTGCAATGACCGACCTGTCGGGGCGCTGGTCCGGCAGTTATTGCTATCCGGGGAGCCTTGAGCCGGTAGCGTTCGTCGCCGACCTGCGCGACGAAGGCGGCTTCGTCAGCGGGCTGATCGACGAAGATGGCGCAGGGTTCGGGCGGAGCGGTCGAATGCATTCGACGCTGGCAGGCCGGCATGACGGCACGCTGCTGACCTTCACCAAAATCTACGATGCGCACGACGAGGTGATCGCGCCGGTGCAATATGAGGGCCTGATCGGCGATGAAGGGCATGAGGTCGGCGGCACTTGGGCCATCGCAGGCGACTGGTCGGGGCCGTTCGTCATGACCCGCCCCCGAGAACATGGCGCCAAGCAGCGCGCCGAAGCGGGCGCGACGATCTAGATCGGCAGGCCGCGCAGCAGCAGTGGCAGATCGCCGCTGGTACCGCGCGCTTCGGCCATCAACCGGTCCTTCACCGGGCCGATGCGGTCGATCAGGCCCATGCCGAAGCGCCGGACGCGCGACGCGGTTTTCCCCGGTATGCCGTAGATGCGGGCGAGCCCGTCGGTCGCCAGGCTGACCATGAAGGTGTCGAGGCTGCGCCACCGCTGGTAGCGGTCGAGCAACTGCCGGTCGCCCAGGTCGAGGCCCAGCCGAGCGCCTTCGACCAGCACCTGCACCAGCGCGGCGGCATCGCGATAACCGACGTTGACGCCCTGTCCGGCGATCGGGTGCATGCCATGCGCGGCATCGCCCACCAGTACGAGGCGCGTATCGGTGATGCGCGCCGCATGATGGAAGCCCAGCGGATAGCTGGACCGAGGCGCCGCGGTTTGGATGGCGCCGAGGAAGCCGCCCATCGCCGCCTTGGCCTCGGCCGCGAAATCGTCGTCGCTGAGGGCCAGCATTCCGGTCGCGTCGGCCTGACGGACCGACCAGACGATCGCCGACCGGTGCCGGCCATCGGCGTCGTCATTCATCGGCAGCAGCGCGAATGGCCCAGCCGGGTAGAAGATTTCCCATGCGACATTGTCGTGCGGCTGTTCATGGCGCAGCACCGACACGATCGCCGCATGGTCATATTTCCAGTTGGCGACGCGAATCCCGACCTGCTGGCGCGTCGGGCTGTTGCGACCTTCCGCGACAACCAGCAACGCCGCCTTGATGACCCGCCCGTCTTCGAGCGTGGCCGTCACCCCGACGTCGGACCGATCGATGGCGGCGGCGCGGCTCTTCCACAGCAGCGTGACATGTTTTGCTGCCTCGGCGCGCGCGAGCAGGGCGGCGCGCAAGTTTCGGTTTTCGTGCATCCAGCCGAGCGGCTCGTCATCATCTGCCGGATCGAAGGCAAGGCCGCCGGGCTCGAGCCCATCCGCGACCTCGATGCGCCGGATGGGGCAGCCGGGCGCGGGAAAATGGTCGCTGATCCCGATCGTATCGAACATCCGCATTGAAGATGAGCTGACCGCACTGGTGCGGCCGTCGAATGCGGCGTCAATCCGGGTCGACGGGTCGGCGGGGTCGATGACGACGGCGGTAAGGCCACTGGCGTCGAGTGCGGCGGCGAGCGCCAGCCCGACCAGTCCGCCGCCAAGGATGATCACATCGCTGCGTTGCATGGATTTCATCTAGTCTGGCTTGGGCGCGCTGGGAAGCCTTGCCCCGGAGTCCGCCGACAGGCACAATATGGCCGAAGATGATTTCCCGGGGGATATGACGTCATGGCGACGGCCGCGCAGCGCGCGCAGAAGAAGGATTTGGGACCCGACTGGCGCGAGACGCTGGCGGTCGGCATTCGCAACTTCCTTCGCAAGAGCTTCGGTGCGGCGCTGATCGCGCTGTCGGTGGCACTTGGCGTTGCGCTGATCACCCACAATAGCGTCGACCCCAGCCTGACGACGGCCGCGGGCGGCCCGCCGACCAACTGGCTGGGCAGCTTCGGTGCCTATGCCAGCGACGCGCTGCTGTTCCTGTTCGGGATCGGCGCAGTGCTGTTCCTGCCGCTGATCGCGCTGCGCGGCCTGCGATTCATGCGCGGGGCGGAAAATCCACGGTTTGGCCGATCGCTGTTGCTGGCCAGCCTCGGGGTGCTGCTGATCGGGGTGGCGATGGGCCTTTATGCCGGATCGGCCGTGCCCGGACTGCCCGCCGCTTACGGCGGCGCGCTTGGGCTTGCCGTCAGTTACGGCATCGACGCGCTGATCGCGGCAATCGGCAATCCGGCGGTCGAGGGGCCGGTGCGGCTGGCGACGATGCTGCTGTGCGGAGTGGGCGGGCTGGTGGTTGGTTATCTTTCCCTGGGCCTTCGCGACGAGGAAAAGGAATGGGCGGCCGAACGGCTTCGCCGTGACCCGTCCGCACCCGTAAAGCCGCCGCGGCGGACCAAGATCGCGGTCGACAACGACGACGATGTCGCCGCGCCGCCGCGTCCGCGTCCGGTCGTCGCCGTTGCAGATCCCGCCAAGCCGATCGTGGCCGCAGCCGCCGCCAAGCTGACCGGTAAAAAGGCGAAAGTGGCCGCGGCGCAGGCCGGACAGGCCAGCCTGGCGCTGGGCGACAATTACCAATTGCCGCCGATCGACCTGCTCAATCCCGCGCCCCCGGCCGACAAGAAGCAGATCGACCGCGCCGGCCTCGAACGCAACGCACGCCTGCTGGAAAGCGTGCTGGAAGACTTCAACGTCCGCGGCGACATCATCGAAGTCCGCCCGGGACCGGTGGTCACCATGTACGAACTGGAACCGGCGAGCGGCATCAAGGCCAGCCGCGTGATCGCCCTGGCCGACGATATCGCGCGCAACATGTCGGCGCTGTCGGCACGCGTCGCGACCATCCCCGGCCGCACGGTCATCGGCATCGAACTTCCCAACGCCAAGCGCGACATGGTGAGCCTGACCGAGCTGATCGCCAGCCAGGCGTTCGAGGACCAGAACATGTCGCTGCCGTTGATCCTGGGGAAGAACATCAGCGGCGATCCGGTCATCGCCGACTTGGCACCGATGCCGCACCTGCTGGTCGCGGGGACGACCGGGTCGGGCAAGTCGGTCGGTTTGAACTGCATGATCCTGTCGCTGCTCTACCGCCTGTCGCCGGACGAGTGCCGGATGATCATGATCGACCCCAAGATGCTGGAGCTCAGCATCTATGACGACATCCCGCACCTGTTGGCGCCGGTCGTGACCGAGCCCGGCAAGGCGATCCGCGCGCTCAAGTGGACGGTCGAGCAGATGGAGGAGCGCTACCGGATGATGGCCAGCCTCGGCGTTCGCCAGCTTGCCAGCTTCAACCAGAAGGTGCGCGACGCCAAGGCCAAGGGCTCGACGCTGGGCCGCAAGGTCCAGACCGGCTACGACGCCGACACCGGCCAGCCGGTCTATGAAACCGAAGAGCTGGAATATGAAACCCTGCCGCAGATCGTGGTGGTGGTCGACGAGTTGGCCGACCTCATGATGACGGCCGGCAAGGAAGTCGAATTCCTGATCCAGCGACTGGCCCAGAAGGCGCGCGCGGCAGGCATCCACCTGATCATGGCGACGCAACGCCCGTCGGTCGACGTCATCACCGGCGTCATCAAGGCCAACCTGCCGACCCGCATCAGCTTCCAGGTCACCAGCAAGATCGATTCGCGCACCATTCTGGGCGAACAGGGCGCCGAACAGCTGCTGGGCAAGGGCGACATGTTGTACATGCCCGGCGGCAAGCAAATCCTGCGCGTCCACGGCCCGTTCGTCAGCGACGAAGAAGTCCGCGCCATCGCCGACCATTGGCGAAAGCAGGGCGTGCCCGACTATATTCAGGCAGTGACCGAAGAACCGGAAGACGGCGGCTACCTGCTCGACGGTGCGCCGGTCGGCGACGACGATCCCGAAACCCAGCTTTACCGCAAGGCGATCCAGATCGTCGCCGAGAGCCAGAAGGCGTCGACCAGCTACCTGCAGCGCCAGCTGCGCGTCGGCTACAACAGCGCGGCGCGACTGATCGAACGCATGGAGAAGGACGGCCTTGTCGGCCAGCCGGACCATGTCGGTCGGCGCGAAGTATTGATCGACACCGACGGGCATCCCATTTGAGGTCGGCGATCTGAACCGGACGGAACAAGCGGGTTCAGGACGCATTCAACCCGAAACCGCCAAATGCGGCGTCAATCAATATCGGGAGATTTCCATGAGTTTTGCCACCCCTATCGCGCGTGCCCTGATTCCTGCGGCGCTGGTCGCGAGTGTCGTGGCGCCGGCATTCGCGCAAAGCGCGAACGACCTTAAGGCCGTCCAATCGAGCCTTGCCGCCACCACGTCGATGACCGCGGACTTCGTTCAGACCGACGGTCGCGGGCGCCAGTTGAGCGGCACGCTGAGCCTTAAGCGTCCGGGCAAGATCCGCTTCGCCTATGGCGCGGGTGCCAACATGCTGCTGGTCGCCAACGGCAAGACGCTCAACTTCATCGACTATGACGTCGGGCAGAAGTCGAGCTGGCCGATCGGCAAGTCGCCGATGGCCGTGCTGCTGTCGCCCAACCCCGACCTCGCCCGCATCGCCCGGGTGCAGAAGAGCGACAATCCCAACGTGGTCGTCGTTCGCGCCCGCGACGCGCGCCGTCCCGAATTCGGGACGATCGTGCTGGCGTTTACCCGCAGCGGCGGGGCCCCGGGCGGCCTGAAGCTGGAAGGCTGGACCGCAATCGACGCGCAGAACAAGCGCACCACGGTCCGACTGTCCAACGTGCGCTACAATGTCGCCGTCCCCGACAGCGCATTCACCTTCGCCGAACCGGGAAAGAAGCGCGCGTAAAAAAGCGTAGTGATTGAAAACGGTTAAGGCTGCGGACAGCTTGGGAATTGTACAAGGCACTCTAGATCGGTGCCGCCGGGGTTTCCCCCCTGTTACCCGGGATGTCCCGATCGCCTTGCGTGACGAACGCTTGGTCGGCCCTTGCTCCATGCCCCCGGAGCAAGGGCCTTTTCGATTGGGTCCGGGGGACCCAATCGAAACGGGCCTCCTTTTGCGCCTCCGTGGGATTGGTACAGAAACGCCCTCCTTTTCGTTTTCATCAGGGACGCTACAGAGGCTGCGTGACCAAACTCAAGATCGCCTCCTGGAACATCAACAGCGTCCGCGCGCGCAGCCATATCGTCGAGAAGTTCCTCGACGAGGAGCAGCCGGACATCCTTTGCCTACAGGAAACCAAGGCGATGAACGATGTCTTCCCGGGCAAGCCGTTCCTTGACCGCGGCTACATCCATCACGAACTCAACGGTCAGAAGATGCACCATGGCGTCGCCATCCTCAGCCGCGTGCCGTTGATGGATGCCGGCCGGCACGATTGGCAGGACAATGGCGAAGCGCGCCATGTCGGCGCAATGCTGCCGCACGGTATCCGTCTGGAAAATGTCTACATCCCGGCGGGCGGCGACATTCCCGACCGCAATCAGAACCCCAAGTTCGGCCAGAAACTGGACTTTCTGGACCGGATGACCCGCTGGTCGGAAAAGTTGGCTCAGCCGACTTTAATCGTCGGCGACTTCAACATCGCGCCGCTGGAAAGCGACGTCTGGAACCACAAGGCGCTGCTCGACGTCGTCAGCCACACACCAATCGAGGTCGAGACCCTTGGCCGATTGCAGCAAAGCCATGACTGGGTCGACCTCGGCCGCCAGTTCATCCCGGCGCCCGAGCGCAACTACACCTGGTGGAGCTATCGCTCGCAAGACTGGAAGACGAGCGATCGCGGTCGCCGCCTGGACCATATGTGGGCCAGCCCTGCGCTAGCCAAGCAGGCGACCGGGCACCGTGTGCTGGAACCCGCGCGTGGTTGGGACAAGCCGTCCGACCATGTGCCGCTGATCGTAGAGCTGGAGTTGTGACGCAGGGCGCGGCGCTCAGTCATGCGATCGCCGCCTTCCGGGCCGGCCGCGCGGTGCGGATCGGCCGGACCGACTTTCTCGCCCTCGAAACCGCCAGCCAGGCGATGCTCGACCTGTTCGCGCCGGGCGCGAAGGGCTGCCTTATCCTCAGTGGCCCGCGAGCGGCGACGCTGGGCCTTGGCAATCAGAAAGATGCCGCGACCGATGGCCCGGTGTCGGTGGCGCGTTGCGATTGGATGGGGCAGGCCGAGGCGCTGGCCTTGGCCGATCCGGCGCGGGACATGGAACGCGCGCCCATCGGTCCGGCCAAAGCATGCCGACTTCTCGACGAAGCGGCCCACGCGATCGAACTCGCCCGCCTCGCGGGACTTCTGCCGGCGGTGTGGGCCACCGTCGCGACCGACATTGCCGTCGTCGACCTCGATCCGGCGCTCATCGATGCGCCCGTCGTGGCTGACATCGTGGCGCGGGCAAAGCTGCCATTGGACGACCTGCCTCCCAGCCAGATGGTTTCGTTCCGCGACCCTTCGTCAGGCGAAGATCATGTCGCGCTGGTGGTCGGCGCGTTTGGGGGCAAGCCGCCCCTGGTGCGGCTGCACAGCGAGTGCCTGACCGGAGACGTATTCGGCAGCCTCAAGTGCGATTGCGGTCCCCAGCTGAAGGAAGCGCTGCGCATCATCGGCCAGGAAGGCGGCGGCGTCCTGCTGTACCTGCGCCAGGAAGGGCGTGGGATCGGCCTTGCCAACAAGCTGCGCGCTTATGCACTGCAGGATCGGGGTCTCGATACGGTCGATGCCAACCGGCGGCTGGGCTTTGCGGACGATGAACGCGACTATGCCATGGCGGCGGCCATGCTGCGCGCGCTGCACATCGACGCCGTGCGCTTGCTGACCAACAATCCCAACAAGGTTGCGGGGCTTGAGCGGGAAGGGATCAGCGTTTTCGAACGGGTCGGGCACCATATGCCGACCAATCCCCATAACGCCGACTATATCGCGACCAAGAAGGCGCGCAGCGGCCACTTCGACTAATTATTCGAACAGCGCGGTCCCGACGCGGATCGCCGTCGCGCCCATCATGATTGCGGTCGCAAAGTCGTCGGACATCCCCATGCTGAGACCATTGACGCCATGACGTCGCGCCAGATCGGCGAGCAATGCAAAATAAGGTCCCGCCTGAACGCCGCGCGGAGGCATGCCCATCAAGCCGGCGAGGGGCAGGCCGGAGGTGCGAACCTTGGCCAGGAAATCAGGCAAATCGTCGATCGCCACGCCGCCTTTCTGCTCTTCGTCCCCGATATTGACCTGAACGTAGACCGACGGCGCGCGGCCGGCCCTGGCGCTTTCACGCACCAGCGCATCGAGCAGCGAAGGGCGGTCGAGCGAATGGATCACGTCGAACAGCCGCACCGCATCGGCGGCCTTGTTCGACTGCAACTGGCCGACCATGTGAAGGATCAGGCCGGGCCGCGCCTGGCGGATCGCGGGCCATTTCTCCTCGACTTCCGCCACGCGATTCTCGCCGAAGTGCAGAACGCCAGCATCCGCGAGCGCGGCGATCTCGTCCGCGCTTCGCCGCTTGGACACTGCGATCAGGGTCACGTCGTCGATTCGGCGCCGGCTGGCCTTGCAGGCGCGGACCATGTCGTCGCGGACGTCGTCGAGGCGGGTTGCGGCATCGGTCATTCGCCGCGCTATAGGAAAGGCGATGCCCCGCCGCCAACCCCCTGTCCGAACGTGGCCCAAACGTTGGCTGATGACCGACGAGAGAATGGGTGCTGCCCTATGGTCCGCATTGCGCGCGCTGCCGCGCGGTAGCGGGGTGATCGTTCGTCACGACACGCTGGATCGCGCGGCACGCCTGAGACTGGCGCTGAAGGTGGGGTCGATCGCCAAGCGGCGCGGTCTTGTACTTGGCGTCGCGGGAGACGTCGGTTTGGCACGGCTGATCGGCGCAGAGCTTGTCCACCGGCCAGCGGGGGCTTGCGGCCTCATGCCGCGAAGTTTTCCGGTGCATGACGAAAGCGAAGCGCGACTCGCTCGCCGGATCAGCGCAGACCTTGTGTTGGTATCTCCCATCTTTCCGACCTCGTCGCATCCCGACGGGCAGGCGCTTGGCTCAGCCGAGGCGAAGCGGTTGGCGCGCATCGCAGGAACGACTGCGATCGCGCTCGGCGGGATGAACGAGTGGCGGTGGCACGCCCTAGGACGCCCCTTCCACGGCTACGCCGGTATCGATTGCTGGATCAGAACTTGACGGCAGTGCCGACGTAAACGGCCTTGTCGTCGCGCCGGTCTTCGGCCAGCGCCGGAATCTGGTCGCGTTCGATCTTGTAGCGAACGCCGCCGTTCACCGCGATATTGCGGCTGATGTTGTAGCTGGCGCCGACATCGACGGCCACGCTGTCCGGCCGCGACAGGCGAGCGATCTGGCTGTCGTTGCGTTCGCCGGAGAAGGCGACGCGACCGGTCAGCTTCTTGAGATCGTAGCTGACACCCACCACCGCAGTTTCGCGCGTGCCGATCGTCGGATCGATGCTGCGCGTGCGGCTGACATCGCCAGCCACCGCGAGTCGGCGCCAGCCGACCGACGCGCCGAGATTGTAATTGGTCGGGGCCAGCGCCGTCGGCGCACTTGCCACCGCAACTTCGACCGGACGTGCCGGGGTCGGCATGCCCGTTCCGCCGCGGACCGCGACTCGCACCTGCGACGGCCGACCCTTGGCCGCAGCCGGGGTGAAGCGGAATTCGTTGAGCGAGCGATTGGCGAACATCGCCGCCAGCCGGGGATCTGCCATCGCCGGCGTGAAGCTCGAAACCTTGTCGAAATTCAAGGAGATAGCGGCCGGACGATCCTGCCCGGCAGCCGCCAGGCCGATCGACGGAACGAGGACGAGCGCAGCGGCCGCCAGCGCGAACGCCGTCTTCCGAGCTATCATGTCGTCCCTGCTACGCACGCAAAAACACTCCTGTTCCTGACCTTACATAGTTCGACGAGGCTGACAGTTCCATGACTCTGCGCGATTCGCCACCGCCCTGTTGCCCGAAGTCCACAAATGAAACATTCGACGACAGGCATTGCGACGCTTGCCGAGGCGCGTGCAGCATCTATAACGCCTGTCGACCACACTTCTTGTAACGAGAGCAACCATGTCCCGTCTGACCCTTACCATTGCCGCGATGGCCGCCATGGGCACCGCGCTCACCGGCTGTTCGAAGGACAAGAATATCCCGACCGAGCTGGCCCCGTCGAAAATGACGATGATCGGCGTCAACAGCTATCTGTGGCGCGCGGCCGTCGACACGCTCGGCTTTGCCCCGCTGGTGACGGCCGACAGCAACGGCGGCGTCCTTGTCACCGACTGGTACACCAATCCGCGCACCCCCGGCGAACGGGTCAAGCTGACCGTGTCGATCACCGACCAGGACCTGCGCGCCGATGCGCTCAAGGTTGCCGCCAGCCGCCAGGTCAACCAAGGCGGACAGTGGGTCGACGCGCCCGTATCGGCTGCGACGGTGCAAAAGCTTGAGGACATCATCCTCACCCGCGCCCGCGACCTGCGCCGCACCACTGTCGGCGGCTAAGGCTTGATCAAATGACCGACCGCTTCGATCCGGCGGTTGCCGACCGGCGCTGGCAGCAGCGTTGGGCGGACGCCAAGACTTTTGAGGCCGATTCGTCGAGCCCCAAGCCCAAGTCTTACGTGCTCGAGATGTTTCCCTATCCCTCGGGACGCATCCACATGGGCCATGTCCGCAACTACACCATGGGCGACGTGCTCGCCCGTTATAGGCGTATGCAGGGGTTCGAGGTGCTCCACCCGATGGGATGGGACGCATTCGGCATGCCGGCCGAAAATGCGGCGATGGAACAGAAGGTTCATCCCGGCAGCTGGACGCGCGACAATATCGCCACCATGCGCCAGCAGCTGAAGCGGATCGGCTTCGCGCTGGACTGGAGCCGCGAGCTCGCCACCTGCGAACCCGACTATTACGGTCAGGAGCAGGCGCTGTTCCTCGACCTGATGGAAGCCGGCCTCGTCTATCGCAAGGAAAGCGAGGTCAACTGGGACCCGGTCGACATGACCGTGCTGGCCAATGAGCAGGTGATCGACGGAAAGGGCTGGCGGTCCGGCGCCACCGTCGAGCGCAAGAAATTGAGTCAGTGGTTCCTCAAGATCACCGACTTCGCGGAGGAACTGCTCGACGGCCTCGGCACGCTCGACCAGTGGCCTGACAAGGTCCGGCTAATGCAGGAAAACTGGATCGGCAAAAGCCGCGGGATGCAGTTCTGTTTCCGCCTGGCCGATACGCCGCCGGGCGGCGGGGCGTGCGATATCGAAGTCTTCACCACCCGGCCGGATACCATTTTCGGTGCCAGCTTCGTCGCCATATCGCCCGGCCATCCGATCGCCGAAGCGCTTGCCGCCGAACGGCCCGAGGTCGCCGATTTCATCGCCAAGGCACGCGCCGGCGGCACCAGCGCGGCGGAGATCGAGACGGCCGAGAAGCTGGGCTTCGATACCGGGCTGGAAGTCGTCCACCCGTTCGATCCCGATTGGCGCCTGCCCGTCTGGATCGCCAATTTCGTGCTGATGGATTACGGTACCGGCGCGCTCTACGGCGTGCCCGCCCACGATGTGCGCGATTTCGAATTCGCGACAAAATATGGCCTGCCGATCCGCCGCGTGGTCGCTGCCAATCCGTCCGGCGAGTCGGACCCGGTGGTCGAAGCCGAAACTGACTATGGCGTCGCCGTCAATTCGCAGTTCCTCGACGGCATGACCAGCGAGGCCGCCAAGGCCGAGGTTATCAACCGCGCCGAGACGGCAGGCTGGGGCCAGGGCAAGACCCAGTACCGCCTGCGCGACTGGGGCGTCAGCCGCCAGCGCTATTGGGGCACTCCGATCCCGGTCATCCACTGCGAGGGCTGCGGCCCGGTCGGCGTGCCGAAGGACCAGTTGCCGGTCGTGCTGCCCGACGACGTCAGCTTCGACATCCCCGGCAACCCGCTCGATCGCCATCCGACCTGGGGCAAGGTCGATTGCCCGACGTGCGGCAGGCCCGCGCGCCGCGAAACCGACACGCTCGACACCTTCGTCGATTCAAGCTGGTATTTCATCCGCTTCGCCAGCCAGCCCGACGACAGACCGTTCGACCGCGCCGAAGCGGAAAGCTGGCTGCCGGTCGGCCAATATATCGGCGGCGTGGAACATGCGATCCTCCACCTTCTCTACGCCCGCTTCTGGACCCGCGCGCTCGAACGGATCGGCAAGATTTCGCTCAAGGAGCCGTTCAAGGGCCTGTTCACGCAGGGCATGGTCACCCATGAAACCTACAAGAGCGCCGACGGTCGCTGGCTGAACCCGGTCGAGTTGGACGTGCGCGAAGGAGGCGTGCTGGTCGAAATGGCAACGGGCGCCGAGGTGTCGCGCGGCCGGGTCGAGAAGATGTCCAAGTCGAAAAAGAATACGGTCGATCCCGAACCGATTCTCGATCGCTACGGCGCCGATGCGGTGCGCTGGTTCATGCTCAGCGACAGCCCTCCCGAGCGTGACCTCGAATGGTCGGAAGGCGGCATCGAAGGTGCCAGCCGCTTCGTCCAGCGCGTGTGGCGCCTCGCGATGGCTCCCGCAGGCAATGGCGGCGACGACCTGGTGCTCCGCAAGAAGGTCCATCGTACCGTTGCTGCGGTAGGCGAAGCGATCGAGGGCCTGCAATTCAACAAGTCGGTCGCGGCGCTTTACGAGTTGACCAGCGCGATCGAGAAGGCGCCAGCCTCCGCCGATCGGGACGAAGCGATCCGCACCTTGCTGCTACTGGTCGCGCCCGGTGCACCGCATCTGGCCGAAGAGGCATGGCAGAGCCGTGGTGAAGGCGGCATGATCGCCGACGCTGCCTGGCCAGCGCACGATCCGGCGCTTCTCGTCGATGACGAAGTGACCATCGCGGTGCAGGTGAACGGCAAGCTGCGCGATACGCTGACGGCGCCCCGCGGTGCCGCCAAGGATGTAATCGAGGCGCAGGCCATCGCCCTGCCCAAGGTCCAGACCTATTTGAACGGCCCGCCGCGCAAGGTGATTGTGGTCCCCGACCGTTTGGTCAATATCGTCGCCTGATGCGTAGCACCGCCCTTCCCTTGCTGCTTGCCGCGATGCTCGGCTGTGCAGGGTGCGGGCTGCGGCCGATGTACGCCGGCGGGGGGTCGGGCCAAGTGGCAACGTCCCTTTCGGCGGTCCAGGTCGCGGCAATCCCTGAAAAGAACGGCTGGCTGATGCGCAACGCGCTGGTCGACCGGCTCGGCGGAGAGCCTTCGGCAGCCCAATATCGGCTCGACGTAGAACTTGACGACGACCTGTCCGGGCTTGGGATCCGTGGCGACAGCGCAGTGACCCGCGAACGCCGCACGCTTCGTGCACGCTACCAACTGGTCGATCTCAAGAGCGGGCTCGTCGTACTTGATGCCACGGCGGGGTCGGATGCCGGAATCGACGTGGTCAGCAGCGAATATGCGACGGTCGCTGCCGAAAATAGCGCCCAGGAGCGGTTGACCACAGTCGTCGCGGACCAGATCGTCTCGCGGCTTGGCCTGTTCATGTCCCATCCGCGCCGATGAAGGCCGCGAAGGGTCAACTTCCCGCCGCGCTGGACCGTCCAGAGCCGTCCATCCGCTTCTACCTGTTTCATGGTCCCGACGAAGCGGGATCGCGCGCGCTCGCGCTGCGGCTGCTGAAAGGGTTGGGCAACGCCGAAAAGTTCATCATCCTGGGCAATGCCATCAAGCTCGACCCGGCCAGCCTGGCCGACGAAGCGGGTGCGATGGCGCTATTCGGCGGCCCGCGGGCGTTGTGGATTGAACCGGCCGGAGACGAGATATGCGACGGGGTGACGGCGCTGCTCGATTCGCCGGCCAGCGAGAGCGCGGTCGTTGCCGTCGCCGGACAGCTCCGCAAAACGTCGGCGCTGCTGAAGCTCGCAGAATCGCATCCGTCTGCGCTTGCCCATTGCTCCTACGTCCCTGAAGGCCGCGACATGGAGCGGGTGATCACCGAGCTTGGCCGCAGCCACGGCCTCAGGATGGTGCCGGACGTCGCCCAGCGCGTTGCTGCGGCGGCCAACAACAACCAGGCCATCGCCGAGCGTGAACTCGAAAAATTCGCGCTGTTTCTCGGCGCGGGCGGCGACCGCACGGCCGAACTCGACCATGCGACCATCGATGCCATCGGTGCCGACAGCGCAGAGGGCGACTGGCTGAAGCTTGGCGATCTGGCTTTGGCGGGCCGAATGGATGCGCTGGTCGAGGAGTTGGCGCGACTTCCCCACGGGGGCGCGGAGAGCATTCCGATCCTCCGCGCCCTTCAGCGTAGGTTGTTGATGCTTGCCCCGCTACGCGCGCGGATGGAACGCGGTGAACGGCTTGACGCCGTCATGACGTCGTTCGGTAAAGCTTTGTTCTGGAAGGACAAACCGCTCGTCCAGCGGTTGCTGTCTACATGGTCGGCCGACCGGATCGCCGAAGCGGCCAGTCGCGTCGGGGCGCTCGAGCGCGAATTGATCTTCGGCATGGCCGAAAGCGAGGCGGCGCTCGGCGAAACACTGGTTACGCTGGCCAGAGCGGCCCGCCCACGCTGACGTCAAATTGGCTCGCCGCTCAGCCGCTGGCAAATCATGTCGAGTTGGTCGAGCGTAGAATAGTGGAGTGCCACCGTCCCGCCCGACTTGCCGTGCGCGACCTTCACACGCAATCCCAGCAGGTCGCCAAGTTGCCGCTCAAGCGCCGCCAGGTCGGCATCCACCGCGCTCGCCCCGGTCCGGCTTACCGATTTCGTCTCGATCGGGGCCTTGGCCTGCTTGACCCGCTGTTCAGCCTGGCGGACCGATAGCCCGCCCGCCACGATCTCCCGCGCCAGCGAGGTCGGATCATCCGCATTGGCAATCGCGCGGGCATGGCCCATGCTGATATCGCCTCGCAACAACATTTCGCGAACGTCGTCCGGAAGATCGAGTAATCTCAACAGGTTGGCGATGTGGCTACGCGACTTGCCCACCAGTTTCGAAACGGCATCCTGGGTGTGGCCATAGGTCAGGATCAGCTGGCGATAGCCCTCGGCTTCTTCGATCGCGTTAAGGTCCTCGCGCTGGATATTCTCGATCAGGGCCAATTCGGCGGTTGCCGCGTCGTCGATGTCGCGGACCAGCGCGGGGATTTTATGGAGCCGCGCCTTTTGCGCCGCCCTCCAACGCCGTTCGCCGGCGATGATTTCGAACCCGTCCGCCCTGGCGCGCACGAGGATTGGCTGAAGGACACCCCGTTCCGCGATCGATTCGGCCAGCTCGGCGATGGCAGCTTCGTCGAACAGTTTCCGCGGCTGCGAAGGATTGGGACGAATGCGACCAATTTCGATTTCGCGCACAATTCCTTGGTCGCGGTCGGCCGCTTGATCTTTTGGAGCGCGAACCGTTTCGTCGATCAGGGCGCTTAGGCCCCTGCCCAACCCACTGGGTTTCTTCATGCTGCCTCTGCTTCGACGCGCGGCAGGCGCGCCATGATTTCCCGTGCGAGTTTCAGATAGGCCTCGCTGCCCGGGCATTTCAGGTCGTATATCAGGGCGGGGAGCCCATGACTCGGCGCTTCGGACAGGCGTACGTTCCTGGGTACCACCGTATCGAACACCGCGTTGCCAAGGCAGGCGCGAACATCGTCGGCCACTTGCTGCGACAAATTGTTGCGCCGGTCGAACATCGTGAGCGCTACGCCGAGGATCGACAATTCCGGATTGAAGGCGACACGGATCCGTTCAACGGTCTGTAGCAGTTGGCTGAGGCCTTCCAGCGCGAAAAACTCGCACTGCAGCGGCACCAGGAGCTGGCGCGAAGCCACTAGCGCGTTGACCGTGAGGAGACCGAGCGACGGCGGGCAGTCTAGCAGGCAGATATCCCACCGCCCCTCAGGTGCCTCGTCGAACGCTTGGGAAAGCCGGTGCGTCCGGTCATCCATCGAGACCATTTCGACCTCGGCACCCGACAGATCGACCGTGGCCGGCACGAGGTCGAGGCGCGGCACCTTGGTTTCCACCGCAGCTTGTAAAAGCGTGGCCTCGCCGATCAACACGTCATAGCTGGATCGCTCGCGCGCGGATTGAGGGACACCAAGCCCGGTCGACGCGTTGCCCTGGGGGTCGAGGTCGATCAGCAATACCCGCCAACCGATCGCTGCCAACGCCGTCGCCAAGTTGATCGCGGTGGTGGTCTTCCCGACCCCGCCCTTTTGATTGGCCACGGCGACGCGGATCATCGTTCCCCCCTCGGCTTCACCCCCTGCGCGATCACGATCGATGCGTCGGGGCTGGTCATGCTCGGAACCAGTTCGAACACACCCTGCCATGTTCGGCGCGCGTCATCCAGTTCCGATTTGGCGCTTTGGCCCTTGGGGAGTACCCATTTCGTCCCGCTGTGTGCCAAATGGGATGCAAGCCCGAACAGTTTCGGTAGCGCCGCCACTGCGCGGGCGGTTATCACGTCGAACGTTTCGGCGCAGCGCTCCGCCTTCCCGTGGAATATGGCTGCCGATTGCAGGTCGAGCGCTTCCACTACGCGCGACAGAAACTCTACGCGCAAACGGCGCGGCTCTATCAACATAATGGGGCTGCCGAGAATGGCGATGATGACGCCCGGAAGGCCGGGTCCCGATCCGATGTCGCACCAACGCTCGCTTGGTGTGGAATGCGTGACGAGCTGCGCGGCGTCGTAGATATGGCGTTCCCAGACCTGTTCGACGGTCTTAGAACTTATCAAATTCTGCTTGGCGTTTTCCTCGAGAAGCATCGCCACGAACAGCTGAATTTTCTCCAATGTTTCACGTGGAACAGTTCGTCCCGACAGGGCATCAAGTCGATCGATCATGCTGCCGAACGGACGAGCGCAAAGTGTAGTGCGGACAATGCGGCAGGCGTAATGCCGGCCAGACGCGATGCCTGGTCTAGGTTCGACGGCCGAGACGCTCGGAGCCGTTCCTTCATTTCGTTGGATAAGCCCGGCACGGCCTCATAATCGAAGTCGCTCCCTATTATTGCCATTGAGTCGCGCTGCCGGTTTCTGTGCTCATTCCTCTGACGTTCGAGATACGGTGCATATTGTGCATCATCGAGCGCCTCTTCCGCACCGGGGCCTGCAGGCAGACGGGACCTGACAAATGCTATGGCGTCATCCCGTCGCGCCCACTCCGCGAGCGACTTTCGATCCGAACCCTGCAGGCCGAGTTCCCCCGCCGAAACTTCTTGCTCGAGGGCATCGGAAGCATCGGCGTGCTGGCGTAGACGCTCTTCCACCAGTGACTGTCGATATTCATCGAGCAATCTTAGGCGAATCGCTGTTGGGCCAAGGCGTGTGATGGCGTTGTCCGCGCGCAAGTGAAGCCGATATTCAGAACGAGCGGTCAGCATCCGATAAGGCTCACTCACGCCTTGGAGTGTGAGGTCGTCGACCATCACGCCGACATAGGACTCAGCGCGATCCGGGATGAATGCATCAAGGCCAAGGCCCACGGCTGAAGCATTAGCACCGGCCACCAACCCTTGCGCGCCCGCCTCTTCATAGCCCGTCGTGCCATTGATCTGACCGGCAAAAAACAGTCCTTGAAGGTCACCATGTTCGAGCGTCGAGCTCAGCCTGCGGGGGTCACCATATTGATATTCGACCGCGTAGCCGTACTGGACGACTTTCGCCCGCTCCAAGCCTGGAATGGATCGAATGACGGCATCTTGCGTCTCGGCCGACAAGGATGTCGAAATCCCGTTCGGATAAACAAGATGGTCGTCCAGCCCCTCCGGCTCGAGGAAGATTTGATGGCCGTCCCGATCGCCGAACCGAACGATCTTGTCTTCGATGGACGGGCAATAGCGCGGTCCCCGGCCCTCAATGCTGCCTGCAAAAAGCGGCGAATGATTCAGGCCGGCGCGGATCGCGTCATGTGTGCGCCCGGTTGTTCGGGTGATGGCGCAACTCAATTGAGGAAGCGATTTTGCTGCCAACTCCATCGACATGGACCATTCGGTGTCATCGCTGGGTTGGGGCACGACCGCGGACCAATCGATCGATCGACCATCGATCCTCGGGGGCGTCCCAGTCTTCAGCCTGCCTGCAGCCAGCCCCAGTTCCCTTACCTGCCCTGCGAGCCGGTCGGAAGCGTTAGCCCCTGCACGCCCCCCACGCCATTGTTCGAGACCGCGGAACAGGGTGGCGCCGAGAAACGTGCCTGTAGCAAGGACCACCGCTGGGGCAGCCAGCGTGTTTCCGTCGGCCAGCGCTACCCCTGCGACGGCGGCACCATGGATCAGCAGGCCCGACACCTCACCTTCGATTACGGTGACGCCGTGCCCAGCCAGGGCCGCTTGAACCGACGTGCGAAACCGGCGGCGGTCGGCTTGGACGCGTGGGCCTCTGACTGCGCTACCCTTCGACGCGTTCAACATTCGCCGGTGAATTGCCGCCCGGTCGGCAGCTACCGCCATGATGCCGCCCAGCGCGTCAATCTCTCGGACCAAGTGCCCCTTACCGACGCCCCCGATAGACGGGTTGCACGACATTTGACCAATGTCGTCCCGGCTGAAGCTAACCAGCGCTACGCGCGCACCACGGCGAGCCGCCGCGGCAGCAGCCTCTACGCCAGCATGGCCTCCACCAATGACAATGACATGGAACACGGCGCGGCATTTATCGGATCGGCAGCGGCGCGGCAATGTTTCACGTGAAACGTCCAATCCTCACTTTCCGAGGCAGAACTTGCCAAACAAGGAGTCGAGCAGATCTTCTACCCCAGCCCTGCCACTGATAGCATCGATGGCCACCCTGGCGGTGCGCAGCTCCTCCGCCACAAGTAAAGCGTCAGACAGGCTGGCGGCCCGGGTTAGTGCCGCCTCGGCATCACCGAGGAGACGAAATTGTCGGCGATCGAGCGTCAATTCGTCGCCTTTCGGCATCAAAGCAGCGGCACGCTGACGAACTTCGGCAATCAGCTCCTGGACGCCCTCGCCGCTTACCGATGACAGTCTTAGGCCGCCGCGTTCGGCGGGTTGCGCCAGATCGGATTTGCTAGCTACTTGGATTGCCCCCGCAGGCTTTTCGCAAGGTGAGCCAAGCCAGACCAAAATGTCGGCCTGTTCGATCTGCTCCTTCGCGCGTCTGATGCCGATGGCCTCCACCTCGTCACCCGTAGCGCGAAGGCCGGCGGTATCGACCAGCAGGAAGGGAATGCCGCCAATCGAAACCGGGATTTCGATGACATCTCTCGTCGTGCCGGCGATGGGCGTTACGATCGCCTTGTCATATCCTACTATCCTGTTGATAAGACTTGATTTTCCGGCATTTGTTGGTCCGGCGACCACGACCCTTACGCCGTCGCGCAAGGGTTCGACCCTCGGTGCGGTCAACAACAGCGCGATTTCCTGTCTGAGATGTGCGATCGCGGGCCGGAGGTCCGGAGCGGTCTCCCCATCCTCCTCATCCGCATAGTCTATCGCCACTTCGGCCTGTGCCGACAGCGCAAGGAGACGCTCCCGCCACTCGTCCAGCCGGCGGCGAAAGGCTCCCCCGGCCCTCGCCATCGCCGATCGTCGCTGTACCTCCGTCTCCGCGGCCAACAGATCGGCCAAACCTTCCGCTTCGGTAAGGTCGATGCGTCCGTTGACGAGCGCCCGACGGGTGAATTCGCCGGGCTGCGCGATCCGGCAACCCGGCTGTTCGACCAACGCCGCCAGGACGGCATCGACCGTCGCCCTTCCGCCATGGCAGTGGAATTCGACCAAATCTTCCCCGGTTGCCGTTCGAGGGCCCGGAAATGCGATAACAAGCGCCTCGTCGAGCAACATGTCGCTTCCCGGGCGCCGAATGTGACGCAGCGACGCAAGCCGCGGCTCAGGAAGAGACCCGGCCAACGCTTGCGCCGCCGCAAAGGCCTGAGGCCCGCTGCAGCGGATGACACCGATACCGGCCGGCGGGCGACCGCTCGACAGCGCGACGATCGTATCGGCGGCCTCAGTGGGAGGCATCAGCCGAACAGGGTGCCGACGCCGACGTGCGGGTCGACCCACCCGTCATGGATCATTTTCGCCGCGACCCAGACGATTACCGCCAAGCCGATATAGGCAATCCAGCGATAGCGCTCGATGTAACGGGCGATGATGTTGGCGGCGACGCCCATCAGTGCCACGGCGAAGATAAGCCCGACGATCAGGATCCCGGGATGCTCGCGCGACGCGCCGGCGACGGCGAGGACATTGTCGAGGCTCATGCTGACATCCGCGACGGCAACGGCCCAAGCCGCGCTGGCGAAGCTTCGCGCCGGGCGGACACCGCTATGTTCGTCACCGGTGACTTCGGGCGACCCCGCGCTTTCGCCGCCATGGTGCAGCTCGCGCCACATCTTCCATGCCACCCACAGTAGCAGCAACCCGCCCGCCAGCACGAGGCCGACGACCTGCAACAGCTGCGATACGACCAGCGCGAACAGGATCCGCAACACCAGGGCGGCCACGACGCCGATGAGGATCACCTTGCGGCGTTGTTCCGCGGGAAGGCCCGCAGCCAAGGCGCCGACGACGATGGCATTGTCACCGGCCAGAACCAGGTCGATCAGCAGCACCTGCAGAAAGGCAGCCATTGCTCCCGGCTGGCCGATATTCGAAAAGTCCTGAATGATGGCCGACCAGATCTCGGCCGGGCTGCCGAGCGAAGCGGCTTGGGCGGCCAACGTAGCCGCCAACATGTCGATCATATCATACCCCTGTGATCAGGCGCCCTCGCCGCTCACTTGGGGTCAAACGACGCCGGAATCCAGCCCTTTTAGCCGGTCAGAGGCCAAACAGGCTTCGCAGGCCAAGCACATGTTCGCCGCCGTTCCAGCCTTCGACGATCATCGTCACCGCGACGTAGAGGATGACGACGAGGCCGATGTAGTTGATCCAGTGATAGCGCTGGATCAGGCGTGCGACATAATTTGCGGCAAAACCCATGAACAGCACTGAAAAGGTCAGGCCGATGAAAAGCAGCGAGGGATTTTCGCGCGCGATCGAGGCGACCAGCAGCACGTTGTCGAGGCTCATGCTGAGGTCGGCGACCGTGATCGCTACCGCTGCCTGAAAGAAGCTCTTCGTCGCGGGCGGTCCCTCTACCTCGGCCGTATCGGGATCGTCGGCAATCACCACCTTGGCCGGGTGCAGTTCCCGGAACATGTTGTAGGCGACCCAGAGCAGCAGGAGGCCGCCCGCGAACACCAGGCCGGTGATCTTGAGCAGCTGGGTCGCAAGCAAGGCGAACGTGATCAGGAAGATCAGCGCCATGCCGACGCCGAGCATCAGAACCTTGCGCCGCTGGCGATCGGGCAGGCCGGATGCCAGCGATCCCATGATTACGACATTGTCGCCCGCCATGGTCAGGTCGCCGATGATGATCTGACCAAGTTGGCTCATCCCGCTGGGCGTTAAGACCGACGAGAAGTTGAGCGTGGGAAAAGCCGGCACCTGGGTGGACGCCTTACTGGTTCATGCTGGCGAAGAAGTCTTCGTTGGACTTGGCGTCCTTCATCTTGTCGAGCAGGAACTGCATCGCGTCGACGGTGCCCATCTGCATCAGGATGCGGCGCAGGACCCACATCTTCGACAGGGTCGCCTGGTCGACCAGCAGTTCTTCCTTGCGGGTGCCGGACTTGCCGACGTCGAGCGACGGGAAGATGCGCTTGTCGCTGACCTTGCGGTCGAGGACGATTTCGCTGTTGCCGGTGCCCTTGAACTCTTCGAAAATGACTTCGTCCATCTTCGATCCCGTGTCGATCAGCGCAGTGGCGATGATCGAGAGCGAGCCGCCTTCCTCGATGTTACGCGCGGCACCGAAGAAGCGCTTCGGGCGCTGCAGCGCGTTGGCGTCGACGCCGCCGGTCAGCACCTTGCCCGACGAGGGGACGACAGTGTTATAGGCGCGGCCGAGTCGCGTAATGCTGTCGAGCAGGATGACGACGTCCTTCTTGTGCTCGACCAGGCGCTTGGCCTTTTCGATGACCATTTCGGCGACCTGAACGTGGCGCGAAGCGGGTTCGTCGAAGGTCGAGCTGACGACCTCGCCGTTCACGCTGCGCTGCATGTCGGTGACTTCTTCCGGACGCTCGTCGATCAGCAGGACGATCAGGAAAACTTCCGGATTATTGTCGGTGATGGCGCGGGCGATGTTCTGCAGCAGCACGGTCTTGCCGGTGCGCGGTGGCGCGACGATCAGCGCACGCTGGCCCTTGCCGAGCGGCGCGACGATGTCGATCACCCGCGCGCTCTTGTCCTTAATGGTCGGATCGAGCGTGTCGAGGCGAAGCTTGCTGTCCGGATAGAGCGGCGTGAGGTTGTCGAAATTGACGCGATGGCGAACCGCGTCGGGCTCGTCGTAATTGATCTGGCTGACCTTGGTCAGCGCGAAATAGCGTTCGCCGTCCTTGGGCGCGCGGATTTCACCTTCGACCGTGTCGCCGGTGCGCAGGCCGAACTTCCGCACGACGTTCGGCGCGACGTAAATGTCGTCGGGACCGGCGAGATAGTTGGCTTCCGGACTGCGGAGGAAGCCGAAGCCGTCGTTCAGCACCTCGATCGTACCTTGGCCCATGATCTCGGCACCGTTTTCGGCGCGGACCTTCAGGATCGAGAACATCAGGTCCTGCTTGCGCATCGTCGACGCGCCCTCGACGCCCATTTCCTCGGCCATGGCAACGAGGTCGGCGGGAGATTTCTTTTTGAGGTCCTTGAGGTGCATGGGTAGTCTTTCGAGAAACGAACTTGGGAAAAAAGGTACGCGGCAGGACGCCACGCAAAAGGTGCGACGGTCTTTGGAAAACACCGGCAAAGGAAGTCGGGCCGATGCAGCCGTCTTGAGAAAGGCGCTTAAGTCCGACGCCTAGGGGAAGTCAACGGGTTTAGAAGGGTCGGACGATGACCAGCACGACGATCAGGGCGGTCAGCATGCCCGGCAGCTCGTTCATGATCCGCAACCGCTTGTCATTCTGCTCGCGGTGGCCCTTGGACAATTTGCGACCGTAACTGGTGATCCAGCCCTGGTAGCCGGTCAGGATCGTCACCAGCAGCAGCTTGGCGCTGAACCAGTGTTGGCCGAACGCACCGAGGTGAACGCCGAGCATAAGCCCAAGCACCCAGACGATGATCATCGCCGGGGTAAGGATGATCGTGCGGGCCTTGTCCTCGCGTTCGATCCAGGCGCGGTCTTCGGCCGATCCGGGCGTCGTCGCCTGATGGTGGATGTAATAGCGCGGGACGATGAACAGGCCGGCGATCCAGAAGATCACGAAGGTAACGTGCGCCGCCTTCACCCACAGGTAAGCGGCACCGAGAAATCCCTGCCAATCGGCCAGAAACTGCATCAGCGGCCCTTCACCAAGCGGACAAGCTCCTCGACATGGGCGATCGGCGTCGTCTGCTGGATCCCGTGCCCCAGGTTGAAGATGTGGGGCCGGTCGGCGAAGGCGTCAAGGATGCGCTTCACTGCTGCTTCCAGGGTGGCGCCGCCGGCGATTAGCGCCAACGGGTCGAGATTGCCCTGGACGGGAAGGCCCTGCGGCAATTCGCGCGCTGCCCAGTGCGGATCGACCGTTTCATCGAGACCGACCGCATCGGCGCCAGTCTCAGCAGCATAGGCCCTTAGCTTGCCGCCAGCGCCCTTTGGGAACCCGATAACCGGTGTTTCCGGATGACGGGCGCGGAAAGCCTCGATGATGCGCGCGGTTGGTTCGATCACCCAGCGTTCGAACTCGGACGGGGCGAGGCTACCAGCCCAACTGTCAAACAACTGCACGGCATCGACACCCGCTTCGACTTGCCCGGTGAGGTAATCGAGGGTCACCGCTTCGATCCGGCGGATGATGGCGTCGAACTTGCCCGGGTCGAGATAGGCCAACTGCCGCGCCTCGGCCTGTTCGCGGCTGCCCTGCCCGGCGACCATATAGGTCGCGACGGTCCACGGACTGCCCGCAAAGCCGAGAAACGTGGTCTCAGGGGCCAGCGCGGCCTTCACCCTACGCACGGTCGCCCAGATCGGCTCGAGGCGCTGCAGCACCGGTTGCAGGCCGTCCAGCGAGGCATCGGCGAGCGGGGGTGCGAGCCGCGGGCCTTCCCCGGCGACGAAGGTCAGGTCCTGGCCGATCGCATGCGGCACGATCAGGATGTCGGAAAACAGGATGGCACCGTCGAACGGGAAGCGGCGCAGCGGTTGCAGGGTGATTTCCGCCGCGGCCTCAGGATCGTACGCCATGTCGAGGAAGCCGCCCTTGGTCGCGCGGAGGGCGCGATATTCGGGCAGATAGCGACCGGCCTGTCGCATGAGCCACATCGGCGGCGGGTCGCGCCGCTCGCCCCGGAGAACGGAAAGCAGGGGCTTATCGGCCATTATGGCGCCTTGATCCTCGCTCGGGCTCACCCCTCTATTCTCCCTAATATTTATAGATTCAAAGATTGAAGTGATTAGTTGGTCGCTTGAGCGCGGGGTTTAAGGCCGCCTCCACGCTTTGCCAACAGGACTCGATTCAACGCGACTCGTGGAGTCAGCGCGAGTCGCATCGCGACTCTCCCATGATTCACAGGCTGTGGATCAGATTCATTCCCTGTGGACCGACTCTCGAATCCCGGACTCGTGGCTCGGTTGAATCGGCAGGCGTTGGGGGATTCACGCTTTCGCGCTAGGGAGTCGCAGCGGTTTTTTCACAGCCTTTTGCACCGGGGGTACGATGTCGTTGATTCTGGCCAGCAAAAGCGAGATCCGTCGCGCCATGCTGGACCAGGCCGGCGTGGACTATCGTGTGGGAAGCCCGGATTTCGACGAAGACGTCGTCAAGCAAAAGCATGTCGGCGACGGCGCCAGTCTCGCCATGCGCCTGGCGGAAGGAAAAGCATCGTCGATCGCGCACGGGCCCGACGATTGGGTGATCGGCAGCGACAGCACGGTGACCGTCAATGGGACGCGCTATTCCAAGCCGCGGAACCGCGATGAAGCCGCAACGCACCTTCGCGCATTTTCCGGCCAGCTGATGCTGTTGTCGAGTGCCGTCGCTCTGGCGAAGGATGGCAAGGTCGAATGGAGCCATGCCGAAACGGCCAAGCTCTACGTACGCCCGCTGAGCTCCAGCTTCATCGATGCCTATCTCGCCGCCGAATGGCCCGCCGTCAGCTACTGCGTGGGCGTCTTTCGGATGGAAGCGCGCGGCGTAACCCTGTTCGAAAAGGTCGACGGCGATCATTTCGCCATCCTTGGCATGCCGCTGCTGCCGCTCCTCGGCGCGCTGCGCGAGCGCGGGCTGATGATGTCATGACGTCATATGCCGAAGTGATTGGCGACCCGATCGACCATAGTCGCTCGCCGCTGATCCACCAATTCTGGCTCGACCAGCTGGGGATCGACGCTCGCTACGGCAGGCGTCGGGTGCCGCGTGCCGATCTGGCCGATTATGTCGCGCAGCGACGGGCGGACGTCGACTGGAAGGGCAGCAACGTCACCATGCCGCTCAAGCTCGATGCGCTCGGGCTGGCGGATGACGCGACCGACCGGGCAGTTGCCGCGGGCGCGGCTAACGTCCTGCTGCCGCGGGACGGGAAGATCGTCGCGGCCAATACCGACGTCGGCGCCATCGCCGACATTCTGGCCAGGCTGCAGCGGGACGGCGCATCGATGGCCGGGGTTACATTGCTCGGCAACGGCGGCGCGGCGCGAGCCGCACTCGTCGCGCTGAAGCTGGTGGGGCTGACCGCGGTTCGCATCCAGGCGCGGGATATGGCTGCAGCCATGAAGCTGGCGGTCGAATTCGGTCTGGATGTCCAACCCGCGCCGATGGACGCGCCCATCGGTGGCAGCGGAGTGATCAACGCGACGCCGCTCGGGATGAACGGCATGGATTGCCTTGACTGCGACTTATCCCAATTGCCGACCAGCGGCTGGGTGTTCGATATGATCACCGATCCGGTCGAAACGCCCCTGGTGCAACAGGCGCGGCGTCGCGGTTTGAAGGTCGCAAACGGGCTCGACATGCTGGTTGGACAGGCCGCTACCAGCTTCAAGCTGTTCTTCGGCGTGGATGCGCCGCGTGACCGCGACGCCATCCTCTGGCAAAAGCTGCAGGCATGAAAAGCCTCGCGCTCACCGGATCGATCGGGATGGGGAAATCGACGGTTGCGGCGATGTTCGCCGACGCCGGCATCCCGGTGTTCGATGCCGATGCAACCGTTCGCGCACTTCAGGGGCCGGGTGGCCGCCTCGTCCCCCTCATCGAAGCACGGTTCCCGGGGACGACCAAGCAAGGTGCGGTCGACCGCGACGCCTTGTCGGCCGCTGTACTCCACGATCCCGACGAGCTGGCGGCGCTCGAAGCGATCGTCCACCCTGCCGTCCACCATGAACGCACGCGGTTCATTGTCGAACATGGCAATGCGCCGGCCCTGCTGTTCGACATCCCGCTATTGTTCGAAACAAGGGGCGACGCGGCCTTCGACCATGTCATCGTCGTCAGCGCGCCGGCAGCCCTGCAGCGCGAACGGGTGCTCGCCCGGCCGGGAATGACGCAGGCAAAGATGGAGCATATCCTCTCGCGGCAGCTTCCCGACGCCGATAAACGGGCGAGGGCCGACTTCGTAATCGATACGTCCGGTCCGCTGGAGGCCACCCGCGCCCAGGTGCAGCGCATCCTTGCTTGTCTCGATCTCAAGACGGGTGTTTAAGACGACTCATGCGTGAGATTATTTTCGATACGGAAACCACGGGCCTGTCGCCCGCGGGCGGTGACCGGCTGGTCGAAATCGGCTGCATCGAAATGATCGGACGAGTCGAAACGGGCCGTCATTTCCACGCCTATTTCAATCCCGACCGCTCGATGCCGAGCGAGGCGGAGGCCGTCCACGGCCTCAGCGACATATTCCTGAGCGACAAGCCGCGGTTCGCCGACAAGGTGGAAGAGCTGCTCGAATTCATCGGCGATTCGCCGCTGGTCGCGCACAATGCCTCGTTCGACTTCGGCTTCCTCAACAACGAACTGGCGATGTGCGGCCGCCCGACGGTCTGCATGACGCGGATGGTCGATACCCTGGTGTTGGCTCGGTCGAAGCATCCGGGCGCGAAACATAGCCTCGACGCACTTTGCACCCGTTTCGGCGTCGATCGTTCGCAACGAGTCAAGCATGGCGCGTTGCTCGACGCCCAGCTGCTGGCACAGGTCTACATCGAGCTGACGGGCGGCCGTCAGATCGGCCTTGGCCTGACGGGCATGACCGCGGCGGCCGTAGCGCTCGAGACGGTTAGCGTCGCGGTGGAGCGGGTGCGGCGGGAACCCAGACCGCATCACGCGACGGCCGAGGAAATCGAACGGCATCGCGCCTTCGTCGCGTCGATGACCAATCCCTTGTGGGAGCCTTTTCTCGCCCCCACCTGTTGAAGTGATGGGATGGGCCGTGGTGTCGGCCTCGACCCGTCCGAAGCAGGAAAGGAACGACAACATGGAAATCAGGGTCGCAGGTCATCAGGTCGAAACCGGTGAATCGCTTCGCACCCATGTGTCCGACCGACTGTCGACAATGACCGGAAAATATTTTTCGCGGGCGATCGGCGCGAACGTCACCTTCGGCCGCGGGCCATATGACGACTTCACCTGCGACATCGTTGCGCCGGTGTCGCAAGGCATGGTGCTGAAGTCTTCCAATCGCGCCAGCGATGCGCATGTCGCGTTTGAAGGCGCTGCAGACAAGATCGAGCGCCAGCTGAAACGCTACATCAGCCGCTTGCGCGAACGACGCGGCAGCGACGATGACATCGGCGTCGACGACAATGCGGCCTATACCGTGTTCGCCCCGCCACCGTCGGAAGAGGAGCCGGCGCCGCCGGCACCTGCGATCATCGCGGAAACGCGGGTCGACATCCCCGAGGCAAGCGTGTCGGACGCGGTGATGATGCTGGACCTGCGAAACACCAACGCACTGATGTTCCGCAATCCCAAGACCGGCGACTTCAACATGGTCTATCGCCGGGACGACGGAACCATCGGCTGGGTCGAACCGTCTCGCAAGTGACAACCGTCCCCCTGTTCTGGTAACGGGCGCGCAACGTCACCGCAGAAAGCGCCGTTTTCGCGCCCAGATTTTTCGAAGTTCCGTCAAATGCAGATCAACGAATTCCTCGATTTCGACGCCATTCGGCTCGACCTTAGTGCAGGCAACAAGCGCCAGCTGCTTAACCAGGTCGCCCAGATCGCAGCGGCACGCCTGGCGATCGATCCGTCCGAAATCGCCGACGCCATCGCCGAGCGTGAACGGTTGGGGTCGACGGGTTTCGGCGGCGGCGTCGCCATCCCGCATGGCAAGCTTGCGCAGCTGGACAAGGTTTATGCGCTGGTCGCACGCCTCGCCCAGCCGCTCGATTACAAGGCGATTGACGGCGCGCCGATTGACTTGGTTTTCCTGCTGTTGTCGCCGCCCGACGCCGGCGCCGAGCATCTCAAGGCCCTGGCTGCGGTCAGTCGCCTCGTTCGCTCCGCCCCCACCATCGAAAAGCTGCGCGGTGCGCGCAGCCGCGATGCGATGGCCGCCGTGCTGATGCACGCCGAAGAACGCGACGCGGCCTGAGAAATTGAGCGACGCCCGTCTGACGCCGTCGATCGAGGCCGACAGCCTTATCAGGCAGGCGCAACAGGCCGGCGGATTCGGTGCGGTCCTGCGCAAGGGCGACCCCCAACGTGGCGCCGTCATCCTGATCATCACCGACCGCGGCAAGCACATGGCGTGCCTCGAGCGGCAGCTCCAATTGACCGGCGATTATCGCTGGGCGCGGTCTGGTCCAGGCGAGGATTCGCCTTCTTCAGAGGTCTCGGAATGGGCGCGAAAGCGCGTTAAATTCGACGAAGATGTCTGGTTAATTGAACTGGACATCCCGCACCCGGAACGATTCATCGTGGATTTGGCCGCCATTGGTTGACCCCGCGGAACCATTTCGAAACAGCAAAACCAACGAAAACGCGGGGGGCATCCGCAACAGGTCGACCATCCGATCGGAGATGCCACGCAGTCGGGGAATCACCCTAGGCGAGCGCGCCATTTGGCGCATCCCTCGCCGACCGGTTGGTTCACCGCCTTTGAAATGGTTTGAATGTTCGTGTCGCTTCGGTCCGCCCTTCTGGTGGCAGCTACCTTGACCGCATCGTCGGTCGCACCGGCCCAGGTTCGGGATTCGGCAGAGCCGCTGATTCAAGAAGGTTCAGGACAACTCCCGGTCACCGCGGCGGTCGTGCAGCTGCCCGTTCAGGAAGCCGCTCCGGCGGCCGTGACCGACAAGGATAGCGACGAACAAGCCGCGCAGACCGTCGATCGCAGCGATTCGCTTGCCGATATGGTTGCGGAATTGCGCGCCAGCAGCGCTGGTAGCCGCGAGCTCGAATGTCTCGCCGGCGCCATCTACTTCGAATCGAAGAGCGAAAGCCTGCAGGGCCAGCTGGCGGTGGGGCATGTCATTGCCAACCGCGCGTCGTCCGGCCGTTTCCCGTCGAGCTATTGCGGCGTCGTCTATCAGCGCAGCCAGTTCAGCTTCGTTCGCGGCGGCTCGATGCCTTACATCAACAAGGCCGGCCTGCAGTATCGCAACGCCGTCGCGATCGCCAAGATCGTCGACCAGGACCTGAAGCCTTCGCCGGTCGGCAAGGCGCTGTTCTTCCACGCGCGTCGGGTCTCGCCGGGCTGGCACCTCACCCGGGTCAGCACGGTCGGCAACCACGTCTTTTATCGCTGATCGTCTGAGACCGCCTTTTCGGTGGTCTCCTTTTGTTCTAGGCTCGCGCGATGGCGAGCAACCCGATTCCCGACTGTTTTATCGACGGCCCCCCGATTGCGGCCGAGGTTGCGCGCGGCGTCACGCGCCTATTCTGCAGGCACGACCTGTTCGCGATGTGCGAAGTGCCGTTGCCTAACGGCAGGCGCGCAGACTTGATGGCGATTGGTGCCAAGGGTGAACTGACGATCGTCGAGATCAAGGTCAGCAAGGCCGACTTGCTTGGTGACCAGAAGTGGACCGACTATCTCGATTATTGCGACCGCTTTTTCTGGGCTGTGCCGCAGATGCTGGCGCCGATTTTGGATGACGCGCGCTTTCTTCCCGAATCGGCAGGCCTGCTGATCGCCGACCGTTACGATGCGGCGGTGTATCGCGAAGCGTCGACGCGCCCGCTGGCGCCCGCTCGTCGAAAGGCCGAAACCCTGCGCTTCGCCCGCCGCGCTGCGCGGCGACTGTCGAGCCAGATCGATCCGAGCCTTGGCGATTCGATCTAAAGCTTTGGCCCTGCGACCGATTTTTTCTTGGTCGACTTGATCGTCTCGATCAGTTTCAACAGGTCGGGATTGCGACTGTCGCGCTTGGCATAGTCGCGCGCGCTGAGGCCTGCGGCATGGTCCGGCTTGTCCGGATCCGCACCCGCCTGAAGCAGAAGCTGCACGATCTTGGGCTGTCGCTGCTGCACGGCGACGATCAGCGCCGTTTCACCCTGACGGTTCGCCGCGTCGAGATTGGCACCGACCGCCGTCATATATTCGACCGCTTCCGGAAAGCCGATGCGTGCAGCGAGGATCAGGGCGGTATCGCCATTGCGATCGCCGATGTTGGGATCGGCATTGCGACCAAGCAGATATTTGACCCAGGTCAGGTTACGCTGGCGCGTCACGATATGGAGCGCGGTGTCGCCTTGATAGCCGCGGTAATTGACGGCGCGCGATCCGGGCGCCTCGATAATCTGTACCGCCGTCCCGCCATCCGACTTTGCTACGGCTTCAAGGAGGCGTTCTCCATCGGACTGGTTAAGTTGTTGGGCAACGACCGGGACGCTGCCCGCGGCCAGGGCCGCTGCCGTCGCCAGTTTCATCCATCGCCGCATCGCTTCACCCCATCTCCGCTTGATCTTCGACCTGTGCCACCGCAAGGCTGGCCGTGGCATGAATAGCGCAAAACCCTTTTGGGAAAAGCCCTTGGAAACCCTCGACCGGGGGGAATGGGAAGCGCTGTGCGACGGCTGCGGCCGCTGCTGCCTGCACAAGCTGGAGGATGAAGATACCGGGCAGCTGTTTCCGACCAACGTCGCATGCAAGCTGCTGGATCGCCGCAACGGCCGGTGCACCGACTATGCACGGCGCAAGACGCTGGTGGCCGATTGCGTGAAGCTCGATCCGGCCAAGCTAGACGAACTGGAATGGCTGCCGACCACCTGCGCCTATCGCCTGCGATGGGAGGGCAAGCCGCTGTTCGACTGGCACTACCTCATCTCGGGCAGTCGCGAGACGGTGCATGAAGCCGGCCAATCGACCCGCGGCTGGACCATTTCAGAGATCGACGCGGGCGAGCTGGAATATCATCTTGTCGACCGGCCGCTCTGATCTCACCGAGGTCGCTGGCCTCCCGTGGCCGGTCGAAGTCCGGGCAATGGAAAATTCGAAAAGCATGCGCCTGCGCCTCGACGAGGGGCGTGGCCGGCTGGTCCTCACCCATCCGCGGCGCATGAGCCGCCGTTCCGCGCTGGCGTGGGCTGAGCAACAGCGCGAGTGGGCCAAGAGTCAGATTGCGACCGTCGCACCGGTCATTCCGTTCGAGCCTGGTAGCGTCATTCCGATCGAAGGCGAAGATCTTGTGATTCGCTGGGATCCGTCCGCGCCGCGCCGACCGCAGCGGATCGGCGGCGCATTGCTGTGCGGCGGCCCCATTGAATCGCTGCCCGGCCGGTTGGAGCGTTTCCTCAAAGAGCTTGCGCGCCAGCGTGCGATCGAACGTACGGCCGCCGTTGCGGACCGAGCGGGCATCAGTGTCAGCAAAGTGTCGATCGGCGATACGCGAAGCCGCTGGGGAAGCTGCTCGGCGAGCGGCGCCATTCGTTACAACTGGCGGCTGATCATGGCCCCGCCCGATGTCTTCGACTGGGTCGTGGCGCACGAGGTCGCCCATCGCCGACACATGAATCACGGACCCCAGTTCAAGGCGCTCGAGGCCGCCTTGTTCGATGGCGACGTCGCCAGCGCGCGACTCCGCCTGCGTGCCTTAGGGGCGCGGCTGAAGCGGATCGGTCGACCGGTCTGACGGCTGCGTAGTGCGCGGGTCGGTCGCCGGCTGACGGTTCGACGGCGGCGGGACCTGGCGCGAGGGCTGATTGCGGTCCAGCACCTCGTCGAGCCATTGCTGGTCGACCTGCGCGGGCTGTTCGGCCTGCCGTTCGAAATTGTTGGGATTGGTGCCTTGGCCGACCGGATTACCGTCTGCGTCGACCATCGGCTCATAGCCGACCTCGTTTGATCCCCACGCTTCCTCGTCCGGCTCCAGCTGCCAGTCGGGGATCGGCGCTTCGGTCTGGAATTGTTCGACCGGGCGCTTGGCGACGGCGATTTTCATGAAGTCCGAGAATGCGCGCGCCGGCGCCGTACCGCCCTGCAACCCGGCGATCGGCTTCGCGTCGTCGCGGCCCATCCACACGCCGGTGGTGAGGCCGCTCGAAAAACCGATGAACCAGCCGTCCTTGTTCGACGTCGTGGTGCCGGTCTTGCCCGCGACCGGCCGGCCGATCTGCGCTGCGCGGCCGGTGCCGGACATCACTGCGGTCTGCAGCAGGTCGGTCATTTCGGCGGCGACCCACGGCGCGACGAGCACCCGCTGTTCGCTGTTCTGATGCTGGTAGAGCAGGCGGCCATCTGCCGTCACCACCTTGCGGATGGCATAGGGCATGACGCTGATCCCCCCGCTTTGCACGGAGGCGAACGCGCGAGTCATCTCGATCAGGCGGACGTCGGTCGTGCCTAGGACCATCGACGGATAGGTGGAAATATTGGCGGTTATGCCAAAACGACGCGCCATGTCGGCGATCGTGCCGAAGCCGAGAGCATCGCCGATCTTGGCGCTGATCGTGTTGATCGACCGGGCGAAGGCTTCGCGCAGGCTGACCGACCCGGCATAGGTGCGGGTGCTATTGCGCGGGGTCCAGCCGTCGATGGTGACGGGTTCGTCGACCACCGTGTCTTCGGGCTTCATCCCCGATTCGAGCGCGGCCAGATAGACGAACAGTTTCCACGACGAGCCCGGCTGGCGCTGTGCCTGGGTCGCGCGATTGTAGATGCTGCTGACATAATCTCGGCCGCCGACCATTGCGCGGACCGCGCCATCGCGGTCGATCGACACCAGCGCGCCTTGTGCGCCGGCCGGCGTGTAGGCGTTGACCGCACGATCGGCGGCCGACTGCATGCCCGGGTCCAGCGTCGTCCAAACGTCGATCGGCTCGCTCGTTTCCTCGATCAACGTGTCGAGCTGCGGCAGCGCCCAGTCGGTGAAATAGCGGGCGCTATTCTGTTTCGGCGTCGGCTGGATGCGCACCGTGGCGGGATCGGTCCGCGCCGCGGCATCGGCGGTAACGAAGCCGTTCTGGACCATCTGATCGAGGACAACACGCGCGCGGCCCCGAGCAGCCTGGACGTCGGCGGTCGGCGAATAATTTGACGGCGCCTTGACCAGTCCGGCGATAATCGCCGCCTCGCTAAGGCTAAGGTGATCGGCTCCATGACCGAAAAAGGTCCGGCTGGCCGCGTCGATACCATAGGCCCCGCCGCCGAAGTAGACGCGGTTGAGGTAAAGCTCGAGAATCTGGTCCTTCGAAAATTTGGATTCCAGTGCGAGCGCCAGCACGCCTTCCTTGAACTTGCGTCCGAAGGTCTTGCTGTTGGTCAGGAAGATATTGCGCGCCAGCTGCTGGGTGATCGTCGAGCCGCCCTGCTTCCAATGCCCCTCTTCGATGCGGACCTTCACCGACCGCGCCATGCCGATCGGGTCGACGCCGACGTGGCTGCGGAAGCGCTTGTCCTCGACCGAAATCATGGCGGTGCGCATCGTCTGCGGGATTTCGGCGTACGGTAGCCAGCGCCCGAAGCTGGGCCCCATCGACACGAGCAGGCTGCCGTCCGCGGCTCGGACACGGATCATCTGGCCGAGGTCGGAACGTCGCGTCAGTTCGCGATAGTCGGGCAACTGGGTGACCGCGACCGCGACCGCCACCGCCAGCCCGACGATCGACAAAAGGCCGATCCCAAGGATCCATTTGAACGCGGTGACGAGGATTGCCCGAAAACGGGATGGTGAAGCGCTGGCCATCGAACCAATGTCCTATTGCCTTAGCGCTTCACGAACAAGCGGCGCATTCAGCCTTCGTCGAGGTCCTTATCCGCCTGGTCGAAGCCGAGCGAAGCGCTGTTGATGCAATAGCGCAGGCCGTTCGCGCCCGGGCCGTCGGGGAAAACATGGCCGAGGTGACCCTCACACTTGGCGCAACGCACCTCGACCCGGCGCATCCCGTGGCTGTCGTCCATATGCTCTTCGACTGCGTCGCCCGACAGCGGCGCGGTGAAGCTGGGCCATCCCGACCCGCTGTCATATTTGGTATCGCTGTCGAACAGCGGCTCGCCGCAGGCACCGCAGACGTACTTGCCCTTGGCCTTGTTATTGAGCAACGCGCCGGTGAACGGCGGCTCGGTCCCCGCCTGGCGCAGGATGCGATACTGTTCCGGGGAAAGCGTGGCCTGCCATTCCGTCTCGCTGCGCTTGTCTTTACCCACGACCGCTTCTCCCTGCTGTTTCCCGAAGTAGCTAAGTGTCCGTTAACCCTGTTTCAACGCCTTGCGGCTAGCGATGGGTGCGATGGGCAAGACCCTCGCCCTTATTTCCCTCGCGGCGCTGGCCGTCATGGGATCCACCACGCCTGCACATGGACAGGACGTGACCCCTGTTTGCCGCCTGTGTAATCCATCGACGTCCGTCGAAGGCGAGCGGCCGGCGACGCCGCTGCGAATCGACGTCGTCACCAAGCTGGACTTCGACCGGCTGGTTGTCGCGGGCAACGGTGGAGGCAGCGCGGAACTGCGGCCGGACGGCGGGCGATTCGCCACGGGGGCGGTTGCAAACATCGGTGCGCGCGCGATGGTCGCCGAAGTCCTGATCCATGGCGAACCTGGCCGCTTCGTTCGCGTGGATCTGCCAACCGCCATCACGCTCTACGGAACGGCCGGCGGCCAGATCCGGGTCGAATCGGTCACGTCTGACCTGCCAGCCATGGCCAGGCTCGACGGAAACGGCACCCTACAATTCCGAATCGGTGGCAATCTCAAGGTCGAGGCCAACCTCGATGGCGAATTTCGCGGGGACGTCCGGATCGACGTCGACTACTTCTGAGCGCCCCTCCTAGTGGTCGCATCCATTTTCGAGAAATTGTTAAGGCGCCGATAACCATATCGTTGAGCAAAGCCGTAAGCTGACACGGTTAATGAGGGACCCACGGATGGAGGGGCTTTCCGCCAGCCGCCATGATTACGGAACCTGTGGGGATGATAACTATGACCAAATTCGTTCGTCTGGCGGCGCTGGCCGCTGCTGCTACGCTCGCTGCGACCCCGGCCCTGGCCGCTCCGGTTGCCGCCAGCCCGGCGGCCAAGGCTTCGGCCCGTATCGTCAAGCCGCTGACGCTGACCGCGACCCGCGATCTCGACTTCGGCACCATCGTTGTCGGCACGCTCAGCGGCCCGCAGACGGTCGCCGTCAGCCAGGGCGGCGCGCTCAGCGGCTGTGCCGGCGGTCTTACCTGCTCGGGTACCGTGCAGTCGGCCCAGTACAAAGTCACCGGCACCAACAACTTCACCGTCAACGTGACGGCGACGGCGTCGAACCTGACCAACACCACCTCGGGCGGCAACGAACTGCTGTCGTTCACCCCGGACGCGCCGGCCACCGTCGCGCTTGGCAACTCGGGCGCCTCGGGCGTCAACTTCACCGTCGGCGGCTCGATCAGCATTGCCAGCACCACGGTTGACGGCCTCTACAAGGGCGACATCAACGTTACCGTCGACTATTAATCGACGTAGACGGCGAGGGGCCAACCCTCGCGCGACCAGAATGGGCCTCCGGATATCCTCCGGAGGCCTTTTTCTTGCGTCCAGGACGATGATGGTTAGCGGAATAATAACCATTTCGGACGCATCTTCCTCCAAAGTTCTGGAGGATCCGATGTTTGCTCGCTTTTCCACTCATGCTGGCGCGTTGACCCTGGTCGGCGCATCGCTGTCCATCGCCACCCCCGCCAGCGCCGGCATCGGCGACCTGCTGGTCGCGCCGACCCGCGTCGTGCTCGACGGGCGCCGCGGTACCGAAGTCATCCTCAACAATATTGGCGACGATGTCGCGACCTACCGCGTCACCGCCGAACTGCGCAGGATGACTGCGGACGGAAAGCTGGTCGATGTCCCGACACCCAGCGATGCCGACAAGATCGCGCAGGAAATGGTGCTGTTCGCGCCGCGCAAGGTGACGCTGCCGCCGAACCAGCCGCAGGCGATCCGCCTCAGCGCGCGGGTGCCGCAGGGGGTTGCCGACGGCGAATATCGAATTCACCTGCTGTTCCGGGCAATTCCGCCGGCGCAGCCGCAAGTCGCGACACCTGTGCAAAAGGTCGAAGGCGTGTCGTTCCGGCTAACCCCGATCTACGGCGTCACCATTCCGGTCATCGTCCGCCTGGGCAATCTCGAGGCGACGGCGGCCATCTCCAACGTTCACAAGGCCAGCGTCGAAGGCCAGCCCGTGATCGCGATGGACATCGATCGCAAGGGCGCGCGGTCGACGTTCGGCGAAGTGCGGGTCATGAAGGCCGGCGTGTCCGATCCGATCGCCGTGGTTCGCGGCATCGCCATCTACACGGAAATCAACCGCCGCGAAGTCCTGGTCCCGGTCGATCCCAAGCTGGCCGCGCAAGCCAGCGGAGCGGTCACGGTGCAATATGTCGAACCGACCGATAGCGGTCCTGTCATGCTGGCTGAAACCAGCGCGACCCTGCGGTAACGGCTGAAGTCGGGACGGAACCCACAGGCGATGCACCAGCTGTTCGGCAAGGTCCGGGCATTGGTCGCCGGCGGTGCGCTCGCGCTCGCCGGCGCAGTCGCTGCGTGGGCCGCGAGCCCTGGCCTCGACAACTGGCACGCCGACCCCGAAGAACAATTTATGCTCGACGTGAACATCCGCCAGCTTCGCCTGGGGGATGGCGTCCGGGCCTATTCTACGCCTGAGGGGACCTGCGTGGTGCTGGGCGACATGCTCACCACGCTCGACCTGCCCGTGACGGTCGACCTAAAGGCGCGGACCGCGAGCGGCTGGGCCTTCAAGGAAAGCAATCGCCTCGAGCTCAACATCCCGGCAGGCACGGCGCACTTTGGCGGAAAGGCTGAAAGGCTCGATCCGACGGCAGTGCGCGAAACGCCCGACGGATGGTGCGTCGACAGCGCATTTCTCGGCCGCTGGCTGGGCATCGGCATAAAGCCGATGACCGCCGGGTCGCTGATCGTCCTCGAATCCGAGGCCAAGCTGCCGGTCGAATTGGCCCGCGAGCGGGAACAGCGGGCCGCCCGCATCAAGCCGGCCGCCATGCCCTTCGACAAGCTGCCGCGGGTGAAATTGCCCTATCGCATGTGGCGTGCGCCGGCGCTCGATTTCATCGTGTCGGCAGGGGTCACCTATCGCGCATCGACCGGGATGCGCGTCGATCGCCAGGCATCGGTCCTTGCTGCCGGCGAAATTGCCAAAATGTCATATGACGCCACACTGAACACTGACGGGAAGGGCCGGCCCCAGTCACTGCGGGTTCGCGCCTACCGGTCCGACCCCGACGGCGAACTCCTTGGACCGCTGCAGGCAACGCATTTTGCCGTTGGCGATGTGCAGGGTCTGGCGAGCCGTTTGTTGCCCGGCACCAACGGCCGCGGGTTCGAAGTAACCAATCGACCGCTCTTCAACCCGGTCGCCTTCGACCGGACACGGTTCGAAGGGGAATTGCCGCCGGGATGGGATGCCGAACTCTATCGCAACGGCGAACTATTATCATTTGCAAAGTCCGACGGAAGTGGGCGATACAAATTTGAAGACGTCCAGCTAATTTATGGCGACAATCGCTTCGAAGTCCTCCTGTACGGCCCCCAAGGCCAGGTGCGGACGCGCGTCGAGACCCTCAACGTCGGCCAGGCGCAAGTTCCGGCCGGCAAAACATGGTACTGGGCGGGCGTCTCGCAGCCCGGCCGCGAGCTTGCCGGCAAGATTATCGGCCGAAACGAGGCGAGCAGCGGCGCTCCGCCCGGCAGCGAGCCAGATTTCAGGCGGCCGGACCTGCAGGCCACCGTCCAGGTCGAACATGGGCTGGACCAGCGCACCTCGGTGGGTGCGCTGGCCGCCGTGCTGTTGGCCGACGGCGAAAAACTGACCTTCGTAGAAGGATCGATTCGTCGATCGGTCGGCCCCGCGCTGGTCGAGGCGGCGGTTGCACGCGACAATCACGGCGGCATGGCCGCTCGCGCGCAAGCCATCGCAAAATTCGGCGCGATCAATGTCAATGTCGACGCGCTGCTCGCCAACGATTTCGTGATCGGCGGCAAGCGCGAGGCCCATTATCGCGATGTCCGTGTTGGCGTGTCGGCACCGTTCAAGCTGGGTCATCAACCGTTGATCGCACAGGCCGACATGCGCCTGATCGATCGCGGGATTGATGACAAGGCACTTACCACGACCGGACGATTGTCGACCAATATCAATGGGTTCAACCTGACGACCATGGTCAACTGGCAGAAAAAGCTGGGCAGTAACGTACCGCCGCAAAAGGATCAGCTCGACCTGACCCTGATCGGGACGGGCCGCGTCAAGGATGTCCGGCTGCGCGGCGAGGCCATGTGGGAAATCAGTCCCTACAACCGCTTCCGGCGGGCCGAGTTGTCGGCCTATTGGTCGGCGAGCGACAAAGCCGATTGGGAGGGCGCGGTCGGCTATGACGCCGTCGGCAAGCGCGGCATCGCGCGAATCTCCCACATTCACCGGTTCAACAGCGTCGCCGCGGCCGCATCGATCGAAGGCGGGACCGACGGCAGCTTCGCCGCCGGCTTCAACCTCAACTTTTCGCTCGATAGCGGATCGCGCGGGCTGCATTTCACCAGCCAGAAGCTGGCGGCATCCGGATCGGTCGAAGCGAGAGTCTATCGCGACCTAAACGACAATGGCGTGCGCGACGCCGACGAACCCTTCGAAGAAGGCGCGATGATTACGACCGGGCTGAGCGCGTCGGAGCAGGTGACCGACAAGCAGGGCAGGGTTCGGGTCGGCGGACTGCAACCCTATCAGCCCGTTGCGGTCGGGATCGATGCGTCGAGCCTTTCCGATCCCAGCCTTACGCCGCGCAAGGCACTGCAGTTGGTGGTGCCGAGGCCCGGGGTCGCGACCAAGCTGGATATCGGACTGGTCGGCGCCGGCGATGTCGAGGCGGTGATCGTGCGCCAGGACGGCCGCGGCATCGAAGGGCTCGATATCGAGCTGCTCAACGACAAGGGCGATGTCGTGGCGACGGCGCGAAGCGACTATGACGGGTTCATCCTGTTCGAACGCGTCGGCTATGGCCACTACAGCCTTCGGGTCGCGCAGGCGTCGGCCCAGGCGGCCGGTGTCGACACCGCGATCAATGCGACGATCGACCTCAGTCCCGACAAGACCGTGGCCCGCCTCGGCACGCTGAGGGTGTTCAAGACCGGCCAGATCGCGGACGCCTCATCGTCAACGGCGCCCGCCCTTCGTTAACCATAAGTCGTGCAAGACGACTTTTTGCCCGCCCGTAAGGGTGGGGCTGAAGCTTTGCGCACCCTATGCGCGACAGCGCTGGACTCTATGGGGAGAATGAGAACATAATAAGAACATTCAGCAGCGATTCGACCCATGAAAGCCAATCTCCAACGCCAAACACCTTCACCGTCTCCGGATCGCCAGGGATTTCTGGACGGCGGGTGCCTGCACGAAATTCACTGCGCCAATGCCGACTGGACGGCTGCCATGACCTTTTCGCTGGCTGAGGCATTTTCGGCCGGAGATGGGCCGATCCTGCTGGTGGGAATGAAGGGGCGGCCGCGACCTGCCGCCCAGCTTTATGCCGAAGGGATGGCCGGGCTTGGGCTGTCGCCGTCCCGCCTGGTGTGGGTCGAAACGTCGAACGAACGCGACATGCTGCGGGCAGCGCTCGATGCGGCGCGATCATCGGCTGTGGGCGGCATCATCGTCGCTAGCGAAGGGCGGCTGGCCGATTATGGCCTCACCGCCAGTCGCCGGCTGGCGCTGGCGCTGGAAGGCAAGGCAGCACGCGTCATCCTGCTGCGCGCCGATGCAGAGCCCCGGCCCAGCGCGGCGCAGAGCCGATGGCGGGTGTCGAGCGCGCCGTCGCGGCCGCTGGAGGCGAAGGCGCCGGGAATGCCCGCGCTGGATGTCGAGCTGCTCCGACGTCGCGGCGGGCCGGCGGGCCAGCGTTTCACTCTTGTCTGGGACCTTCAGCATGGCCGCTTCGTCGAAGCGCCGGTGCCTGGCGATCTGGCTGCCCTTCCTGTCGGTGGAACGGGCGCGGCGCCAGCATCCGGCCATCTGCGCGCCGCATAATCCGCTCGCGCTGATCGTCCGCAGCAGCAACACGCTGCGCCTTGCCGCGCTCGATGCGGTCGGGCTGAAGGCGGGGCTGGCGGTGGGCATGACGCTGGCCGACGCGCGGGCACGCCTGCCCGACCTCGCGACCCTGCCGCACGACCCCGAGGCGGATCGTGAAGTGGTCGATATCCTCGTCCGCCGGATGATCCGCTTCACGCCGATGGTGACGCGCGATCCGCCCGACGGCCTGCTGATGGATATCAGCGGCTGCGCCCATCTGTTCGGGGGCGAGCAGGCAATGATCGAACGGATGTTGCCGCTGGTCGAGGTCACGCCGCGGTTTGCACTGGCGGACAATGCCGCTGCCGCCCGCGCGCTTGCGCGATACGGCGATGGCAGCGGCGAAATCGGCGCATTGCCGGTGCGCGCGCTGGAATTGGACGACAACGATCTGCAGGCTTTGCTCCGCGCCGGGCTGCGGCGGATCGGCGACCTGACCGCGCGCCCCTTATCGGCCATTGCCGCGCGGTTCGGCGCTGGGGCGGTGACGAAGCTGCGCCAAATGACGGGCGAGATCGGCAGCCCGATCGACCCGCACATTCCCGCCGCTCCGATCCGCGTCGAGGCGCGCTTCGCCGAGCCGATCGGTCGTACCGACGATGTCCTCGACGTGGTCGAAGGGCTGCTTGGCGAGGCGGGGAAAGTGATGGAAGCGCGCGGGATCGGCGGGCGTGTCTTTGTCGCCACCCTTTACCGCAGCGACGGGCTCGAACGCTCGCTCGCCGTCGAAACGGGGCGGCCGGTGCGCGATCCGCCCGCCGTCATCCGCCTGCTGCGCGAGAGGATCGAAGGGCTGGCGGACCCGATCGATCCCGGCTTCGGCTTCGACATGATCGCGCTGGCGGTGCCGCGGACCGAAGCGCTGGCGCTGGCGCAGATCGGCCTGGACGGCGCGGACGAACGCCATGACGGGGTGGGGGCGCTGGTCGACCGGCTGGGGGTGCGGCTTGGCCCCGACCGTGTCCGCCGCGCGGTGCCGTGCGACCGGCACTTGCCCGAAGTCGCGCAGATGTGGTTGCCGGCCGCCGGAATTGCTGCGCCGGACTGGCCGATCACCGACGATCGCCCGCCACGCCCGCTCTACCTGCTCGACCCGCCGCACAAGGTGGAGGTGATCGCCGAAGTGCCCGACGGACCGCCCTACCGTTTCCGCTGGAAGGGGAAGATGCACCGCGTCACGCTGGCCGAAGGGCCGGAACGGCTGGCGTCGGAATGGTGGACCCGGGCGATGGGCCATTTCCCGAACCAGGGTGGCCTTACCCGCGATTATTATCGGGTCGAGGATGAGGCGGGGCGGCGCTTCTGGATTTTCCGCCACGGCCTGTTCGGGGAGAAGGGCGATCCCGACTGGTACCTCCACGGCCTGTTCCCATGAGCTGGTTCGCGGAAAGCGTCGCCGCGACCAATTTCAGCTTCCTCCACGGCGCATCGCACCCGTGGCAGATGGTGTCGCGCGCGCAGGGGCTGGGGATGCGCGGGATCGGGGTTGCGGACCGCAACAGCGTCGCCGGCGTGGTCCGCGCGCATGATGCGTGGAAGCAGATGGGCGGGCCGGTCGGCGGCTTCAAACTGATCGTCGGCGCGCGGCTGGTCTTTGCCGACGGCACGCCGGACATTGTCGCCTACCCCATGACCCGCTTCGGTTGGGGTCGTCTCACGCGCCTGCTGACGCTGGGCAACCGCCGTACCGAAAAGGGCAGCTGCGCGCTTCGGCTCGAAGATCTGCTGGAGCATTGCCAGGACAATGCGTTGATCGCGATGGATGGCGATGCGGTGCTGCTGTCGATGCTGAAGGATCATGCGCCGCGCGTCTGGCTGGCGGCGTTCATGCCGCGCGCCGGTCGCGATGCGCGGCGCTTGGCGAAGCGGCTGGCGCTGTCCCGCCGCACCGGCGTTCCGCTGATCGCGACCAACGACGCGCTTTACGCCACCCCCGACTGCCGCCCGCTGCAGGATGTGCTGACCTGCATCCGCGACGGCACCACCATCCAGGCGGCGGGGCGACGTCTTGCCGCCAATGCTGAGCGTCACCTGAAGGCGCCGGAGGAGATGGCGCGACTGTTCCGCGACGCCCCGCAGGCCATCGCCGCGACCCGCGACCTGTTCGGCTGCATCGACTTCACGCTCGACCAGCTGGTCTATGAATATCCGCATGAGCCGGTGCCCGAAGGCTGGACCCCGCAGGACTGGCTGGTCGAACTGGTTGAACAGGGGGCGGCTGAACGCTTTCCCGACGGCCTGCCGCCGACCTATCGCGACACGCTCAACGAGGAATATCGGCTGATCCGGCGGCGCAACTACGCCTCCTACTTCCTCACCGTCCACGACATTGTTCGTTATGCGCGCAGCCTGCCCAAGCCGATCCTGTGCCAGGGCCGCGGGTCGGCGGCCAATTCGCTGGTCTGCTACTTCCTGGGCGTGACGCCGATCGACCCGGTGAAGGAGAAATTGCTTTTCTCCCGCTTCATGTCCGACGAGCGCGACGAGCCGCCCGACATCGACGTCGATTTCGAACATGAACGGCGCGAGGAGGTGATCCAGTATATCTACCAGCGCTACGGCCGCGAGCGCGCGGGCATCGCGGGGACCGTCATCCGCTACCGCCAACGCAGTGCGATCCGCGAAGTGGGCAAGGCGCTGGGATTGAGCGAAGACGTCACCTCGCGCCTGTGCAGCACGGTCTGGGGCAGCTGGAGCGGCAGTGCCGGCATTCCCGAGCAGCGCCTCGCCGAGGCGGGTTTCGACCTCGCCAATCCGCAGATGGCGCGGCTGCGCGACATGGTCGGCGATCTGCTCGAATTCCCCCGCCATCTGTCGCAGCATGTCGGCGGCTTCGTGCTGACCGAAGGGCGGCTGGACGAGATGGTGCCGGTGCTGAACGGGGCGATGCCCGACCGCACCTTCATCGAATGGGACAAGGACGATCTCGACACGCTGGGCATGATGAAGGTCGACGTGCTGGCGCTGGGGATGCTGAGCTGCATCCGCCGCAGTTTCGACCTGATGGAGCAACACGGCTTGGGCAAGGTCGACCTGTCGACCGTGCCACGCGAGGACGCGCCGACCTACCAGATGCTCCAGCGCGCCGACAGCATCGGTACCTTTCAGGTCGAAAGCCGCGCGCAGATAGCGATGCTGCCGCGGATGAAGCCTAAGGAGCTATATGACCTCGTCATTCAGGTCGCGATCGTCCGGCCGGGACCGATCCAGGGCGGCATGGTCCACCCCTACCTCCGCCGCCGCGCGGGGGAGGAGAAGGTCGACTATCCCGGCCCCGACGGCGAGATCCGCAGCGTGCTGGAAAAGACGCTCGGCGTCCCCCTGTTCCAGGAACAGGCGATGAAGCTGGCGATCGTCGCGGCGGGCTTCACCCCGTCAGAAGCCGATGGCCTCCGCCGCGCGATGGCGACCTTCCGCCACCTCGGCACCATCGGCCATTACCGCGACAAGCTGGTGGGCGGGATGATCGAGCGCGGCTATCCGCCCGACTTTGCTGAGCGCTGTTTCGAACAGATTCGCGGTTTCGGCGAATATGGCTTCCCCGAAAGCCATGCCCAGGCGTTCGGCTGGCTCGCCTATGTCTCCTCATGGATCAAATGCCATTATCCGGCGGTGTTCACCTGCGCGCTGCTCAACAGCCAGCCGATGGGGTTTTACGCACCGTCGCAGCTGGTGACCGATGCGCTGCAGCACGGGGTGCGGGTGATGCCGACCGATCTCAACGCCAGCACATGGGACAATCTGCTAGAAGATCCGATGACGCTGCGGCTCGGCTTTCGCCAGATCAGCGGCTTTCGCGAGGATTGGGCCGAGGCGATCGTGGCCGCGCAGCCCTTCGCCAGCATGGAGGACGCGGCCCGCCGCGCCGCGCTACCGTCGCGTGCGCTGCAGCTGCTGGCCGACGCCGATGCGCTCCGCTCGATCGGCCAGAACCGGCGACAGGCGGGATGGGAGGCACGGCGGGTGCCGCCGGCGCAGCTGCCGCTGTTCGCCGCGCAGGACCTGCCCGAACTGGGCCGCGAACCGGACATCGACCTGCCGCCGATGGCCCCGGCCGAGGAAGTGGTCGCGGATTACCAGACCCAGCGGCTGTCGCTAAAGGGCCATCCGCTGCAATTCCTCCGGCCCAAACTGTCGGCCGCCGGCCTGATGGACTGCGCGACTGTCAACGCCGCCAAGGATGGTGCCAGGATCCGCGTCGCTGGCGCGGTGCTCATCCGCCAGCGGCCAGGCAAGGGCAATGCCATCTTCATCACCATCGAGGATGAAACGGGCGTGGTGAACGCGCTGCTATGGGCGCGCGATTTCGAGCGGCAGCGGCGAGCGGTAATGGCCTCTCGCCTGATGATCATCGAAGGCCATCTGCAACGCAGCAAGGAAGGCGTCGCCCATCTGATGGCCAAGACCGTCACCGACGGCAGCCATTATCTCTCAACCTTGTCGGATTCGGCGGCGATCGGCTCGTTCGCGCAGCCGGGCGATGCGGTGACCCATTCGGCACCCCCGCCAGCCAACCGCCATCCGCGCGACGCGCGCATCCTGCCAAGCTCGCGCTTCCTGCCGCAATCGCGGGATTTCCACTGATTTCATTGGGAAAATGGTGCGGTCGAGAAGACTCGAACTTCCACGTCCTTTCGGACACAACGACCTCAACGTTGCGCGTCTACCAGTTCCGCCACGACCGCACTCAATGAAAAAGCGATCGCCGCATATGGGCGCCGCCTCCGGTAGGTGGCGGCCCCTAGCAAAGCCGGACGGGGCTGGCAACGGGCAAGAGTCGGTTCAAAACGGAACAATCCCTAACAAGACGGTAACCATATCGGCGGAAATGAGTTACCGTCACCATGATGTGGCCGTTGTTCGCCCTGTCGGCAGCCATTGCGGCGATGCCTCAGACGCCACCCGCGGTTGCGGGTTTCCAGCCGACGTCGTCGGTGTCGGAACGTGCCACCGTTACCGTTCGCATCCTCCACGCCGCGCGGTTCGGCAAAAGCTTGGACCACCGGCAGGATGGTGCGCACCGCCGATCCGCCAAACTGGCCGATGCCAGTGGCGCACTTCGACCGGCGCAATTACTCGAATTTGAATAGGCGTTAGCCGCCCAGCGTGATCACCAGCTCATCGCCGCCCGACGGGATATCGACCTCGGCGCTGTTGAAAGTCGCGCTGCTGCGCGGCGCAAGGACCCGCGCGGGCGGTGCAATCGTCCAGCGATGGACGACCTGCTTGCTATCCTTGTTGCGCAATTCGGCCTGGATCGGCGGCACATCCTGTTCACGGTCGGTCGGATTGATCACCCGGCCGCTGACCGCCAGCAACTGGTTGCCGCTGGCCAGTTCCTGCCGATCCTTGCTGGTGATCATCAACTGCAGCGGCGTATCGCCGGCCTGGGCGATGCCCGCCTTTTCCTTCCACGCCGAAGGGGCGTAGAACCAGAAGGCCGCCGCCGCGGCCGCGATCAGCACCAGAAGCAAGAGCACCCAAAGCCAGCGTCGCCCGCGCGGCGCCTCGTCATCGACCACTTCCTGATAGCCGATGTCCTCGTCGCCAGCCGACCATTGTTCGACCGCCGGCAAGGCCGGTTGCGGGCTCAAGGCAGCCGCCGGCGCGGGCTCCGGTGCAACCTCCGGCGCGGCCGTTTCCCACTGTGCGTCTTCGGCGGTTGTTGCCGCAAAATCGTCGAGCGCCGCCGTCGGTTCACCGGCCGCGGGCTCTTCGACACGCGTGAAGTCCTGTGGCGCGGCACTGTCCACGACCGGTTCGGGAACCTCGGCGACATATTGGTCGGCGACAGCCTCTGGCGTCGGTTCGCTGATTGCCGGTTCTCCGACGTCTTCGGGGCTCGGTTCGGGCGGACCGCCGAAGCTGACGAACGGCGCGGGGTTTTCCTCGACCACGCCGGCGGGATCGGGATCCTGGTGCCAGCTATGCTTGCAGGACGCGCAGCGCACCTTGCGCCCCTCAGGCGGTATCGCGCTATCCTTCACGACATATTTGGTGTCGCAAGCGGGACAGGTCAGGATCATGAAATTGGTGCCTCCCCTCAACGGTTAACAAGGATAAACAGCAATGGTTGCGCCTTGGCAAGTAAGGGATGGCCGTGCCACAGCATATCCAATGGGGAGGGTGACAATTAAGTGGTGAAGGTGATCGCCGAATTCGACCGCGTCGGCCTGCGCTACGGCACGGGCGCGGAGGTGTTGCGCGATCTCGACTTTCGCCTGGTCGAAGGCGGCTTTTATTTTCTCACCGGCCCGTCGGGCGCGGGAAAGACCTCTCTGCTGAAGCTGCTTTACCTTGCGCAGCGGCCCACCCGCGGGCGGATGTCCATGTTTGGCGAAGAACTGACCGAACTGCCGCGCGACATATTGCCCGATTATCGTCGCCGGATCGGTGTCGTCTTCCAGGATTTCCGGCTGATCCGTCATTTGTCGGCGTTCGACAATGTCGCCTTGCCGCTGCGCATTGCCGGCGCCAGCGATGAAGAAATCGAAGGTCCGGTGCGGGAAATGCTGGCCTGGGTCGGGCTTGCCGATCGCGCCAGTGCCCGACCGCCGACCCTGTCGGGTGGTGAACAGCAGCGCGTAGCCATCGCCCGTGCCGTGATCAGCCGGCCGCCGATCCTGATCGCCGACGAACCGACCGGTAACGTCGATGCGGCCATGGCCGAGCGGATCCTCCACCTTTTGACCGCGATGAACCAGCACGGGACGACCGTCGTCGTCGCGACCCACGACCTCGGCCTGGTCGCGGCAACCCCCGGCGCGCAACTGATCCGGCTGGAAAACGGCCAGCTGATCGATCCGACCGGCGCCTTGAAGAACCCGCCCGCGGCGGTGGGGGCGAGATCGTGATTGCGCTGCTTCGTTCGACGCCGGCGGAACAGCGGCTGATCCCCTCCGCCGGCTTGAAGGGGCCGGTGCCGGTCCTGATCGCGATCATGGTGTTCGTCATGATGATCGTCGCGGCGGCAGGCCTTGCCCTTGCCGGTGCGGCCACTGTGGTGGGGCAGGGCATCGAGAGCCGCTATTCGATCCAGATTGCCGACGGGTCAGGCAAGGCGCCTGCCGCGCTCGACGCTGCGCGCCGATCACCGGGTGTCGTCAGCGCCAGGCAGGTCGCCGACGCCGACATGCGCCGCACGCTGGAACGATGGCTCGGCCCGGACGCCAGCAAGGCGGACCTTCCCTTGCCGGCGTTGATCGACGTCGATGTGCGTCCCGGCGCCGATCCCGCTGCCATTGCCAAGGCGGTCCAGCATGCCGTTCCCGAAGCCCGCTTTGTTGCCCATCGTGAAACGCTATCGCCGATCCTGTCGACGCTGCGCGGCCTGGGCTGGCTGGCGGCAACGATGGTTATACTCATCGGTCTTGCCAGCGGCGCGGCGGTCATCCTCGCCGCGCGTGGTGCACTCGACACCCATCGCGCAACGGTGGAGGTCATGCACGGCCTCGGTGCGACCGACAGGCAGATCGCTCGGCTGTTCCAGCGGCAGATCGCGCTCGACGCGCTGGTCGGTGCGCTCGCAGGTGCGGCGATTGCCGGCATGCTGCTTGGCCTCCTCGTCGGCGGTGCGAGCTTTGCCAGCGACCTGGCCGGCCGGCCTTTGCTCCTTTGGCGAGACGCGGCCATTCTTGCCGCGTTGCCCTTTGTCGCTGCTGCTCTGGCGACGATGGTTGCCAGGCGGGCCGTGATCGGGGCATTGCGCGAGCGCCTATGATCCTTCGCGGCCTGTCTTTCCTCGCGGTGCTCTATGCACTCGGCTTCGCATTGTTTGCCGTAACGCTCGGCACGCCGGCGCCAGCCGATGCGCCGCGGACCGACGCCATCGTCGTGCTGACGGGGGGCAAGGGGCGGATCGAACGGGGGATGGACATGCTGGCGCAACGCAAGGCCAAGCGCCTGCTGGTGTCCGGTGCAGACCCCTCGGTCCGCAAGCGCGATCTTGTGGCCCGCCTCGGCGGTCGCAAATCGCTCATCGACTGCTGCGTCGACCTCGATTCAACGTCGGTCGATACGCGGTCCAACGCCGAAGAGGCCGATCGCTGGATGCGCCGCCACCGCTATGACAGCGTTCGGCTTGTCACCAGCGACTGGCATATGCGCCGGGCCGACTATGAATTCCGACGCAAGCTTGGACCGGCGATCTCCATCGTGCCCGACGCCGTCAGGACCGCGCCCGGTTTTGCGACGCTCTTCATGGAATATAACAAATATTGGCTGCGCCGGATCAGCGTCTGGCTGGATATCTGACCATGGCATTCCTTCGTTCTCTGGTCTTTACCTTACTCTTCTACCCCGGCACGCTGGTTTACGTGTTGGCCTCGTTCGTCGCGGCCGCGTTCGGGACCAAAGCCCTTCGAACGACCGTGCATGGTTGGGCCTATTTCCACTACTGGCTTGTGCGAAAGGTGCTCGGCATCCGCTTCGAATGGGACGGCGACCTGCCGCCGGGCCCTTACCTCATCGCTGTGAAGCACCAGGCGATGGTCGAGGCGGTCGACACGCTGCGCTTTGCCCGTACGCCGGTCGTGGTGATGAAGCGCGAATTGAGCCACATGCCGCTGTTCGGCTGGGTCACGCGCAAATATGGGGTGATCGGCGTCGACCGCGACGCCGGCGCGAAGGCGCTCCGTGAAATGATGGTGAAGGGCAAGGAAGCCGCGGCGGACGGCCGTCCCGTCATCATCTTTCCCGAAGGCACGCGGGTGCCGTTCGGCGAGGCACCGGAACTGCGGCCGGGGTTTGCCGGCCTTTATCGCGTGCTCGGCCTGCCGGTCATCCCGGTTGCCCACGACAGCGGCAAAATCTGGCCGCGCGGCTTCATCAAGCACAGCGGCGTGATCCGCTTCAAGGTCGGCGAAATCATCCCGCCCGGATTGAAGCGCGAGGAGATCGAGGCGCGCGTCCACGCCGCGATCAACGCGCTCAACTCCTGAGCGTCGCGCCCAGCTTTTCGGCAGCCGCCACGACCTTCTTCGACACCTCGCCGATTTCGGCATCGGTCAGCGTCTTTTCGATCGGCTGCAGCGTCACTTCCACCGCGAGGCTCAGGCCCTGCTCACCCTCGTATCGGTCGAAGATGCGCGCATCGGCGATCAGCCCCTTGTCCGCGCCCCGGATCGCCCGCACCAGCGCGTCGGCCGCCAATTCGGTCGGCACGATGAACGCGAAGTCGCGGCTCAGCGGCATCAGCGACGGCGGCGTGAAGGCCGGGCGAGCGCGCTCCGCCGAGCGTGGAGCAGGAATGGCGTCCAAGAACAATTGGGCGGCGACGGTACCGGCGGGCAGGTCGAGTGCCTTGGCGATGCGTGGATGGAGCTCGCCGAATTCGGCAAGGATCATCTTGGGACCGAGGCCAAGCTTCGCCGAGCGTCCGGGATGCCAGGTGTCGCCCGCGCCCATGAACAGCTGCAGGTTTGCAGTCGGCGCGCCCGCGGCGTCGAGGATGGCCAACACTTCGGCCTTCGCGTCGAACGCGTCGAACCCCTTGGCCTTGCCCGATTGCCAGCCCCGTTCCCGCCGGTCGCCGGTCAGGATGAGGCCGAGCGTCACATGTTCGGCGTCGGCGAGATAGCGGCGGCCGACCTCGAACAGGCGAACGGATGACGCGCCGCGGTCAAGGTTGCGGCGTGCCGCGGCGGCCAGGCCCGGGATCAGCGACGGACGCATATGCTTCATGTCTTCGCTGATCGGGTTGGCGAGGACGAAGGCCGACCCGCCGAACAGCGCGGCGTCCTTTTCGCTGATGAAGCTCCACGTGATCGCCTCGTCCATGCCGCGCGCGGCGGCCGCGCGGCGGGCGCGGCGTTCGACCAGCTGCAGCCGGGTGGCGGTGGCGCGCGCGACGCCGTCCGCCCTTGGAAGCGCGGCCGACGGGATTTTGTCATAGCCGTTGATGCGGGCGATTTCCTCGACGATATCGGCTTCGCCGTCGATGTCGGGGCGCCAGGTCGGCACGCGGATCTGCCAGCTGCCCGGTTCCGTTTCGAAAAAGCCAAGTCGCGCGAGGATCGCTTTCTGATCCTCTGCCGGAAGGTCGACGCCGGCCAGCCCAGCCAGTCGTTCCGGGCGGTAGGCGACGACATGCTCCTTGTTCGGATAGCGATCGGCGGGCGCCGCGCCCGAAACGGCCGGTTCGCTCAGCTCACCGCCGCACAGGTCGACGATCATCTGCGCTGCCGTTTCAATTGCAACGCTCATCATCGCCGGGTCGATGCCGCGCTCGAAACGACCGCGCGCGTCGGTCGAGATGGTGTGGCGCTGGCCGGTCAGGCTGATCATCGCCGGGTCGAACCAGGCGCATTCGAGCAGCACGTCGGTCGTATTGTCGTCGACCCCGGTGCTTTCGCCGCCGATGATCCCGCCGAGGCCCAATGCACCGCAGTCGTCGGCGATGACGCAGTCGTCGGCGGTCGGTTCATACTCCTTGCCGTTGAGGGCAAGGAACTTGTCGCCGTCGCGGCCGCGCCGGACAGTGATCCCGCCACTGAGCTTGGCAATGTCATAAACGTGAAGGGGGCGTGCCTGGTCGAAGGCAAAGAAGTTGGTGATGTCGACCAGCGCCGAAATCGGACGCAGGCCGATGGCCTTCAGCCGTTGCTGGAGCCATTCCGGGCTTGGGCCATTCTTCACGCCGCGAATCTGGCGGCGCCAGAAGGTCCAGCAGCCGCTGTCCGGTTCGACCGTCACATTGACCGACGGCTGGCCGACTCCTTCGGTCGCGGAGTAGCGCGTGGCCTTTTCGGTCGCCGTGCCGATGCCGACGGCGGCAAGGTCGCGGGCGATGCCGTTGATGCCCATGCAGTCCGGGCGGTTGGGCGTGATCGACACGTCGAACACCGGATCGTCGAGCCGGGCATAGTCGGCAAAGCTCTTGCCGACGGGCGCATCGGCGGGAAGCTCGATGATCCCGTCATGATCCTCGCCTAGCTGCAGCTCGCGGTTCGAACACATCATGCCGTTGGATTCGACGCCGCGGATCGCCGCTTTCTTCAGCGTGAAATCGCTGCCCGGCACGTAGGTGCCGGGACCGCCGAACACGCCGACCAGGCCCGCGCGCGCATTGGGCGCGCCGCACACGACCTGCAGCGGCTCGCCCTCTCCGGTATCGACCGTCAGCACCTGCAGCTTGTCGGCCTGCGGGTGACGTTCGGCGGTGAGCACCTTGGCGACCTTGAACGGCTTGAGCGCATCCGCCGGATTGCTGATCTCCTCGACCTCGATCCCGACGCCGGTCAGCGCGTCGGCGATTTCCGCGACGCTGGCATCGGTGTCGAGATGGTCCTTCAGCCACGACAGAGTGAACTTCATGCGCCCACTCCTCCCGACAGCGTGGGTACGTCGAAGAAGCGGAACCCGTAATGCTTCATCCAGCGCAGGTCGCCGTCAAAGAATGCGCGCAGATCGTCCATCCCATATTTGAGCATCGCGAGCCGATCGACGCCGGTGCCGAAGGCGAAACCCTGCCATTCATTAGGGTCGAGCCCGCAATTTGCGATGACCTTGGGGTGGACCATGCCGCTGCCCAGCACCTCCATCCAGCCCTCGCTGCCGCCGACGACACGGCGGCCCTTTTCCATGCTCCAGCCGACGTCGACCTCGGCCGACGGTTCGGTAAAGGGGAAATAGCTGGGGCGCATGCGCAGGACGATGTCGTCGCGTTCGAAGAAGGCCTTGAGGAAGGTTTCCAGCGTCCACTTCAAGTGGCCGAGGGTGATGCCGCGGTCGATCACGAGCCCTTCGATCTGGTGGAACATCGGCGTGTGGGTCGCGTCGCTGTCGCTGCGATAGACGCGGCCGGGCGCGATAATGCGGATCGGCGGCTTTTGCGTCTGCATCGTGCGAATCTGCACGGGCGAGGTATGGGTGCGCAGCACATGATGCCCGTCGCCTTCGACGTAGAAGGTGTCGTGCATGGCGCGCGCCGGATGCGTTTCGGGAATGTTGAGCGCGGTGAAGTTATGCCAGTCGTCCTCGATCTCCGGCCCTTCGGCGACTGCAAAGCCGAGGTCGGCGAAAATCTCGGTCAGCTCGTCGAGCACCTGACTGACCGGGTGGATGGATCCCTTGGGCGACGATGGCGCGGGCAGCGACAGGTCGAGCCGTTCGGTGGCAAGGCGGCGGTCGAGCTCGGCATTTTCAAGCGCGGCCTTGCGCTCGGCAATTCCGTTGGTGACCGCTTCGCGAAGGCCATGGATCGCCGGTCCTTCGCGGGTGCGGGTGTCGGCGTCCATCTGGCCAAGGCTTTTCAGCAGCGCCGTCACGCTGCCGGATTTGCCCAAGGTTTCGACGCGCAAGGACTCCAGCGCACCAAGGTCGGGCGCGGCGGCGATGCGGCTCAAAATTTCGTCGCGATTCATAGGGCAAGCGCCTTAGCTTGCCGCATTGCAAAAAACAAAGGCGCGTCAGCCCGCGACGAACGGATAGGGCGAAATCGTCTTTTTCGACCGGTCGACGGCCAGCATCCGGCCGGCCGGCGCAGTGGCGCGCTGGGCGCAGTCGATGCGGGGACAGATGGCGCAGGCCGGGCCAACCGGGGTGACCGGGGCACGGTCGAGGTCATAGCCTTCTGCGCAATGTAACTTATGGGCGTGGGCAATGTCGCAGCCGAGCCCGATCGCCAGCAGCCCGCCGGCCAGATCTGTCTTGACCGGCCGCTCGATGGTCCGGGCGACGGTGAAATAGCGGTGACCGTCGGGCGTTTCGATCAACTGGGTGACAACCTGCCCCGCAGCCTGGAAGGCGGCATGCAAATTCCAGCGTGGGCAGGTGCCGCCGAAGCGGCTGAACGGGAACTGGTCGCCGGCATAGCGCTTCGAGATATTCCCCGCCGGGTCGACCCGAAGCATGAAAAAAGGCACGCCGCGCTGCCCGGGGCGGCTCAGCGTGGTGAAGCGGTGGGCGACCTGTTCCACATTGGCGCCGAATTCGCCGCACAGCCGGTCGATCGAATAATGCATTTCCTCGCACGCTTTGAGGAAGCGGCCGTAGGGCATCATGATCGCGCCGGCGGCATAGTTGGCAAGGCTCATGTGGAGCAATTGGGCGATGCCTTGGTCGGGCGGTGCGGCTTCGGCCACCATCCGGTCGAGGATCGGCCCAAATTCCACCAGCGACAATTGGTAGGCCAGCGCAAAGGTGCGATTTTCGAGCTTGAGCTGGCTGCTGATGAGGAATTTGCGGGCGTCGGGGTCGTAAAGCTGGGTGACGTTGCCCAGTTCCGCCTGCGGGACGACCCGCGCGCTGATCCCCCAAGCGTCCTTCAGCCGTCGCCGCATCGGTTCGGCCATGGACAGCGGATCGCTGAGCGCGCCGCCCAGCGTCTCGGCGGCTTCTTCAAGGGCGGGATAATGGTTGCGATGCTGCTGGATATGTTCGCGCACCCAGTTTTCGGGCGTGACCAAGGCCCGGACATCGCCGCCGGCAGCCACCCCGCCTTCACGATTGGCTTCCTTCAACGCCCCGTAAAGCCGCGCGATGGCGTCGGCGACGGCAGGCGAATTGTTGGCAAGCTCGGAAAGCTCATACCGTGGCACGCCGAGGTCGGCGAGCAGGTTGTCGGCGAAGATTTCGGCAAGCTCGTCGGGGCCGGTGCGGTGGCCGCCGCCTGACGCGAAGCTGCGCACGTCGACCTCATATTGTTCGGCCAGCTTCAACAGCAGCGCGGCGGTTACCGGGCGCTGGTTGCGCTCCAAATGATTAAGATAGCTCGGGCTGATCGCCAGGCTGGCGGCCATATCGGTCTGCGACAGGCCATGGTCGCGACGCAGGCGACGAAGGCGGTGGCCGAGGAAAAGCTTGCTGGACATGGCAGCGAGCGTGTCAATCTCTGTCAAGAATCACAAGTCAACTTATGACAACATCACCCTTTTTGCCGGTGCCTTCGAGCCGCTTCTCGTGTTGCGTTGCAGCGTAATCGTTCAGGCATCCCGTTGGAGTAGCGCATGACAAGTTTTGACCAGTTCGTTCCCGCCCCGGCCGGCCGTTTCGACGGAATCACCCGTCCCTATTCGGCCGACGAGGTGGCGCGACTGCGCGGCTCCTTCGTTCCGGAAAGCAGCCTCGCGCGGCGTGGGGCGCTGAAGCTGTGGGAGCGGATGAAGAGCGATCCGGCGCCGGTCCGCGCGCTGGGCGCAATGTCGGGCAACCAGGCGATGCAGATGGTTCGGGCAGGACTCGAAGCGATCTACCTCAGCGGCTGGCAGGCTGCGGCCGACGCCAATACCGCGGGTGCCATGTACCCGGACCAGTCGCTGTACCCGGCCAACACCGGTCCGGAACTGGCCCGCAAGATCAACCGTGCGCTTCAGCGCGCCGACCAGATCGAACATGCCGAAGGTGGCGCCAAGCGCGACTGGTTCGCGCCGATCGTCGCCGATGCGGAAGCCGGCTTCGGCGGCCCGCTGAATTGCTTCGAGATCATGAAGGCTTACATCGAAGCGGGCGTCGCCGGCGTTCACTTCGAGGACCAGCTGGCGTCCGAAAAGAAGTGCGGCCACCTCGGCGGCAAGGTGCTGATCCCGACCCAGGCCGCGATCCGCAACCTAGACGCCGCACGCCTCGCCGCCGACGTGATGGGCGTGCCGACGATCCTCGTCGCGCGCACCGACGCCGAAAGTGCCAAGCTGATCACCAGTGACATCGACGAGCGAGACCGCCAGTTCCTGACCGGCGAACGCACTCCCGAAGGTTTCTTCCGCCTGAAGGACGGCACCGGCCTTGACCATTGCATCTCGCGCGGGCTGGCATTCGCCGAGCATGCCGACCTGCTGTGGTGGGAAACCAGCCACCCAGACCTCGACGACGCCCGCAAATTCGCGGAAGCGGTGCACAAGGTCTACCCGGGCAAGCTGCTGGCCTATAATTGCTCGCCAAGCTTCAACTGGAAGGCGAAGCTCGACGAAGCGACCATCGCCAAGTTCCAGCGTGAGCTTGGTGCCATGGGCTACAAGTTCCAGTTCGTCACGCTGGCCGGCTTCCACAGCCTCAACCATGGCATGTTCGAACTGGCGTCGGGCTACCGCGACGAAGGCATGGCCGCCTATTCGCGTCTGCAACAGGCCGAGTTCGCTTCGGAAGCCGACGGCTATACCGCGACCCGCCATCAGCGCGAGGTCGGGACCGGCTATTTCGACGCTATCGCCACCGCCATTTCCGCTGGCCAGGCTTCCACGGTCGCCCTCAAGGAATCGACCGAAGCCGACCAGTTCGTTGCCGCCTAAAATGAAAGGAGTTGACCTCATGACGTCACGTTATTGGGTTGTCGGCGCCGACTACGCCGACTGCAATTGCGACAAGCCGCTGCCGGGCAGCCATAGCCTGCACGGCCCCTTCACCAACGAACGCCGCGCGCAGACCGAATGGAAGCGCCTGACGTTCCGTGACCGGGTCGATGCCATGCGTCGCTATTCGATCGCCATCGAAGGACGGACCGCCACGGCATGAGCCAGGTCATGGACCGGGCGCGGGTCGAAGTTGCGTCAGCCCCCATCGATCGCGCCCCAGAGGTCCTGACCGATCTAGCCCTTGGACTTGTCGCCGATCTCCACGAACGGTTCGATGCGCGCCGCAGGGCGCTGCTCGACGAGCGTGCGGCACGGCAAGCGACCTACGATCAAGGCGAACGACCGGATTTTCGTGCGGATACGGCCCCCATCCGCGCCGGCGACTGGCAGGTCGGCCCACTTCCCGCCGACCTGCTGGACCGCCGCGTCGAAATCACCGGCCCGACCAATGCCAAAATGGTCATCAACGCGCTCAATTCGGGCGCGAAGGTCTTCATGGCCGATTTTGAGGACGCGACCTCGCCCAGGTGGGGAGAACTGATCCAGGGCCAGATCAACCTCAAGGACCGCTGGGCCGGTACGCTCAGCTACACCGACCCGAATTCCGGCAAGCATTATGCGCTCGGCGCGACTCCTGCCGTCCTGCTCGTCCGCCCGCGCGGACTTCATCTTCCCGAAGTCCACGCCACGGTCGATGGCGAGCCCGTCGCCGGCGCCTTTTTCGACGCCGCGCTCTATCTCGCGAACTGTGCCCATGCCGCGCTGGCGAATGGCAGCGGGCCCTATTTCTATCTCCCCAAGCTGGAGAGCATGGAAGAGGCGCAGCTTTGGGACGAAGTCCTCAGCTATTGCGAGGAACGGCTGCGGCTGCGCCACGGCACGATCAAGGTCACCGTCCTCATCGAAACGCTGCCCGCAGCGTTCGAGATGGACGAGATCCTGTACGCGCTGAAGGACCATATCGTCGGCCTCAACTGCGGCCGCTGGGACTATATCTTCTCGGCGATCAAGCGGATCGGCCGCTCGCCCGACTGGCTGACGCCCGACCGCGCGGCGATGACGATGGATAAGGCGTTCCTTGCTGCCTATTCGCTGCGGCTGGTCGCGACCTGCCACCGGCGCGGGGCGTTCGCGATGGGCGGCATGTCGGCCTTCATCCCTGTGAAGGGCGATGAAGCGGCGAATGAGGCCGCGTTCGCCAAGGTAATGGCCGACAAGCAGCGCGAGGTCGCCAACGGCCATGATGGCACCTGGGTCGCGCACCCGGCACTGGTGCCGGTCGCCATGCAGGCGTTCGAAAAGCTCGACGGCCCGAACCAGCTCGGCGTGACGCCGACGCACCTGCCGACCCGCGAGGAGATGCTGGCGCTGCACGACGGTCCGCGCACCGAAGCGGGCGCGCGCGAGAATATCCGTGTCGCAATCCAGTACGTCGCGGCCTGGCTCGGCGGGCGCGGTGCGGTGCCGCTCTACAAACTGATGGAGGACGCCGCGACCGCCGAAATCTGCCGCGCCCAGCTATGGCAATGGCTGAAGTATGAAGCCCCGATCGACGACGGCCGCCACTTCACCCGCGACCTGTTCGAACATTGGCACCAGGAAGAAGTGCTGGCGCTCGGCGACCTGCCGCACCTGCTGGAAGCGGCGAAGCTCGTCTATCGGCTTGTCACTGCCGACCGGTTCGAGGAATTTCTGACCCTTCCGGCGTACCCCTTGCTCGGCTAGCTTCGTCGGCTCGAGGAGTCGCTGATGCCGCAACCTTGGCCGGAATTCGATGTCGCTCGCGATCATCCGACGCTGGAGATACTGCATCTCGTCAGCCAGATGCTCGGTAAGCTCCGCGTCGCACATTCGACTTGGACCAACCATGGCTGGAACGTCACGCTTCACCCGGTGCCGGAAGGGCTGGCCATCGAGCCGATCATTACGAACGGCCATTCCTTCACGCTGACGCTGGACCTGTGCCGACATGCCATTGTGTTGAGGGTGGGCGATGGCGAGCGCGATTTGCTACCGCTCGATCTTGGCAGCATTGCTGCCATTCACCGCAACCTGATCGTGATGCTTGAAGCGCATGACCTGCCCGCGACTTTCAACGGAATCCCTAACGAAATCGCGGATGCAATTGCATTTTCTGACGATGTCGCGCGTCGCGAATATCGCCCCGAAACGGCGGACGCGCTTCATGCCGCGCTGGAGCAGATCCTGCCGGTGTTCGAGCACTTTCGCGCCTGCTTCCTCGGCAAATGCAGCCCGGTCCATTTCTTCTGGGGCAGTTTCGATCTGGCAGTCACGCGCTTTTCGGGCCGGCGGGCGCCGGAACATCCGGGCGGCATTCCCGGCCTGCCTGACCGGGTAACGTGCGAGGCGTACAGCCATGAGGTGTCCAGCGCCGGATTCTGGCCGGGCGGCGCGGTGGCTGCAGAGCCGATCTTTTACAGCTATGCCTATCCCTCGCCGTCGGGCTTCGCCGAAATGCCGGTTCCGGCCGGAGCCCGATTCGACCAAGAGTTGGGCGAATTTGTCCTGCCCTATGCGGCAGTGCGATCCGCCAGCGACCCTGCGGCCCTGCTAACCGAATTTCTGGAAGCAACCTACGCGGCTGCCGCCGACCTCGGTAATTGGGATCGCGACGCGCTAGAGCGATTGCCGGTCGCTCCATAGGAAAAGGGCGCCACCGTTGCCGGCAGCGCCCTAACCTTGTTCGCTAGAGCGTGACGTGAAGGGGCTTAGGCCGCCTTCTTGTCCAGCGCCGCCTTCGCTTGGGCGATGATCGCCGAGAAAGCTTCGCCTTCGTGCATCGCGATATCGGCCAGGACCTTCCGGTCGAGGTCGATGTTCGCCAGCTTTAGCGCGTGCATGAACTGACCGTAGGTCAGGCCTTCGGCGCGGACGGCGGCGTTGATGCGCTGGATCCACAGGGCGCGGAAGCTCCGCTTCTTCACCTTGCGGTCGCGATAGGCGTATTGCCCGGCCTTTTCGACGGCCTGGCGGGCGATGCGGATGGTGTTCTTGCGACGGCCGTAATAGCCCTTCGCCTGATCCAGGATCCGCTTATGCTTGGAGCGGGTGGTTACACCCCGTTTGACGCGTGCCATGGTTCATTCGCTCCTTTTACTTTAGGCCGTAAGGCGCCCAGGCCATGACCCGCTTGGTCTCGGCCTCGGACAGCACTTCGGTGCCGCGGTTCTGGCGAATGTACTTGGCGTTGTGGCTGATCAGACGGTGGCGCTTGCCAGCGACGCCGTGCTTGATCTTGCCGGTAGCCGTGAGCTTGAGGCGCTTTTTGACGCCGCTCTTGGTCTTCAGCTTGGGCATTTTCGTCTCCTTGCGATCCGACAGGATCGACGTTTCTCAACAGCCACGGCAGCCCTAACTGGCCGGACCATTGGGTTTCCAACAATTTGGAAAGCGGGGCGCCTATAGCAGAGGCAGGCCCAAAGGCAAGGCTCAGCCGCCCAAGAACTGGTGGCTGACGAAGATCTTCAAGCCCAGCAGGATCAGCACCGCGCCGCCGAGCAGCTCGGCCCGCTTCCCCAGCCGCGCGCCCGCCGCCGCTCCGGCATGCATGCCAAAGGTGGACAACAAGAAAGTGACGAGGCCGATCGCACCGATCGATGCCCACAGCGGCGCATCGATCAACGGCAGGGTGATTCCCGCCACGGCCGCGTCGATGCTGGTGGCGATGGCCATCGACAGCAGCGCAGAATTGGTCAGCTGGCGCACGACCTCCACGTCCTCGCCCGAATCGAGCCCAGCGCGAATCATGCGCAGGCCAAGGAAGCCGAGCAGCACCAGCGCGATCCAGTGATCGACCTCCTGGATGACACCGGCAAAGGCGATACCTAGCGCCCAGCCGATCAGCGGCATGACCGCCTGCGCCACGCCAAACGCGACGCCGACGCGCAGCGACTCGCGCCAGCCGGGGCGGAGTGCGGCACCTTGGGCCAGCGCAGCGGCGAAGGCATCCATGGCAAGGCCGATGGCCAGCGCGAGAATCGACAGGGTGGTCAGCATGGCTCAGCCGGTAGGTGCTGCCGACAGGGTTAGGAAGCCCGGTTCGGTCGGGACCAGCAGCTCGCGGCTTTTCATCTGCGGATTCAGCCAGTCGCGCCAGCGCGCGGGCGGGATCAGCACGATCTGGCGGTGATGCAGCGGCTTTACATCCTCGCCCGGCTCCGACGTCAGCAGGGTAAAGGCCTCGCCGACGTCAGGATGATCACGCCAGATCCCGGCGATGCCGATCAGCCCGCCCGCGCTCGGCTCGAACAGCCAGCGGTCCTTGCGCTTCTGCTTGGGGTCGGCGGGCTTGGTAAATTCATAGAAACCGTCGGCGACGACCAGGCAGCGGTTGTTGTTGAACGTGCGCCCTTCGGACTTGAGGTTGTAGAGCGGCGAGCCATAGCCCGACGGCCAGCTCCATCGCCGCTCGACCAGTGCGGGCGCGTCGCCCTGCATCCGCACCATCGGCGCACGATCGGTAATCCGCACGTCGCGCGGTTCAAGGTTGGGCGCACCTTCAGGGAAGGTCAGCGTCAGGCCGCCCTGTTCTGCGAACAGCTGCCGGATCGCGTCGCTACTTTTGTGCAGGCGATAGAGATTGCACATGGTGGATTCGCTAGCCGAAGCGCTTGATCAGCCATGCGATCCATAGGCCGAGGACCAGGATCGCCGCCCATGGACCGACGAAATGCAGGCCGGCCAGCAATGCACCGACGCCGACGACGTTCGCGCCGAGGAACCGGACCAGCTTGCGCGCGGGCGTTTCAGCAAGCGCGGTCGCGGAGCCGGATGACCTCGCGCCGTTCAACCCCTGCCGCACCGCTTCGATCCGCTCGATCGCACTGCGATGCTCGCCAAACACTGCGTCGATCGCCTCGAGGTCGGTCATTTCCGGCGTGGTTAGCGGGTTCCTTGGCAGCTCCAGCGCCGGCTCGAACCACCAGTTCCCGCCGTCGCGCTCTTGCCTGAACGTCTCCTCGTCGCAGGTCGTGGTGAAGACATGGAATGTGTCGCCCAGCTCCTGCCAGTCGGCCCTGGTTCCGGCGTCCATGGCGAGCGGCGGGTTGGCGCCCTCGAATGAGGCACAAAGCTCGCGCGGGATGCGGAAGGGGGCGGGACCGGTGAGACGGTCGAGTGCCCCCGCTGCGCCGAGCGCCGGAAACGCCACTTCGACCCGCTGGTAGTGGAGCCCGCTGGCCGGCCAGCCCCCGTTCGCGGCTCGGTCAAGAATGGCGGCAAGCAGGTCGCCGCGCGGCGGGCTCTTCCCTTGGGCGAGGAAATAGCCCGGGTCCGACCGCCAGAAGAGCCAGCTGGCCAGTGCCCGGTCGCAATCCGGATGGCGCACCATCTCGGGGAACAGCCAATCCATATTGTCCCAGTTGGCGTGGCGAGCAAAGTAAAGCCACGCGATCTGCGGCTGCCCTTGAAGCCAGGTCCAGATGTCGCCGACCCAGTTCCGATCTTCGGGATTACGGTCGATGAAGGTCTTGGGGATTCCCACTAGTCGAACAGGCTCGACACACTGCTTTCGTCGGCGATGCGGTGGATCGCTTCGCCGAACAGCGGGGCGATGGTCATGCGGCGGATCTTGCCGCCTTCCTGCAATCCTTCGCGGTAGATAGAGTCGGTCACGACCAGTTCGGTCAGGACCGAATTGGCGACCCGGCTTTCCGCTGCGCCCGACAACACGCCGTGCGAGCAGTAGGCGAGCACCTCGGTCGCGCCCTGTTCCTTCAGCGCGGCGGCGGCGTTGCACAACGTGCCGGCCGAATCGACGATGTCGTCGACCAGAATGCAGCAATGGCCCTCGACGTCGCCGATGATGTTCATGACTTCGGATTCGCCGGCGCGCTCGCGGCGCTTGTCGACGATCGCCAGCGGGGCGTTGTCGAGCCGCTTGGCAAGGCTGCGGGCGCGGACCACGCCGCCGACGTCGGGCGACACCACCATCAGCTTCTTGCCCGAATAGCGCGCTTGGATATCGGCGGCCATCACCGGCGCCGCCCAGAGGTTGTCGGTCGGGATGTCGAAGAAGCCCTGGATCTGCCCGGCGTGGAGATCCATCGTCAGCACGCGGTCGGCACCCGCGGTGGTTATGATATTGGCGACCAGTTTGGCAGAGATGGGGGTCCGCGGTCCGGGTTTCCGGTCCTGCCGGGCATAACCGAAATAGGGAACCACAGCGGTGATCCGCTTGGCCGACGCGCGCTTCAACGCGTCGATGCAGATCAGCAGCTCCATCAGATTGTCATTGGTCGGGAAGCTGGTCGACTGGACGACGAACACATCCTCGCCGCGCACATTTTCGTGGATTTCGACGAAAACTTCCTCGTCGGCGAAGCGGCGCACGCTGGCCTGTGTCAGTGGCACGTCGAGATAATCGCCGATCGCCTTGGCCAGAGGAAGATTCGAGTTCCCGGCGAGGAGCTTCATTGGTGACGATCCCGTGACTGTGAGCAGATGGCTCCCTTAGACAGGGTCATAGGAAAAGGGCAAGGTTGCGGTTGCCCAAGCGCACGCTAAAGCGAACGTCGTGACCGATAAGCTCAAGATTGCGCTGGCGCAGGTGAACCAGAAGGTCGGTGACCTCGCCGGCAATGCTGCCGCTATGCTGGAGTGGCGCGCCAAGGCCAAAGGCGCGGACCTCGTCATGTTCCCGGAGATGCAGCTCACCGGCTATCCGGTCGAGGATCTGGTCCTCAAACCGGAATTCGTGCGGCAGACGATGGAGCATGCCGGGCGGCTGGTCGATGCGACCGCCGACGGCGGACCGGCCCTGCTGTTCGGCTCGATTCATTCCGAAGGCGGCGCCAATTACAATTGCATGATCCTGGCCGAAGGCGGGCGTGTGGTCGGGCGGACGCTGAAGCATGAGCTGCCCAATTACGGCACCTTCGACGAGAAGCGCATCTTCGTTAGCGGGCCGATGCCCTCGCCGATCGCGTTTCACGGCGTGAAGCTGGGCGTTCCGATCTGCGAGGATATCTGGCTGGAGCCGGTGTGCGCCCATCTGGCGCAGGAAGGCGCGGAACTGCTGCTCGTGCCGAACGGCAGTCCATATGAGCTCGACAAGGACGACCTTCGCCAGCGGCTGGTGCGCGACCGGGTGGTGGAGACCGGACTGCCGCTCGCCTATCTCAATCGCGTCGGCGGTCAGGACGAAGTGGTGTTCGACGGGTCGAGCTTCGTCACCAACGACGACGGCAGCCACGTTGTGCAGATGCCTGATTGGGAAGAAGCGCTCGCTATCACGGAATGGCAGCGCACGGCCAACGGCTGGAAATGCCTGCCCGGCCAAAAGGCGACGCTCGCGCCATTTCCCGAGGATATCTATCGCGCCATGACCGTCGCCTTGCGCGACTATGTCAACGACAATGGTTTTCCGGGCATCATCCTGGGCCTCAGCGGCGGAATCGACAGTGCCTTGTCGGCCGCCGTGGCGGTCGATGCGATCGGCGCGGACCGCGTCTGGTGCGTGATGATGCCGTCCAAATATACCAGCGAAACCAGCTTGGAAGACGCGGAAAACTGCGCAAAATTGCTGGGTTGCCGCCATGACGTCGTTTCGATCGTGCCGGGCGTGAAGGGGCTGGAGGAGATGATCCCCGACGCCACCTCGCTGGCGCAGGAAAATATCCAGGCGCGGCTTAGGATGGTCACGCTGATGGCCCTGTCGAACAGCAAGGGGCATATGCTGCTGACCACCGGCAACAAAAGCGAGATGAGCGTCGGCTACGCCACGCTCTACGGCGACATGGCCGGCGGTTATTCGGTGCTGAAGGACGCCTACAAGACGACGGTCTTCGCTTTGTCGCGCTGGCGCAATGCGAACAACCCGAAGGATGCGCTGGGCCCGGATGGTCCAGTGATGCCCCAGCGCGTGATCGACAAACCGCCGACCGCCGAGCTGCGGCCGAACCAGAAGGACGAGGACAGCCTTCCGCCCTATCCCATCCTGGACCGCATCCTCGATGCCCTGGTCGAAAAGGAACAGTCGGTGACCGAGGCTGCGCGCACGACGGGTGCCGACCCGGCCCTTGTCGCCGACATCGAAAAGAAGCTTCTGCGTGCCGAGTATAAACGCCGCCAAGCCCCGCCCGGGGTCAAATTGGGCAGCCGCAACTTCGGCCGCGATCGCCGATACCCCATCACCAACGCTTTCAAGACTGGCCAATGACCGTTACCACCCGCTTCGCACCGTCGCCCACCGGGCGGCTCCACGTCGGCAACATCCGCACGGCGCTCCACAATGCGCTGTTTGCGCTCAAGCATGGCGGGCGCTTCCTGCTGCGGATCGACGACACCGATCTTGAGCGCAGCCGCGAGGAATGTGTCGAATCGATCCGCGCCGACCTCGCCTGGCTTGGCCTCCATCCGGCTAGCGAAGTGCGCCAGTCGGAGCGTTTCGAGCTGTACGAACGCGAATTTGAGAAGCTGAAAGCCGCTGGCCGCGTTTACGCTTGCTACGAAACGCCCGAAGAGCTGGAGCTACGCCGCAAGATCCTGCTCGGTCGGGGGCTGCCGCCGGTTTACGAGCGCAAGCCCGATGGGTCGCCTGCGCCGGAGGGGGTGGCGCCGCACTGGCGGTTCAAGCTCGATCACGGCGCGCCCATCGAGTGGGACGACCTCATTCGTGGCCATCAAAGCTTCAATCCCGCGTTGATTAGCGATCCTGTGATCCGCCGTGCCGACGGCAGCTGGCTCTATATGCTCCCCTCGGTGATTGACGATATCGACATGGGCATGACCCACATCGTGCGCGGCGAGGATCACGTCACCAATTCGGCCACCCAGTTGCAGATGTTCGACGCGCTCGGTGCCGCGCGGCCGCACATGGCGCACGAAGCATTGATCGTCGCGGCCGAGGGCAAGTTGTCGAAGCGGCTGGGGTCGGCCGGAACCGATTCGATGCGCGAGGCGGGGATCGAGCCGATGGCGCTGCTGTCGCTCCTCGCGCGGCTCGGGACGTCGCAGCCGGTCGAGGCGCGTGCCAGGCTCGGCGACTTGGCCGAAGGGTTCGACTTTGCCCATTTCGGCCGCGCGCCCGCGCATTTCGACATGGCCGAGGTGGAGCAACTCAATGCCAAGCTGCTTCACGCGATGGACTATCATGACGTCAGCGACCGCCTGCCCGCGGAGATTGGCGAGGCGGAATGGCAGGCCTTGCGCGGGAATCTGGCACATTTGGGCGAGGCGGCCGACTGGGTCGCTGTGCTTCATGGAGATATTACTGCCGCGGAGATGCCCGTCGAAGACCGGCAATTCCTGTCCGTCGCGGCTGAGCAGGCCTCGTCGATCGACTGGGCCGACAATCCGTGGAGCGAACTGACTTCGGCGCTGAAGGAGGCGACCGGTCGAAAGGGGAAACCTCTGTTCATGCCGCTTCGGCTGGCGTTGACCGGACGCGATCATGGTCCGGAAATGGCCGCCCTTTTGCCGATCATCGGCAGAGAGTGCGCCGTCGCCCGCCTCGACGCGGCAGCCTCGAAACCCTGACATCCAAAGTCGCGCGAGACGACAAATAGCGCTTGCACGAATCATGTAACAGTATAACATCGCAAACTCTAGGAGAGGAGATTTGTGATGCTCGCTTATGCTCCAGAACGCCGCGCGATCGGTGCAGGTCGCAATTCACGCAACACGCTGATGCTCGTGGTGGCAGGACATGTCGCCTTGGTAGGGGTTGCTCTAACGACCAGGATGAGCATCGACCGGGTGATCGATGAGCCGCCGTTGATCGTCGACAACATCAAGCCCGAGGATCCACCAAAACCCGAGCCAAAGCCACGCGCGAACCCGCAGCCCGAAAGCCATTCCGCGTCGCATATCGACCAGACCGAAAGGCTGGTGCCTGTCGACGTTCCACTCGGCCTGCCGCCGCTGGATGCCGGCAACAGCGGGGCGGTCGACCTAACCCCCGGCCCGCAGCCAGAGCTGTCCATGCCTCCCGACCCGCAACCGCTCCACGTGCCGGTCAAGGCAGGGCCGATCCTTCGTATCGCCGACGCCGACCTTCGGCCGCCCTACCCCACCGACAAGCTTCGGGCGGAGGAAGAGGCGACCTTGCGGCTGAAACTGACCATCGACGAGAAGGGACGCGTGGTGGCGGTCGATCCGGTCGGAAAGGCCGACCCGTCGTTCCTGGAGGCGGCACGCCGTCACCTCATCCGCACCTGGCGGTACAAGCCGGCGACCGTCGACGGCGTCGCAACCGGAACGACGATGGTGATCAGCCTGTCCTTCCGGCTGGAAGACGCCTGACGTAACGGGCGGGGCTGGCGAAGTCGTCCGCTCCGCCCTATCTATGCGCAATGCCGGTTCTGCCCCCTATCTCCAGCCCCCGCGCCGCGCTGAAGGACCTTGCCGCCTTCATCAAGCGCCGCGACCGCGAACAGATTTGGGGCCTGACGATGGCACTGCTAGTGACCACGATCATCATCATCGTTTTCACGGTCGATCCCAAGATCAACACCGCGCCGCCGCCATCCGTGATCTACGTCGAAGACTATGCGGCCAATCGCACCGACGCCGACATCAAGCGCGACCAGCTCAAGGATGCAAAGATCCGCCGCGAGCACAAGGAAGCGAAGAAGAAGCAGTTCAAGGAACTGCAGGACAAGCTCGGCATTGAGTGACGCCGGCTGGATGGCAGCCGCCGCCGCTTTGGGCGAAGCGGCGCGAGGCACGACCGCTCCCAATCCTAACGTCGGCTGCGTGATCGTATCGCCCGGCGGCGACCTCGTCGGCAAGGGCGCCACGGGACCAGGCGGTCGACCCCATGCAGAAGCTGTCGCCCTGGCCCAGGCGAGCTCTGCCACACGCGGCGCAACGCTCTACACCACGCTCGAACCTTGCGCCCATCCCAGCCAGCGGGGTCCGACCTGTTCGGTGATCATCCCCGCAGCGGGTATTTCTCGCGTTGTCGTCGCCCTGATCGATCCGGACCAGCGGACCGCCGGCCAGGGCATATCGATGTTGCGGGCGGAGGGCATCGACGTTGACGTCGGCGCAGGAGCAGAGGTCGCGAAGCGCTCCATGGCCGGTTATCTCACCCGCCTGTCGCTGGGTCGCCCACGCGTCACGCTCAAGCTCGCGCTGTCGATCGACGGAAAGATCGCGCTTCCATCCGGGGAATCGAAGTGGATTACTGGCGAGGATGCCCGCGCCCATGTCCACCTGGAGCGCGCGCACAGCGACATGATCCTTGTCGGACGCGGGACCTACAACGCCGACCGGCCAAGCCTCGACGTCCGCCTGCCAGGCCTCGAGGATCGTTCGCCCCGCCGCGCCCTGCTGACGCGCGGGGACGCCGTCGACGGATGGGAAATCCTTTCCTCCCCGCAGGATGTGTATCGACTTCATGACGTCAACGACTTGCTGGTGGAGGGCGGATCGGGGGTCGCGACGGCATTTTTGGCGGCGGACTTGGTCGACCGCATCCTCATTTACCGGGCGCCGATCTTTATCGGCGAGGGCAAATCGAGCGTCGGCTACATCGGCCTCGACGCGATCGCCGACGCACACGGGCGCTGGCGGGTTGCGGACGGCACCCACCTTGGCATCGACCGGCTCGAAGTCTACGAGCGCGTTCGGGAGTCCTGATCCATGTTCACTGGCATCATCACCGACATCGGAACGGTCCGCAGCGCCGAGCAGCGCGGCGACCTGCGCCTGACCATCGGTTGCGGCTACGACCTGTCGACCGTCGACATGGGCGCTTCGATCGCCTGTTCGGGGGTTTGCCTGACGGTTGTCGACAAGGGCCCTGACTGGTTCGCGGTCGACGTCAGCCACGAAAGCGTGTCGAAGACGGCCGACAAGTGGTTCGAAGGCGCCAGGCTGAACCTTGAGCGCGCCTTGAAACTGGGTGACGAGCTGGGCGGCCATCTGGTCACCGGTCACGTCGACGGCGTCGGCAAAGTCCTCGGAATCTGCCCCGACGGCGACAGCAAGCGGATCGGGTTCCTAGCACCGGACGGCCTCGGGCCATTTATCGCGACCAAGGGGTCGGTGACCATCGACGGCGTTTCGCTGACGGTGAACGAGGTTCGCGATCAGGCCGACGGCACGCACTTTTCGGTCAACATCATCCCGCACACAGCCGATCACACTACGCTGGGATCGTTGGCGCAGGGCGACCCGGTCAACGTCGAAATCGACGTACTTGCGCGGTATCTCAAGCGGATGGCTGACGCCCAAACTGTGAGATAAATCGGTCGCTCTTCACATTTCGATGTGATATGGGCGGGCCATGTCTACAAATCTGATCGAGCGACTCGCCGCTCTCGTCGACAGCGGGGAGGCCAGCCGCTCCGGCCTTGCCCGTGCTGCCGGGCTCCATCCCAATTCGCTGCGCAAGCTGGGCGCTGCAGACTGGAACCCGACCGCTGATACGCTGGTAAAGCTCGAAAAGCTCATCGATGGCGGTGTGCAGGATGTGCTCGTCGGTGCCGAAGCGATCATCGACGAGGCCCGCAACGGCCGAATGTACATCCTCGTCGACGATGACGACCGGGAAAATGAGGGCGACCTCATCATTCCGGCCCAGATGGCCACCCCCGACGCGATCAATTTCATGGCCCGCCACGGTCGCGGCCTCATTTGCCTCGCGATGTCGAAGGAACGCGTCGACGCGCTCGGCTTGCAGCCGATGAGCAAGGTCAACGGCACCAGCATGGAAACGGCCTTCACCGTGTCGATCGAGGCGCGCCACGGCGTGACCACCGGCATCAGTGCCGCCGACCGCGCGCGCACGATTGCGGTGGCGATCGATGCGTCGAACGGGCCCGACCAGATCGTGTCGCCGGGTCACGTCTTCCCGCTGGTCGCGCGGCCGGGCGGCGTGCTGGTCCGTGCGGGCCATACCGAGGCCGCGGTCGATGTGTCGCGCCTTGCGGGCCTCAACCCGTCGGGCGTGATCTGCGAGATCATGCGCGAGGACGGGACCATGGCCCGCCTCGACGATCTGATGGATTTCGCGCGCACCCACGGCCTCAAGATCGGCACGATCCGCGATCTCATCGCCTATAGGCTGAAGAAGGACCATATGGTCGAAAAGGTCGCCGACACCCGGTTCGTGTCGAGGGGCGGCGCGGCGTGGCAGGCGCAGGTATTCCGCGACAAGGCGAGCGGGGAGGAGCAGCTGGCGCTGGTCCACGGCGCGATCGACCCAAACAGTCCCACGCTGGTGCGGATGCACTCGATCGACCTTTTCGCCGACCTGCTCGGTGAATCGGGTCCGCGAGCGGGCCTGCTCCATGACGCGATGGCGATGATCGAGGCGGAAGGATCGGGTGTCGTCGTCGCGCTGCATGCCGCTGCGCCGGGGTCGCTCAGCCGGGCCACGGACCTGCGCTCCGGCAAGCCCTCGGACAGCAATCCCGCACTTCGCGGCTATGGCATCGGTGCTCAAATCCTGGCGGCGCTGGGTATCCACGACATGATCCTGTTGTCGAACACCACTCACTCGCCGGTTGGCCTTAGCGCTTATGGCCTCGCCATCGTCGAAGAACGCTGCATCACCAGGCCGGAGTAAAACATTTGGCGCATATCCTCATTGCCGAAGCGCGCTTCTACGCGCACCTCAACGACATGCTGCTGGCCGGCGCCCGCGCTGCGATCGAAGCGGCGGGCCACACGCACGAGACCGTTACCGTTCCGGGTGCGCTGGAACTGCCCGGCGTCATTTCGCTGGCCGCAGATAGCGGCAGGTTCGATGCCTATGTTGCGCTGGGTGCGGTCATCCGCGGCGAAACCTATCATTTCGAAATCGTCAGCGAAGAGAGCGCGCGCGGGTTAATGGCACTGACGCTCGACGGGCTGGCGGTCGGCAACGGTATCCTGACGACCGAGAATGAGGCCCAGGCCATCGTCCGTGCCGATCCTGCCCATCTCGACAAGGGCGCACACGCGGCCCAGGCGGCGATGGCGCTGATGGAACTCAAAAGCCGCTTTTGATCAGTTTAACGGCAGCCAGATTTCGTTGCGGCGGAGCGGCCCCGGGATCATGGGCGAATTGTAAAAGGCATATTCGGGCTCGGCGTCGCTCGTGTCACCGCGCCGCGCCAGCCATCCGCGCAGTCGATCTTCCTGTTCGGCCAGCATCTTGTCGTCGGCCCAACCCGAAAAGCTGACCACAGCCACCTTGCGCGGCGGCAGCTCTATCAGTTCGACCCCCGCCGGCGGGGCGGGAAGATCGGCTTTCGTGCGACCTTCGGGCATCACGAAGCGGGTGCGCCACGCACCTTCCAGCTCGTCATCGAACAACGGCGGATCGCTGGCCATCGGGTCGCCGCTATCCTGGATCACCGGCGTCGTCATGGCGATCTGCTCTCCATCACGCGACTTGGCAAAGATATAGTCGGCCAATCGGCGGAATCCCTCACCGAGCGCCGCCTTGCGTGGGCCATCGACGACGGTTTCGGCAACCGTAATCCCGGGATATTCCCGGACTTGGTAGTCGCCGTCCGTTTCAAGCGCCCGAAACTCGGGCTCGGGCGTCTGCTTTTCGCGGAAGACGTAAAAGGCCGCGCCGCCCAGCAATGCCGCGCCCGCCGCGACGCCAGCCATCAATCCCTTGCGCATCGTTCATGCCCTTTCGAACCAGTGTCGAAAGAGGCAACTGGTCAGGCGGCCTGCTGTTCCGCCAATGTGGGATAATCGGTGTAGCCCTCGGGCCCTTGCGTGTAGAAAGTCGCAACGTCCCATTCGTTCAGTGGTGCACCAGTGCGGATGCGGTCGACCAGGTCGGGATTGGCGATGAAGGTGCGACCGAAGCTGATCGCATCGGCAACGCCTTCGTCCAGCTTGGCCTGCGCCTTGGGACCGTCATAGTCGCTGTTGAGCACCAGCGTGCCGCTGAAAACCTTGCGGATCGATGGGCTGACCGGGGCTTCGTCGGTCGGGCGGAAGGTCGATTGGGGGCCCGGCTCGCGCAGTTCCAGCCAAGGGACGCCCAGGGCCTGCAGCCGGGCGGCGGCGGCAGTGAACAGGCCGTGATTGTCGCTGTCGTTGCAGCCTTGCACGTCGCCGTTGGGCGACAGGCGGATGCCGGTGCGATCGCGGCCGACTTCGCCGACGACCGTGCCCACCACCTCGCTCATGAACCGCAGCCGATTCTCGACCGATCCGCCGTAATCGTCGTCGCGAAGGTTGGTGCCGTCGCGAAGGAATTGATCGATCAGATAGCCGTTGGCACCGTGAATCTGGACACCGTCGAAGCCGGCGTAGATCGCGTTGCGCGCGGCGCGGGCATAATCGTCGAGGATGCGCCGGATGTCGTCGAGGCTGGCGGCATAGGCCTGGGGATAGTCCTTTTTCCCCTCGTAGGTGTGGGCATAATGCGGGGCCTGGGTCGCACTCGCGCTGATGTTGCGCATGCCGCTGACATTGTCGTGAACCAGTCGGCCCATATGCCAAAGTTGCGCGACGATCCGGCCCCCGGCCTGGTGAACCGCGTCGGTGATCGGCTTCCACCCTTCGACCTGCGCATCGTTCCACAAGCCCGGCGCGAACGGCCAGCCAAGGCCTTCGCGGCTGATCCCCGTCGCTTCGCTGATGATCAGCCCCGCCGCTGCGCGCTGGGCGTAATATTGTGCCATCAGCGGTGTCGGCACCGCGTCGCGGGTGGCGCGTGCGCGGGTCAGCGGCGCCATGATGATGCGGTTGGGAAGGGCTAGCGCTGGGGTCAGATCGATCGGATCGAACAGGCTGGGCATGAACGGCCTTTCTGCTATCGGCGCATCATGGACGCCGGTTCGGGAAAGCAGGAAATGGTTTCTGATCGAAACCTGTCAAGGGGCCACCGCTGGGCGTTCGTCGCACTGTTGCTGGGGAATGTCGCGCTGGCCATGGGACCTTTCCTGGTGCGCCACAGCGGTGTCGGACCGGTGGCCGCAGGCTTCTGGAGGCTGGGGTTGGCGCTGCCCCTGCTCTGGCTGATCGCGCGATATTCCGGTCAGCCCGTGCATTGGCCACGTCGCTCGCTGACCCTGCTCGTCGCCCTTGCCGCATTTTTCTTCGCGACCGACCTCGCCGCCTGGCATGCGGGAATCCTTTTGACTAAGCTCGGCAACGCCACCTTGTTCGGCAATATCTCCAGCTTCATATTCGCCGCCTGGGGCTTGTGGATGGCGCGGCGATGGCCGACCGCCCTCCAGGGGTTCGCGCTGCTGCTCGCCGCCGCCGGCTGCACCGCGCTGATGTGGAGCAGCGCCGAACTCAGTGCCGCGCATATCAGGGGCGACCTTCTCGCCGCGCTGGCCGGCATCCTCTACGCCGGTTACCTCATCATCGTCGAGCGAACCCGCGGCGAACTGCAGCCGCTTCCACTGCTGTTCATCGCCAGCCTGTCCGGTGCCGCCCTGCTGCTGCCCTGGGCCGTGCTGGCCGGTGAAACGGTGGTGCCGCAGGATTGGTCGGCGCTGATCGCGCTGGCGCTGTGCAGCCAGGTCGCGGGTCAGGGCCTGATCGTTTACGCCCTTGGCCATGTGCCGCCGCTGGTCGTCGGGGTCACGATGCTGACCCAACCGGCGCTGTCGGCGTTGCTCGGCTGGCTTTACTACGACGAACGGTTGACGGCACTGGACTGGGCAGGTGCGGCGATGATCGTTGCGGCGCTGATCCTGGTGCGCTTGCGCGAAACGCCGGCAAGGCCCAAATAGCGGCGATGGACGAACAGTCGCCTTTGGAAACGCTGCGCCTGAAGCTGGCGTTGAAGGTCGGTGAGAACGCCGTGTTCGACGGCTGGACCCCGACGGCGGTCGATGCGGCCGCCGACCAGCTGGGCATAGACCGGGAGAAGGCGCGCCTCGCCTATCCCAAGGACGCGCCGCACATGATCGATGCGTGGATTCAGGGCGTCGACGCGGCGATGGTCGACCATTTCACGCCGGAGCGGCTGGCAGGCCTCGGCATCACCAAGCGTATCCGGGCCATGATCTGGTTCCGGCTGGAAACCACCGGACCGGCGCGTGAAGCCGTGCGCCGCGCATTGTCGATCCTCGCCATGCCGCAGAACGTTCCACTGGCGCTCAAGACCGGATGGCGTTCGGCGGACCTGATGTGGCGGCTCGCGGGCGATACGGCGACCGACTATAACCATTACAGCAAGCGGCTGATCCTTTCGGGTGTCTACAGCGCGACCTTGCTGGCGTGGCTCGACGACCAGAGCGAGGGTTGGACCGACACCGCGGCATTCCTCGATCGGAGGCTGGCCGACGTCGGCCGGTTCGAAAAGTGGAAGGCCGGATGGACGAGCAATGACCTGTATCGCCCGAGCATGACGCGCTTTTTGGGACGCCTGCGCTACCCGGCGCGCTAGATTCCAGTTCCCTTTTTCTTCTGTTATTGATAATCGCTCGCAAATGAGCGAGCCGCTGATCACACTCGACAAGCTACGCCGGGGCATTCGCGCCCGGGTGGAATCGGTCGACTGGGCGATCCTCGAGGAGGCCGACCGGATCCGCCTTCGCCAATTCGGATTCGATGAAGGGGTGACGGTCGAGCAGATGCATCAGGGCCCGTTCGGCGCCGATCCGGTGGCGATCAAGGTGGGGCGCATGACCGTTGCGATCCGCCGGTCGCACGCCCGCGCGATCAAGGTGTCGACCGCAGCATGAGCGACCTGCCGCTGGTTGCCGTCGTCGGCAACCCCAATGCCGGAAAAAGCGCACTGTTCAACGTGCTGACCGGTGCGCGGCAGAAGGTCGGCAACTATCCTGGCGTGACGGTCGAGCGGCACGTCGGTCGCCTGATTGCTGCCGACGGACAGGCGATCGAGCTGATCGACCTGCCCGGCACCTATTCGCTCGATCCGACCAGCCCCGACGAAGCGGTCACCCGCGACGTGCTGCTCGGTAAGCAGAAGGGCGAGCGGCTGCCGCAGGCGCTGCTGATCGTCCTCGACGCGTCGAACCTCGACAACCATCTTCGCTTTGCGTTGCAGTTGATCGACCTCGGCCTGCCCACGGTGGTGGCGCTCAACATGGTCGACCTCGCCAAGCGCGACGGGCTTGAACTCGACGCGGCACGGCTCGAACGGGAGCTGGGTGTTCCGGTCGTCGAAACGGTGGCGGTGCGCAAGCGGGGCATCGCGGACCTTACCGCGCGGATCCAGGAATTGCTGACCGGACCACGCCTGATCCGCGCGGGCGACGGGCCGATTCATGACTCGCTGGAATTGCAGCGCCGCGCCCGTGAAATTGCGATGGCGGCGATCGTCAGCGAAACGCCCGTTCGACGCCTCACACATCGGCTCGACGGCCTTCTCCTCCATCCGGTTGCCGGCCCGCTCATCCTTGCGGCGATCCTGTTCGTCATGTTCCAGGCCGTCTTCTCCTGGTCCGCGCCGCCCGCCGACTGGCTGGAGGCGCAGACGCTGGCGGTAGGCCAGTGGATTGCGGCAGCGCTACCCGATGGGTTGTTAAAATCACTGATCGTCGACGGAATTTTCGCGGGCGTGGGTGCGGTGATCGTGTTCCTGCCGCAGATCCTGATCTTGTTCCTGTTCATCCTCGTGCTGGAATCGTCGGGCTATATGGTCCGCGCGGCCTTCCTGATGGACCGGCTGATGAGCCACGCCGGCCTTTCCGGTCGCGCCTTCATTCCGCTATTGTCGAGCTTCGCCTGTGCCGTCCCAGGCATCATGGCGACGCGGACGATCTCGGATCCCAAGGACCGGCTGACGACCATATTGGTCGCGCCGCTGATGACCTGTTCGGCCAGGTTGCCGGTTTATACGCTGATCATCGGTGCCTTCATTCCGGCACGCGACGCCTTTCCCGGTGTCGGGCTGCAGGGATTGGTGCTGTTTGGCCTTTACCTTGCCGGTATCGTCGGTGCGCTGCTGGCCGCGCTGGTGTTGCGCCGGACTGTGGTGAAGGGCGGCGGCGGGGCGTTCATGATGGAACTGCCCAAATATCAGATGCCGCGCATCGCCGACATCGCCATCGGCCTTTGGCAGCGCGCACTGATCTTCCTCAAACGCGCAGGTACGATCATCATGGCGACGACCGTGGTGCTGTGGGCTTTCGCTAGCTTCCCGCAGGCCGGGCCGGGACAGAAGCAATCCGACGTGTCGATCGCCGGCCATATTGCCGACGGCATCCATACCGTGGTCGCGCCGATCGGCTTCAACAAGGACATCAGCCTGGCCCTGCTGCCCGCAATGGCCGCGCGCGAAGTGGCGGTCGCGGCAATCGGCACCGTCTACTCGCTCGATGCCGAAGACGAGGCACAGGCCAAGACGCTGGAACAGCGCATGGCCGGGCGCTGGAGCCTTGCCACCGCGCTCGCCTTCCTCGCCTGGTTCGTGTTCGCGCCGCAGTGCATCTCGACCATCGCCGTCACGCGGCGCGAAACCAACGGGTGGAAATGGCCCGCATTCATGGTCGGATACCTGTTCGTGCTGGCCTATGCGGCGGCCGGAGTTACCTACTGGACGGCGGTTGCATTCGGCCTCGGCTAGGCGCTAACGCTCATCCGCGAGATTAAGCGAAGGAGAGCGAGATGGCGGGCGTGAACAAGGTCATTCTGGTCGGCAATTTGGGCGCCGATCCCGAAGCCCGGTCGCTCAACAATGGCGGAGAGGTGGTCAACCTGCGCATCGCCACCAGCGAAACCTGGAAGGACCGCGACGGCAATCGCCAGGAGCGGACCGAATGGCACCAGGTGGTGATTTTCAACGAAAACCTCGGCCGGGTGGCGAAGAGCTACCTCAAGAAGGGCTCGAAAGTTTACGTCGAAGGCCAGCTGCAGACCCGCAAGTGGACCGACCAGAACGGCAACGACCGCTATTCGACCGAAATCGTGCTCCAGCGCTTCCGCGGCGAACTGGTCCTGCTCGACAGCCGTGAAGGCGGTTCGGGCGGCGGTAGCTATGGCGGGTCGTCGGGCGGCTACGACGATGGCGGCTTCGGTGGATCGGCCTTTGGCGGCGGCGGTGGGGGCGGTCAGCGCCAGCAGTCGCGCCCGCAGCCGGCGGCGTTCGACACCGACCTGGACGACGACGTTCCTTTTTAAGGTCGGCTATTCGCCCGACAATTTGCCCTTAAGGGCGGCCAGCGCGGCGAACGGGCTGGCCTCCTCTTCGCTCATCACACCCGCTTCGCGCAACGCGGCGTCGGCGTTGGCGCTGCGCGGATAGGGGTCGAGCGCCAGGCTGAGTGTATCGGCGATGGCGCTGCCGAGGTCGATTGCCATCCCGTCGTGGAAAATGGTGTCGAGCTCCTCATCGCCCAGCTCATGTTCCTCATCGGCGCTGCCGCCGGTTGGCGCAGGTACGAAGTGGAGGTCAAAGGCTTCGTCGACCATCGCCGGGACCGGGTCGCCGGTCGCAACGCACGGCTGCTCGAGCGCAGCCTTTACCCGGCCTTGGGCCCGAACCCGGTCGCCGTCTTTATCGAGAATGGAATGGGCTTCGAGCCGTGTTAGGGAAAGTAGGCCAAGCCGCTCGGCGACCGCAACGCATTCGGCATCGTCGCCATGCAGGTCGATGCGGTCGCCGTCCCTGATCTGGTCCAGCTGCAGCCGGTGGGCGAAGTCGCTCACGCAATGCGCCCTTCGCGCACGTCGCGGTCGGGCCGACCGGACAGGTGCTCGTTAAAACTCTTGACGCTCTCGGTAGCAAAGGTGACGGCGCCCTCGTCGTCGGGAGAATCCATCTTGTAGACGCTAAAGATGGTAGCATCCAACCAGCCCTCGTCGGCCGCCCGGACATTGCGCCAGCGATCGACCCGCGTTGCCAGTGCGCCGACCATCGAACGAACCTGCTTGCCGATCGACGGATCGCCGAACCCTTCCTGCCGCATCTGCGCGTCCATGTCGGCGATGAAGCTTTCGGTCAGCGCGACCGAATGGCGCACGCAGTCCTCGTCGCCATCTTCCAGCCTGAGGATGACGAGTGCGGTCAGCGTCGCCAGTACCGCGAATCGGCCGTCCAGCGAATCAGGCACCTTGCCCTCGCGGTACCAGGCCGGTCGCCGCGCTTCGGCGATGACAGCGTCGTAGAGAGCCCCCGCATCTGCCGTTTTCGGGCGCAGCATGGCCATCAGTGAACGCATCGATCTTCTCCTCGGGTTGGCAATGGCTTGCGCCATCGGCCATACCCCGCATATTGAGCGCCTCGGCGTCCGTGGCAAGCGGCGCCAACGATGTGGAGACGAGTGGATGATGAAGCGCGGGTTCGTAGCGATCGTGGCAATGGGTCTGGCGCTCAGCGCTTGCGCCGGCATCCGCGAGCATCGCGGCTTCGTGATCGACAAGGAAATCGCCGACGGCCTGCAGGTCGGCGTCGATAACAAGGATTCGGTGACCAAGGCGCTTGGGCGCCCGACCTTCACCGGCCAGTTCAACCCGAACGACTGGTATTATGTGTCGCGCGACACGGCGCAGCTGGCCTTCCGCGACCCGCGCGTCACCGAACAGACGGTACTTCGCCTTTCGTTCGATGCCGCCGGCAACCTCACGCAGATCGACCGCAGCGGCAAGGAACAGATCGCCAGCGTCGACCCGGTCGGCGACAAGACGCCGACGCTGGGCCGCAAGAAGAGCTTCTTCAGCGAATTGTTTGGCAACATCGGGTCGATCGCACAGCCCGGCCTGCCCGGCTCTCAGCAGCAGTAAGCCAGGGTCGGGACGCTTGTCCCGCCTGCCCCAATTAGCCTAAGTCGCGGGCATGACCGCGACGCCTGCTGGCATGAGCTATGCCGACTATCTGCAGCTCGACACCCTGTTGTCGGCGCAGAAGCCCTTGTCCGAGCTGCATGACGAAATGCTGTTCGTCATCATCCACCAGACCAAGGAGTTGTGGCTGAAGCAGATGCTGCACGAGGTCGCGCTCGCGATCTCGCTGGTCGAGCAAGACAAGTTTGCCGAAGCCTACAAGGCCTTGTCGCGCGTCAGCCGGATCCAGACGGTGATGACCTTGTCGTGGGACATTCTCGCGACGCTGACCCCGATCGATTACACGGCGTTCCGTGACGTTTTGGGCACGTCGTCGGGATTTCAGTCGGTCCAGTTTCGGGAGTTCGAGTATCGACTGGGACTCAAGGATTCGCGCTTCCTCGACTATTGCGAAGGGGGCAGCGCAGGCCGCCTGAGGTTGCAGGCGGCATTGGACGAACCGTCCTTGTGGGATGCCGCCAACGCCGCGCTGGCCCGGGCCGGCTTCGACATATCGGGCGCCGCCGCCATCCAGTCGTCATGGCTCGGCGTCTACCAGCAGCCCGATCGCTATTTCGGCCTCTATCAGCTGGCGGAAAAGCTGGTCGATATTGACGACGCCCTCGCCGCGTGGCGGCACAAGCACATGCTGACCGTCGAACGTATCATCGGCTTCAAGACCGGGACAGGCGGATCGGCGGGCGCGGCTTACCTCGCTTCGACCCTCACCAAGCGGGCCTTCCCCCAGCTATGGTCGCTGAGGACCGATCTTTGACCTTCAAACCATTGTTTTCGAAAAGCCTTGCTGCTTCGCCGGAACGGCTCCACCTGGCAGCGCACAGCCATCATCTTTGGCCCGACGCGTCGTACGAAGGGCAGATCGCATGCTGGGATGATGCCGCTCGACTGGCCGACCGCAAGTGGGACCGGATCATGGGCGAGCTATGGCCCGACGCGCAGGCCGAGGTCGCCGAAGAACTCGGCAGCGGCGATCCGTCGGCGATCGTCTTTTCGGCCAACACGCACGATTTCATCATCCGCTTGGTCGCGGCCTGCCCGCGACAGGGCTCAAAACTGCGCGTGCTGACGGGTGATGGAGAGTTTCATTCCGCTCGCCGTCAATTCTCGCGCTGGCGCGAAGACGGGTGGTTCGAGCCCGAGATTGTCGCGGTCGAGCCCTATTCCGACTTTTCCGAACGCTTCATCGATCGCGCGAGAAGCGGTGAGCACGACCTGATTTTTGTCAGCCAGATGATGTTCAATTCCGGTCGCTGGATGGACCGGGTTTCCGAACTGGCCGCGCTGGCACGGCCGGAAGGGCCGTGGGTCGTTATCGACGGCTACCATAGTTTCATGGCTGTAGAGCGCCCATTTCCCGCCGACGTCGCGGCACGCGCCTTCTACCTCGCGGGCGGCTACAAATATGCCATGGCGGGCGAGGGCATGGGGTTGATGCATTGCCCGCCGGGCTTCGGACCTCGGCCGCCGATCACCGGCTGGTACGCCGAATTCGAAGACCTCACGCTGCCGCCGGGCATGATCGGTTACGCCAAGGACGGCTCGCGATTCATGGGCGCGACGTTCGACGCGTCCGCACTGTATCGCTTCACTGCAAACCGGCGCACGTTGAAGGCGCACGGCATCACCACAGCCGTCGCCAGCGGCAAGGTCGCCGGCCTGCACCGTCTGTTGTTGGATGCGATCGCCGGAACCCCGCTGGAACAGGCGACCCTGCTCAATCCACTGGGTGAAGGGCCTCACGCGCGATTCCTTGCGTTCCGGCATTCCGATGCACAACGCTGGTGTAATGCATTGTTGCAGCGCAACTGCATCACCGACGTGCGCGGCGACGTGCTGCGCATCGGCTTCGGCATCTATCACGATGAAGAGGATATCGACCGCTTCGTGACGGTGGCGTCCGATATCGCCTGATCACGCCGTCGGGGCGGCGCTTGCCGAGGCTAAGCTGCTCTTCTAACGCTGTGTGAAATGCCCAGCGAGAACGACAGCACGGTCATCCGCGGCCGAACCGTGATGATGGTGATGCTCGTCATCGCCTACACCCTCAATTTCATCGATCGGCAAATCGTCGGCATCCTGGCGGAACCGATCAAGGCCGACCTCGGGCTCAGCGACGCCGAGCTCGGATGGATGGGCGGGACCGCCTTTGCTTTGTTTTACACCGCGCTTGCCATCCCCCTTGCGATGCTTGCCGACCGCAAGGATCGCAGCTGGATAATCACGATCGGCCTCACGCTGTGGAGCGGCGCGACCGCGCTTTGCGGGATGGCACAGAGCTTCTGGCAATTGTTCGCGGCGCGGATGAGCGTCGGCATCGGCGAAGCCGCCGGGGTCGCACCGGCTTACTCGCTCATCTCGGATCTGTACCCGCTGCGACAGCGGTCGCGGGCGCTGGCGATCTTTTCGCTCGGCATACCGCTGGGTAGCGCGCTCGGCGTTCTGTTCGGCGGGTTGCTGGCCGCGCATATAGATTGGCGGTTTGCCTTTTTCGCGGTGGGCCTGCTTGGAATCCTGTTTGCGCCGCTGTTCAAACTCGTCGTGCGTGACCCCGGGCACGCCCGCAAGCAGGCGGAAGCCAGCGTCAAGGCGCCTACCCTTTCGACCGTGTTTCGCACGATCGCGGTAAAGCCGTCTTTTTGGCTGTTGAGCTTCGGGGCGGGAACGGCGAGCCTCGTCGGATATGGTCTGGCCTTCTGGATCCCCAGCTTCGTCGCGCGAAGCTACGGTCTCGATCTGACCCATCGTTCCCTCGTCGTTGCGACCATCATGCTCGTCGGCGGCTGCATCGGCATATGGGGCGGCGGCCTGGCCGGTGACCGGCTCGGCAACGCCCATCCGCGCGGCTATGCGATGGTCCCGGCGATTGCCTTCGCCGTCACCCTGCCGGCTTATCTTCTGGCCTTTTCGACTACCAACCTCTTCCTTTCGATCCTGTTGTTCATCGTCCCCACCGCCCTCGGCCTGACGTGGTTAGGCCCGGTCGTGACGGCGGTTACCCGCCTCGTCCCGCTCGACATGCGCGCGACCGCGTCCGCGCTGTTCCTGTTCATCAACAATCTGATCGGCCTTGGCGCCGGGTCGACCGTCATCGGATTCATCTCCGACTCCCTGTCCGCAAGGTACGGCGACGACGCCTTGCGCCATTCGGCAATGGCGACCAGCCTGCTTTATGCGCTCGCCGCGATCTTGATGCTGCTCGCCGCACGGCGCCTCTCGCGCGACGTCGTCGACGCCTGATCCGCCGGGAACGACCGTTACGCCCGCCCGTTAAGTCTCCTTCGAAAGGAGATTTTTCATGACCAAATGGATGCTGGCCGCGAGTGCGGCTGCGCTGGCCATGACGGGTCCGGCGTTCGCCGACAAGGGCGGACATGGCAATGGCGGTGGTCAAGGTCACGGCCAGATGGAACGCGGCAACGGCGGTGGGCACGCGCGAACGGAAGGCCGCGGCCAAGGCGGCGATTTCCGCAGCGATCGCGGCCCGCGAATGGAGCGGGCGGAAGCGCGCGGGCATGCGTTCGCGCGTGACGAACGACATGGCGATAGCTTCCGGACAGAACGCGGAAAGAATCGGGAAGACCGTGCCGCCTTCCGCGCCGATCGACCGACCGTCCGCGTCAAGCATGACGACGGCCAACGCGTTCGCGAAGCGGCAGGCTTGCGGCGGTTAGACGATGGAGTCCGCTTTGCCCCCCGCTGGGACAATAATGGGCTCTCCCGTTTCGAAGGCTGCCCGCCGGGGCTCGCAAAGAAGGGCAATGGCTGCCTTCCCCCGGGACAGGCCAAGAAGATCGTCGGGACGACGCTTCCGGCGGCGCTGGCCGCCAGCGTGCTCGGGGGCCCGTACCGCGACTGGTATCGTGACGACGACCACTACTACTACCGCGAGGATGGCGATTACATCTATCGCGTTCGCCGCGAGGGCGGTCTCATCGAAGCGCTGTTCCCTGCGAACGACCGGGATTATTATTACTATCCCGTCGGTGACAGCTATCCGATGAGCTACAACTACTACAACGTGCCGTATCAGTACCGGACCTTTTATCCGGACAACGGCGACATGTGGTATCGCTACGGCGACGGGGCGATCTACAGCGTCAATCCAGGGAACGGCCTGATTAGCGGTATCGCCGCGCTGCTGGCGGGCGACCTGTCGGTCGGCCAGCCGTTGCCGCCGGCCTATTTGGTCTACAATGTGCCGCTGTCGTACCGCGACCGCTACTATGATACGCCGAACGACTGGTATCGATATAACGACGGCTACATTTATCGTGTCGACCCGACGACGCAGCTGATCACTGCTGTGATCAACGCACTGGTCTGACGATAGCGGGCGGCATTCCGGTGCCGCCCCGTTTTTTCAGGAGAATAGTTATGGCGTTCAGACAGCTCATGCTGGCGGCTGCCGCGACGGCGCTGGTGGGTCTTGCAGCCTGCAGCAACGAGACTGCCGACAAAACGGGCAGTCCAGCAGCGCAGGAAGCGTCCGGCGACAATACGATCAGCGACGGGTTCGGCGACGCAACGACGTTCCAGAAGGCCGTAAAGTCCACCGGCCTTGACGGCACCCTGGCAGGCCCTGGACCTTATACCGTGCTGATCCCAACCAACGCCGCTTTCGACAAGTTGCCGGCGGGCGCGCTCGACACGCTGATGAAGGATGACGCGCGTCAGGAACTGACGGGCGTGCTTACGTACCACATCCTGCCGGGAACCATCCTTGCCGAAGATATCGGCAAGGCGATCGACGCCGGCAAGGGAAAGACCAATCTACCGACGATGGGCGGCGGAACGATCACGGCAACGCGTGATGGAGACGCTGTCGTCCTCGAGGACGGTGCCGGAACCAAGGCCCGGCTGGTTGGGACTGACGAAAAACGCAGCAATGGTGTGATCCACCGCCTCGATGCGGTGTTGATGCCCAGCTAGAGCGCGATGGGCGGGGAGATCGAGGTCGAGACCAAATCGGGGATTGAGTCGACCTTGTGGGTCAGGCTTACGCTTGAAGATGCGGCGTTGGACGCGTTGCCGACCACACGACCTGGCTGGTCGTCAGAGCCCGCCCTTCCATCGGATAGTTCACTCTCGCTGCTCGTCGCGGGAGACAATCCGGTCAACCAGATGCTGATCGGCGCGTTATTGAAGAAGATGGGCCATCGCGTCGACCTGGTCGACAATGGCCGGGCAGCGGTCGAGGCGGCGGCTGCGCGGCGCTAAGATGCGATCTTGATGGACATGCAGATGCCCGAGATGGATGTCCTTGCCGCCACCCGCACCATCCGCGCGTCGGGCGGCGCCTGGGCCGAAATCCCGATTATTGCCCTGACCGCGGATGCATCGCCCGAGCGAAGGCGGTTTTACCAAGGGGTCGGCTTGACCGACTTCATGACCAAGCCGATCGACCAAGCCGAATTGGCCGCCAAGCTGGCCTCGATCAGGGAGGGCGGCGAGGGCCCGCCGGTAGCGGCGTCGGACAGGCTGCCGTAACACCAATTTAGCGCTTCCGCCCCTCGCTCGCCTCGCTATAACGAAGGGCGAACCAATCTGATTTCGGGGCAAGGATCCAATCACATGAAGGCGACGATCGAACGGGCGACCCTCCTCAAGAGCCTGGGCCATGTCCAGTCGGTGGTCGAACGGCGCAATACCATTCCGATCCTGTCCAACGTGCTGATCGACGCCAAGGACGATGGCTCGATCCGCCTGATGGCGACCGATCTCGACCTGCAGGTCGATGAAAGCGTGCCTGCGCAGGTATCGCAGGCTGGCGCGACGACCGTGTCGGCCCACACCTTCTTCGACATCGTGCGCAAGCTTCCCGAGGGCAGCCAGGTCGAACTCAGCGCCGCCGACGGCAAGATGCAGGTCGTCGCCGGTCGGGCCCGCTTCAACCTGTCAACCTTGCCGCGCGACGATTTCCCGGTGATCGCGGAAGGCGAGCTGCCGACCCGTTTCGAACTGCAGGCTGCGACGCTGCGCCAGATCATCGACAAGACCCGCTTCGCCATCTCGTCGGAAGAAACCCGCTACTATCTCATGGGCATCTTCCTGCATGTCGCCGACGACAAGCTGAAGGCCGCGGCGACCGATGGCCACCGCCTGGCCCGCGTGACGGTCGACAAGCCCGATGGCGCCGACGGCATGCCCGACATCATCATCCCGAAGAAGTGCGTCGGCGAGCTGCGCAAGCTGCTCGATGAGGTCGAAGGCACGGTCGAAGTGTCTCTGTCGGGCACCAAGGTCCGCTTCGGCCTCGGCAGCGCGGTGCTGACCAGCAAGCTAATCGACGGCACCTTCCCCGACTACAACCGCGTCATTCCGACCGGCAACGACAAGTTGCTCAAGCTCGACCCGAAAAGTTTCATGGCGGGCGTCGATCGCGTTGCGACCATCGCCAGCGAAAAGACCCGTGCGGTCAAGATGGCGCTCGACCGCGACAAGGTGACGCTCAGCGTGACCAGCCCGGAAAACGGCCTGGCGGTCGAGGAACTGCCGGCCGACTATGGCAACGACGGACTCGAGATCGGCTTCAACGCCCGCTACCTGATGGACATCCTCCAGCAGATCGAAGGCGATGCGGTCGAAGTCCATTTGGCGGACGCGGCGGCTCCAACACTGCTGCGCGAAAACGACAAGAGCAGCGCGCTGTACGTTTTGATGCCGATGCGGGTCTGATGATTTGTCGGCAATGGCGGGGCTGGACGACAGCGGCCAACGCCGATGCGTATGAGCGGATCGTTCGTGGCGAGGTGATCCCGGGGATCGAGGCGCGGGCCATCCCCGGCTTCCGGCATATCGACCTGATGCGCCGCGACCTTGGCGATGAGGTCGAGTTTCAGACGCTGATGTGGTTTGACAGCCTCGATGCGATCCGCGCCTTCATAGGCGAGGACTATGCTGTCAGCCACGTGCCTGCGGCTGCACAAGCCGTCCTCAGCCGCTTCGACGAATACGCGGTCCATTTCGAAGTCATCGACCGGCGGCCCCAGCGCGGCTAAGCCGTCGCCATGGCCGCCATCGTCCGCCTCTCGCTGACCGATTTCCGCAACCACCGCGACGCCGCGCTGGCCGCTCGCGACGGATTCGTGCTGCTCAGCGGGCCGAACGGGTCGGGCAAGACCAACATCCTTGAAGCCGTGTCGCTGCTGACACCGGGGCGCGGCCTCAGGCAGGTCCCGATTTCGGAGATGGCGCGAAGCGACGGGCCGGGCGGATTTGCCATTGCGGCTAAGCTGGATGGCAATGTCGAACTCGGCACCGGCGCCAGTGCGACTGCGCCCGATCGCCGTCAGGTCCGCATCAACGGCGCGGCAGCATCGGTAAATTCGCTGTCCGAATGGCTCTCGGTGCTGTGGCTGACGCCTGCCATGGACCGGCTGTTCACGGAAAGCGCGGGAGGGCGTCGACGATTCCTCGACCGGCTGACGCTGGCGCTGGAGCCGGGGCACGCGAGCCATGCGGCACGCTATGAAGCGGCCATGCGGGCGCGGAACAAGCTGCTGGCCGAGCCCGACCATGCCGACCCCGATTGGCTGTCGGCGCTCGAAGTCGGCATGGCAGAGCATGGAGAGGCCGTCGCGGCGGCGCGCCAGCGCACGGTCGATGCGCTGGGCGAGGCGATCGGCGCGTCGCCGGACGGCGACTTCCCGCGCGCAGGCCTGAGCCTCGAGGGATGGTCGCGCAACAATCTCGCTCACCAACTGAAATCCAATCGCGGGCGCGACGCGGCGGCGGGGCGCGCGACCGAAGGTCCGCATCGGCAAGACCTGCTGGTCACCCACCTCGCCAAGCAACAGCCGGCGTCGCGCGGCTCGACGGGTGAGCAGAAGGCGTTGCTGATCGGTATCATCCTCGCCCACGCCCGGTTGGTCGCCGAGCGACGGGGCGCGCCGCCCATCCTGTTGCTAGATGAAGTCGCCGCTCACCTCGACCCCAATCGACGCCTGGCGCTGTTCGAACGGCTGTCGGGGAACGGCCAGGTCTGGCTTACCGCAACCGAGCCCGAACTGTTCGAAGGAATCGGCCCGGCCACCCGCTTCCATGTCGTCGACGGGGCGGTTTCCGCGGCCTGACTGGACTTATCCACAAAAATCCCTATATCGCACCGCAACATTCGAAGCGCCAAGCAAGCGGCGTGAACGATCGCGATGACGATCGGCCCGCGCTTCGACCCGGAACCAACCGGCTTCCCAATTCACGCGGGGTGCTCAACCAAACCCCGACCGGTCCGTGCCTGACAGGCGCGGCCGCTCGCTTTGCATAATGGAATTTCAATTGACCAAATTTACCGACCTTGGCCTCTCGCAGCCGCTGCTCGATGCGCTCGCCGCTAAGGATTATGACACGCCGACGCCGATCCAGGCGCAGGCCATTCCGACGGTGCTGACCGGGCGAGACCTGCTGGGCATCGCCCAGACCGGCACCGGCAAGACCGCTGCTTTCATGCTTCCGTCGCTCGATCGGCTGGTGCAGGCGTCCAAGGGCCGCCCGATCCCGGGCCGCGCCCGTATGCTCGTGCTCGCCCCGACCCGCGAACTGGCGGCGCAGATCGCCGAAAGCGCGCGGATGTACGCCAAGGGCCAGCATATCAGCGTCGGCGTGATCTTCGGCGGCGTTCCCGTGCCGAAATCGATCCGCGAAGTCGGCCGCGGCCTTGACGTCCTTGTCGCGACGCCGGGCCGCCTGCTCGACCTGGTCGACCAGCGCGTGCTCGACCTGTCGGCGCTGGAAATCCTCGTCCTCGACGAGGCCGATCAGATGCTCGACCTTGGCTTCATCCATGCGCTGAAGCGGATTGTGAAGCTCATTCCGGAGAAGCGTCAGACCCTGTTCTTCTCGGCGACCATGCCCAAAAGCATCCGCCAGCTCGCGGACGCCTACCTCACCGATCCCGCCGAAGTCGCGGTGACCCCGGTGGCCAAGACCGCCGACCGCGTCGCGCAGACGGTGACCTTCGTCAATCAGGCCGAAAAGCAGGCGCTACTGACGCTGAAGCTGCAATCAATCGATCTCGATCGCGCGCTGGTGTTCAGCCGTACCAAGCATGGCGCCGACAAGATCGTCCGCTTCCTCGAAGCGGCGGGAATTCCGGCCAACGCCATTCACGGCAACAAGAGTCAGGCGCAGCGGGAACGGGCGCTGGCGCTGTTCCGCTCGGGCGAAGTGCCGATCCTGATCGCGACCGATATTGCCGCGCGCGGCATCGACATTCCGGGCGTCAGCCATGTTTTCAACTTCGACCTGCCGGATGTTCCGGAGCAGTATGTCCACCGCATCGGTCGCACCGCGCGCGCCGGAGCGGAGGGTGAAGCCATCGCCTTCTGCAGCCCGGACGAGCGCATCAACCTGCGCGATATCCAGAAGCTGGTGAAGATGACGCTGCCCGAAGCCAAGCTGCCCGAAGGCTTCATGGCCGCGGTTGAAGCGATCAAGCGCCTCAAGCCGGCGCCCAAGAAGACCGACGTCCGCGAGCGCCAGCCTAACCAGGGCCGTCGCATCAAGGCCGTCACGGAGATCAAAGCCGGCGCCGATGTGAAAGCTGACAGGCGCGGCGACCAGCAGCGCCGCGCCAACCGCAACCGCGGTCAGGACGGCCCGCGCGAATTCGACCAGTTCGGCCGCCCGGTCCAGGCCGAGCGCCGCCCCAACCGCGATGGCGGGCATCGCCATGGCGAAGGCCAGCGTCCGCAGGGTCAGCGCCACGGTGAAGGGCAGCAGCGTCCGCAGGGTCAGCGCCCGAACGGCGGCCGTCGTTTCGGCGGTGGCGGCGGGCAGGGGCAGGGCTTCCGCGGTCGCGGCGGTCGTCCCAATGGCGCCGGCGCTTAAAATTCGAGCGTAATCGCTAGCGAAATCTCTCGCGTACGCGCGCGTGCGCGTTGTGCGCGGGAGTCGCAGCCCCTATAGACTGAACCATGGCTACTGATCCCAACAAGAATGAATATGGCGCCGACAGCATCAAGGTCCTGAAGGGCCTCGACGCAGTCCGCAAGCGCCCCGGCATGTACATCGGCGACACCGACGACGGTTCGGGTCTCCACCACATGGTCTTCGAAGTCAGCGACAATGCGATCGACGAGGCGCTGGCGGGTCACTGCGACCGCATCCTCATTCAGCTCAACCCGGACGGATCGGTCACGGTAGAGGATAACGGCCGCGGGATTCCGACCGACATCCATTCTGAAGAGGGCGTATCGGCGGCCGAGGTCATCATGACCCAGCTTCACGCCGGCGGTAAGTTCGAAAACACCAGCGACGACAATGCCTATAAGGTGTCGGGCGGTCTCCACGGCGTCGGCGTCAGCGTCGTCAATGCGCTGAGCGAATGGCTCGACCTTACCATCTGGCGCGACGGGCAGGAGCATTACATGCGCTTCGCCTTTGGCGACGCCGTGGCGCCGCTCAAGGTCGTCGGCCCCGCGCCGGCGGGCAAGAAGGGCACCTGCGTCACCTTCTTGCCGAGCCCCGCGACCTTTAAGATCACCGAATTCGATTTCGAAAAGCTCGAACATCGTTATCGCGAGCTCGCCTTCCTCAACTCGGGCGTGCGGCTGATCCTGGCCGATGCGCGCCATGAAGAACGGGTCGAGCATGAGCTGTATTACGAAGGCGGCATTGCGGCCTTCGTGAAATATCTCGATCGCAACAAGACGCCGCTGTTCCCCGAACCGATCGCTATTTCGGCGGTCCGTGACGGCATCGGCATCGACGTCGCGCTCGAATGGAACGACAGCTATTACGAAAACGTCCTGCCGTTCACCAACAACATTCCGCAACGCGACGGCGGCACCCACATGGCCGCGTTCCGCGCCGCTTTGACCCGCACCATCAACAGCTATGCCGACAAGTCGGGTATGCTGAAGAAGGAAAAGGTCACGCTGACGGGCGACGATATGCGCGAAGGCCTGACCGCCATCGTGTCGGTTAAGCTGCCCGATCCCAAATTCAGTAGCCAGACCAAGGACAAGCTGGTCAGCTCTGAAGTGCGCCAGCCGCTCGAAGCGCTGATGAGCGACAAGATGAGCGAATGGCTGGAGGAACATCCGGCCGACGCCCGCGCCATCATCCAGAAAATCATCGACGCCGCCGCCGCTCGCGAAGCCGCAAAGAGGGCGCGCGAGCTGACCCGGCGCAAGGGCGTGATGGACATCGCCTCCCTCCCCGGCAAGCTCGCCGACTGCCAGGAACGCGATCCGTCCAAGTCCGAACTGTTCCTGGTCGAAGGCGATTCGGCAGGCGGGTCAGCCAAGCAGGGCCGCGACCGCCATTACCAGGCGATCCTGCCGCTCAAGGGCAAGATTTTGAACGTCGAGCGCGCGCGATTCGACCGCATGCTGTCGTCCAAGGAAATCGGGACGATGATCCAGGCGCTCGGCACCTCGATCGGGCGAGAGGAATTCAACCTCGAAAAGCTGCGCTACCACAAGATCGTCATCATGACCGACGCCGACGTCGACGGCGCGCATATCCGCACGCTGCTGCTGACCTTCTTCTATCGCCAGATGCCTGAGCTGATCGAAGCAGGGCACCTCTACATCGCCCAACCGCCGCTCTACAAAGTCGCGCGCGGACGCAGCGAGGTTTACCTGAAAGACGATGCCGCACTCGACGAATATCTGGTCGATGCCGGGCTGGAAGGCCTGCTGTTCGACAGCAGCGAAGGTCCGCGCAGCGGAGACGACCTGCGCAGCTTGGTCGACCATGCCCGCCGCGTGCGCACACTCATGCGCTACGCGCCGCGCAAGTATGATTATGCGATGCTCGAAGCGCTGGCGCTGACCGGCGCGCTCGACCCCAACCTCAGTGCCGATGGCCGCGCCAAGGCGATCGCCAAGGTCGCCGAATGGCTCGGTCGCGGCGACGAGGAAGCGCAGTGGTCCGGCGAAGTCGGCGTCGAGGGCGGCTATGTCCTGAAGCGGCTGTGGCGCGGCGTCACCGACGCCTATGTCATCGAACCCAGCTTTCTCGTTTCCGCCGAAGCGCGCAAGCTTCACGCGCTGGTCGCGGAACAGGCTTCGACCTACGCCGCACCGGGGTCGCTCCGGACCGTCAAAGCCGCCGCGAAAGCCGAAGCCGAGGATGGCGAGGAAGTCGCCGACACCCGCAAGGCGGTGGCCGTCACGCGACCTTCGGAGCTGCTCGACGCCGTGCTCGCCGCGGGCCGCCGCGGCCTGAGCATCCAGCGCTACAAAGGCCTTGGCGAAATGAACGCCGAGCAGCTGTGGGAAACCACGCTCGACCCGGCCAATCGTTCGCTGCTGCGGGTCGAAGTCGCGCAGGCCGACGTCGCCGACGAGATTTTCACCCGGCTGATGGGCGACGTGGTCGAACCGCGCCGCGAATTCATCCAGGAAAATGCGCTGAGCGTCGCCAACCTGGACGTCTGACCGCTCACGCAGGTCGGCGCGTCAGCTGGAAAAGGCCGAACAAACATAGCAGGCTCAATCCGAACCACGTCAGCGCATAGGCCAAGTGGCTGTTGCGGAACCTGGTGACGGTGAGGCCGCCGACGGGATAGTTGGTGAGGGTGCCTTGGCGCGCTTCGTCGATGAAGAACGGGGCCGCATCGTCGATCCTGCGGGTCGCGGACATTGCCGCGATGTCACGGCTGAACCAGCGGCCTTCGCCGGGCCGGTTGGGCCTGAGGAAGCGGCCATCGGGTTCGGACATGCGCAGCAGGCCAGTGACGACGACGGGCTGCGGCCCGACCGGTCTAAGCGACACCGTACTGTCCTTAGGCGCGAACCCGCGGTTGACCCATATCGTCCCTTGAGCGGTGGCAAGGGGCGTGAGCAGCCAGTCGCCCGCACCCAGCTCGGTCAGCGCGTCGACGCGGACGGCATCGCGTTCCCGAAAGACGCCCCGCACCCGGACCTTCAGATATTCGTTGGTCGGCGAGGCCAGGCGGCTCCATGACGATTTAGGCGGCAGGTCGACCGGCGCCGACGCCAGCTTGTGTTCGACCGACGCGATCAGCGCCCGCTTCCAATGCAGCCGCTGCACCTGCCAGACGCCCAGGCCCGCGAAAACGACTGCCCACGCCAGCAGGAACAGCGCGAACACGACCATCTTGCGCCGGGTCGGCGTCAAAGCGGTGGCGCTTCCCCGCCGGTTCCCATGCCCGGCATCATGTTGGCGTTGAGATGGTACATGATCCACACCGAACCCGCGATCATGATCGCCAGGATGACGATCGTGAACACGGTGGTGATCAGGCTCCACCCACCCTGCGCGCGTGCGGTCACGTGCAGGAAGAAGCGGATATGGACGACGATCTGGACCAGCGCCGCGAAGACGATCGTCAAAACGACGCCAAGGCTGCCCGACGCACCGCCCATGACCAGGCCGAACGGTATCGCGGTCAGGACGACCGAGGCGATGAGCCCGATCGTATAATCCTTGCGCGCCTCGGCGATATATTCGGGGGCGAGCCGCGGCGCCTCGTCGTGATGGTGGCTGCTCATCCGATCAATCCCAGCAGATAGACGAAGGTGAAAACGCCGATCCAGACGACGTCGAGGAAGTGCCAGAACATGCTGAGGCACGACAGGCGGCGCATCATCGGCGCTGTGATGCCCTTCTTGCGGAACTGGAACAGCAATACGCACAGCCAGACGATCCCGCTGGTGACGTGCAGCCCGTGGGTCCCGACCAGGGTGAAGAACGCCGACAGGAAGCCGCTGCGCTGCGGGACGGCGCCCTCGGCGATGAGGTGACCGAACTCGTAAAGCTCGATCCCGACGAAGCTGGCGCCCAGCAGGCCCGTCACGATCAGCCAGCGATACAGCCCTTTGATCGACCCGCTGTAGGCCGACAGCATCGCCATGCCGAAGGTGGCCGACGACGCCAGCAGGATGGCGGTATTGAGCGCGACCAGCTTGAGATCGAAAATCTCGGCCGGTTGCGGCCCGCCGGCAAATGCCTTTCCAAGGACGCCGAAGGTCGCGAAGATCGATGCGAATAACAGGGCGTCGGTCAGCAGGTAGATCCAGAAGCCTAGGTCGGTCGTTGCCGCTACGTCGTGCGAATGATCTTCATCCGTAAGGTAGAAGTCGACGACTTCGGCCTTGAGGTTCGATGTCGACATCAGTTGGCTCCCCCCGCGACAAGGGCGTGCGTCCTGGCTTCCACCGCCGCCACTTCGTCGGCCGGGATGTCGCGGTCGCGGTCGAAGTTGAAGCTGTGGTAGATCGCGCCGCCGATCAGGGCGATGAACGACAGGATGGCAAGCCACCAGATGTGCCAGATCATCGCGAACCCGAACACGACCGAGATGGCCGACAGGATCGCGCCCGCACCGGTGTTTTTCGGCATGTGTATGGACCGGTAGCCGTCGGCCGGGCGCCGGTGCCCGCGGTTCTTCATGTCGTACCAGGCGTCGATGTCGTGGACGACCGGCGTGAACGCGAAATTATATTCCGGTGGCGGCGAGCTGGTCGACCATTCGAGCGTCCGACCGTCCCACGGATCGCCGGTCGTGTCGCGCAACTGGTCGCGATTCTTGATGCTGACCGCGATCTGGATGAGGAAGGCGACGATGCCCAGCAGGATGATGACCGCGCCGATGAGCGCGAGCACGAACCAGATCTGCATCGACGGATCGTCGAAATGGCGCACGCGCCGCGTCGTCCCCATCAGCCCGACGATGTAAATCGGGGTCCAGGCCAGCCAGTATCCGATCAGCCAGCCCCAGAAGCTCATCTTGCCCCAGAACGGGTCGAGGCGGAACCCGAAAGCCTTGGGGAACCAGTACTGGATGCCGGCAAACAGGCCGAACACCACGCCGCCGATGATGACGTTGTGGAAGTGGGCGACGAGGAACAGCGAGTTGTGCAGGACGAAGTCGGCTGAGGGGATCGCAAGCATCACGCCGGTCATGCCGCCGACGACGAAGGTGATCATGAACCCGACCACCCACATCATCGGCACGTCGTACCGAATCTGGCCGCGATACATTGTGAACAGCCAGTTGAAGAGCTTCGCCCCGGTCGGGATCGAGATGATCATCGTCGCGATGCCGAAAAAGCTGTTGACGCTGGCGCCCGATCCCATGGTGAAGAAGTGGTGCAGCCAGACGAGATAGCTGAGGATCGTGATGACGACGGTCGCGTAGACCATCGACGAATAGCCGAACAGCCGCTTTCCCGAGAAGGTCGAGGTGATTTCGGAATAGATGCCGAACGCCGGCAGGATCAGGACGTAAACTTCCGGATGACCCCAGACCCACACCAGGTTCCAGTACATCATCGGGTTGCCGCCGAGATCGTTGGTGAAGAAGTTGGTGCCGACGTAGCGGTCGAGCAGCAGCAGGGCGAAGGCGCCGGTCAGCACCGGAAAGATGGCGAGCGCGAGGATGTTGCTGCAGAAGGCGGTCCAGGTGAACACCGGCATCTGCATCAGGCTCATGCCCGGCGCGCGCATCTTGATCACCGTGGTGACCATGTTGACGCTGGATAAGGTCGTGCCGATGCCCGCTATCTGCAGTGCCCAGAGATAATAATCCGGCCCGACGCCCGGACTGTTCTGGATGTTCGCGACCGGGACGTAGTTGAGCCAGCCGGCAGTCGAAAATTCACCGACGAACAGCGAAATCATGACCAGTACGGCACCGGCGGCGGTCAGCCAGAAGCTCAGATTGTTAAGGTAGGGAAAGGCGACGTCGCGCGCCCCGATCTGCAGCGGCATGACGAAGTTGACGATGCCGACGATTAGCGGGATCGCCACGAAGAAGATCATGATCGTCCCGTGCGCGGTGAAGATCTGGTCGTAATGATGGGCCGGCAGGTAGCCGTCGTTACCGCCGAACGCGATCGCCTGCTGCAACCGCATCATCAGCGCGTCGGCGAATCCGCGCAGCAGCATCACCACGCCCAGGATGATGTACATGATGCCGATCTTCTTGTGGTCGACCGACGTGATCCAGTCGCGCCACAGCGGTCCCCACAGGCGATATTTGGTGATGAGGAACAGGATCGCCGCACCCATCAAAGCGACGACAGCGAAGGTGCCGAACACGATCGGCTCGTGAAACGGCACGCTGTCCCAAGTCAGGCGACCGAAGATGAGGGACGTCGGGGCAGGTTCGGACACATGTTGCTCCGTAGCGAGCGAAAGGGAGGAAAAGAGCGCGGCGGTCATGGGTGGTGCGCCATCGGCTCGGGCGATCCGACGTTCCCGGTGGCCTTGTCGCTGCTCGTCGTGGCCGGTGCAGGATGATGCCCCGACATGTCGGTCATGCACACCGATCCCGGTTTGACGCAACGCTCGAGGATTCGTCGATACAGGTCGCCATCGACCGACGCGAAGCGGATGACCGGTACCTTCTGACTTGGCAATTCCAGCTTCGCATAGGTCGCGTTGTCGAGCGCCTTCGGCTCGGCCTTCAGGGCCGACGCCCAGGTTGCGAATTCCGCCTCACTGACCGCGCGGACCGCGAACCGCATGTCGCTAAAGCCTTCGCCGCTGTAGTTGGCAGACATGCCCTGCCAGGAACCCGGGCGGTTGATGACCGCGTGCATCTGGCTCTGCATGCCGGGCATCGCGTAAATCATGCCGGCCATCGTCGGCACGTAAAAGGCGTTCATCATGTTTGATGAGGTGATGAAGAACTTCACCTCTCGATCGACCGGGACCACCAGTTCGTTGACCGTGGCGACCTTCTGGTCCGGGTAGATGAACAGCCATTTCCAGTCCATCGACACCACTTGGACCTTCAGCGGCGGCAGGTTGGACACCACCTTGCGGCCGCGCTCCGACTGGCGGTCGAGCGGGCGGAACGGGTCGAGCAGGTGCGTGCTGGACCAGGTCACCGCGCCGAGCGCGATGATGATCAGCAGCGGCATCGACCAGATCACCAGCTCCAGCGACGTACTATGGTCGAACTTGGGATCGTAGGTGGCGCCGCCGCCCTTGCGATAACGCCACGAAAACCAGATGATCATGATCATCACCGGAACGATGATGAGCAGCATCATCACGACCGAAATGTAGATGAGGTCGCGCTGTTGCAGGGCGATGTCGCCGGCGGGATTGAACACGTCGCGCGAACATGCCGCCAGCGCGAGCGCAGCCAAGAGGGGCGCGCCCAATCTGTTCAAGGTCGAAATGCGGTTCATGTTGCAGCGCTTAGCGGACCGACCATGCAAGAGACATTGGACATTTTGTCCAATCCACAGGCGTGCGATAATGCGCCAAAGAGCACCACCACGACAAGCGCGGCCATCGCCAGCCATCCGGCTGCGACGCGCACGGGAAGGACTGGACATGTCGGCATCGCTTTCAACGCCCAATACGACCGGACTTGAGCGCGATGCGCAGCGGTTGAACGCCGACGGGCATGGCGTCCGGCCGGGCGAAATCGCGATCGGCGTGATCATCGGCCGCACCAGCGAATTCTTCGACTTCTTCGTCTACGCGCTGGCCTCGGTCCTGGTATTTCCCTCGCTGGTCTTCCCGTTCGTCGATCCGGTCACGGGCACGGCCTATTCCTTCCTGCTCTTTTCGCTGGCCTTCGTCGGGCGGCCGATCGGGACAATGCTGTTCACCTACATCGACGCCCATTACGGCAAAGGCGTCAAACTGACGATCGCGCTGTTCCTGCTGGGCGGTGCGACGATCGCGATCGCGCTCTTGCCCGGCTATCGCGACATCGGCGCGGCCTCGATCTGGCTGCTCGGCGGCTTCCGGCTGGCGCAGGGCATTGCACTCGGCGGCGCTTGGGACGGCATGCCGTCCCTGCTGACCTTGAACGCGCCCGACGACCGCAAGGGCTGGTACGCGATGATCCCTCAGCTGGGCGCCCCGCTCGGCCTGATCGTGGCGTGCAGCCTGTTCGCCTATTTCGCGGCAATCCTGACCAGCGAGGACTTCCTCACTTGGGGCTGGCGCTATCCCTTCTTCGTGGCGCTGGCGATCAACGTCGTCGCGCTGTTCGCCCGGCTTCGGCTGGTGGCGACGCCCGAATTCCGCCGCCTGTTCGAAAGTCGCGAACTGCAGCCCTCGCCGCCGTTCGAGGCGCTGCGCAGCGAATGGCGGACGATCATTCTCGGCTCGCTCGCGCCGCTCGCCAGCTTCGCATTGTTCCATCTGGTGACCGTGTTCCCGCTGTCATGGGTGCGCCTCACCACCAACGAAAGCGTCGTGCGATTCCTGGTCATCGAAACCGTCGGCGCAGTGCTTTGCCTTGCAGCGGTGGCGATATCCGGCCTGCTTGCGGACCGCTTCGGACGGCGCTCGCTGCTCGGGGTATCGGCGGTATTGATCGGTGCCTTCAGCGGCTTCGCACCCCAGCTGCTGGCAGCAGGCCCGTTTGGCGAGGCCGCCTACCTCATCATGGGCTTCGTCCTGCTCGGGCTGGCGTTTGGACAATCGTCGGGCGCGGTCAATTCGCGCTTCAGCCAGTACCACCGCTACACCGGGGCCGCGATCGTCGCCAACAGCGCATGGTTCTTCGGTGCCGGTTTCGCGCCGCTCGTGGCATTGCTGCTCGCCAAGAACCTAGGCCTGTGGGCAGTGGGCCTCTATCTCCTCTCGGGCGTCGCCTGCACGCTCGGCGCATTGGCGGCGAATAAGGAGTGGGGGACCAAGGCAGCCAATTGAGCGGCCGCGCGGTCGACGTCGGCCGTCACTCATCCTAAAGGAATGCGATGAACTCGTCGGTCGCCATCCCCGATGCAGGTCGCCTGGCCGACGGCCGCTCGCGCGCAGTGACGCCCGGAACGACGGTGCCTTTCGCGTTCCACGTTGCCCGCCAGAACATGCGGCAGTTGGTGCTGCTGAACTGGATCGCGATCACCGGCCAACTCGCCGCCATCGGCGCCAGCGTCGTGTTGCTGGGCGTGAATCTTCCGCTGCTGCCGATGCTGGGGATGATCGCGCTCCAGGTCGTCGTGAATTTGCTTTTCGTCGGTCGGCTCGCCCGGTCCGGCGCGCACCCCAACTTCATGCTCGCCTTGGGCTTCGACGTCGTCGCGCTAACGGTCCAGCTCTATCTCAGCGGTGGTACCGACAACCCTTTTTGCTTCCTCTACCTGTTGCACGTGGTGCTGGCGGCGATCCTGCTGACGCCCGCCCGCGCAGCGTTGATCGCGGCCGGCTCCGTCCTGTTCTTCTGCGCATTGAGCTTTCGTCACGTCCCGCTGGTGCTGTCGGCATGGGATGCCCGCGACGCCGAAATGATCATGACCTTCGGTCGCTGGTCGTCTTTCGGGCTGGTCGCAATCCTGCTCACCATCCTAACCGCCCGGATCAATCGCAACCTGCGTCTCCGTGACGAGCACCTGTCGGAACTGGGGCAGAAGCGCGTCGAGGATCTGGCGATCATGCGCATGGGCCTGTTCGCCAGCGGGGCGGCGCACGAACTGGGCACGCCGCTATCGTCGCTCGCGGTGCTGATCGCCGACTGGCGCCGCAGCCAGCACTTGGCCGACGACGAGGAACTAGCCGCCGAAATGGATCTCGCGCTCCACGAACTCGACCGCTGCAAGACCATCGTATCCAACATTCTCCATTCGTCCGGCTATGCGCGAAGCGAAGAATTGAAGGTTTTGGACGCCGGATCGCTGCTCAGCGATGTGATCGACAAGTGGGAGGAAAGCAGGCCCGGACGCGTCGTAGAACGGGACTTCGATGCCGCCGACGGCGCCTTCATCGCTTTCCAGCCGGCCCTGCAGCAGGCGCTCTCCAGCATTTTGGACAATGCCGACGAAGCGGGTTCCGACATTATTCGGCTGGTCGCGAGCCGCAGCGCGGGCGAATTGCGCATCGCGGTGGTCGACTCCGGACCGGGTTTCCCCGAGGACCTGCTCGAAACGGCCGGAAACCTCTATGAATCGTCGAAAGGGCCGGGCCACGGAATCGGCCTGTTCCTCGCCAATCACGTGGCGCGGCAATTGGGCGGCTATTTGCAGATCGAAAATCGGGCGGAAGGCGGTGCCTCCGTCGCCATCGTCCTGCCCATCATGCGGGAGGCGCGGGCATCGTGACGGGCAAGAAGCTCCTGATCCTCGATGACGACCCGGTGTTCGCCAAGACGCTGACCCGGTCGTTCGAACGGCGCGGCTACGACGTCACCATGGTCGTCGATCCGCTGGCGCTGCCCGGGATTCTGGACCAGCGTTCCTTCGATTATGCGATCGTCGACCTGAAGCTCGGCACGCACAGCGGACTGTCGATGATCGAGCAGCTGAAGCGCAGTTGTCCCGATGTGTTCATTGTCATCATGACGGGCTTTGCAAGTATCTCGACCGCGGTCGAAGCGATCAAGCTTGGCGCGTCCCACTATCTGCCCAAACCCTGCACTACCGACGAACTGGAAGCCGCCTTCCTCCGTACGGAGGGCGATTCAGAGGTGCCGATTTCCTCCCGCCCGACATCGATCAAGGTGTTCGAGTGGGAAAAAATCCAGAAGACGCTGGCCGATAGCGATTTCAACATCAGCGAAGCCGCACGGCGGCTCGGAATGCATCGCCGTACGCTCGCTCGAAAACTTGCCAAGCAGCCGATGCGCTAGTGGTGGGCCCAGGTCTCGAACAACGCGTCGGGCGGAACCTCGACCAACGGCAGGGGTTGGCGACACGATGAGTCGGACCGTTACCGTTGCCAGCTACAATATGCGCAAAGCCATCGGTACCGATCGCAAGCGACGGCCCGATCGCATCCTTCATGTCCTGCAGCAGATCGATGCCGACGTCGTGGCCTTGCAGGAGGCCGACCGCCGCTTCGGGACCCGTGCGTCGGCCGTCCCGCACGAATTGATCGATGGTCACGGACTGTACCGGCCGGTCGAATTCGGGGTTAGCCATTCGCGCCTCGCGCACGTCATTCCGTTCGGCGAAAAACTGGAGGAGCGGCTCGGCCTGTCGACCCGCAACCTCGGCTGGCACGGCAACGCGATCTTGGTGAAGCACCATGTCGAAGTGATGGGCTACGAGGTCCTGCACCTTCCGACTCTCGAGCCGCGCGGCGCGGTGATTGCCGAATTGCTGGTACACGACCGTCCGCTGCGCGTCGTCGGCATGCATCTTGACCTCAGCGGCTTGTGGCGGCGCCGACAGATCCGCGCGATCATGAGCCATCTCCGGGCGCTCCATGCGCCGATGCCGACCGTGCTGATGGGCGACACCAACGAATGGCGGCAATCGACCGGTGCGCTGTCCGAATTCGGACCCAATTTCCGGATCGCGCCGACCGGGCCCAGTTTTCACAGCCGCCGACCCATCGCGTCGCTCGACAAGATCGTGGTCGATCACCGGCTCCATATCGATGCGGCCGGCGTCCATGCCAGCGCCGAAGCGCGCAAGGCCAGCGATCACCTGCCGATCTGGGCGCGCCTTTCGCTTAACACCTAGCCGCCGGTCATCTTTCGCTGGCGGCGACGCTGGATCGACGAACCGATGCCCATCGCCTCGCGATATTTGACGACCGTGCGACGGGCGATGTCGTAGCCCTTTTCCTTCAGCATGCCCGCGATCGCATCGTCGCTGAGGATATCGGTTTCGGCATCGATCAGCTTTTTGATGTCTGCCTTGACCGCCTCGGCCGACGCGCCCTCGCCGTCCTCGCTGCCCACGCCTGAGCCGAAGAAATATTTAAGTTCGAACATCCCCCGGTCGCATGACAGATATTTGTTCGACGTGACGCGGCTGACGGTCGATTCATGCATCTCGATCGCCTCGGCGATCTTCGCCAGGGTCATCGGCTTTAGCGCAGCGACGCCTTGTTCGAAGAAGCCCTGTTGCCGCTTCACAATTTCGGTCGCCACCTTGATGATCGTCTGGGCGCGCTGGTCGAGCGCCTTCACCAGCCAGTTGGCGCTCTGCAGATGATCGGTCAGCCACGCCTTCGACGCCTTGTCACTCGCCCCTGCCTTCAACTCCGCATGGTAACGGCGGTTGACGAGGACGCGCGGAAGCGCCGCATTGTTGAGCTCGACGGTCCAGCCTTCGCGCGTCTTTCGGACGAACACATCGGGTGAAATCGCTTCCGGCTCTTTGGCGACAAAGCGGCAGCCGGGCTTGGGGTCGTAGGCGCGCAGTTCGCGAACCATGTGGGCGAGATCTTCCTCGTCGACCCCGCAAATCCGCTTGAGATCGTTCATGCGGCCTTTGGCCAGCAGATCGAGATTGGCGATTAGCCGCGCCATTGCCGGGTCGTATCGGTCGACCGCTTTTGCCTGCAGCGCGATGCATTCTTCCAGGCTGCGCGCGGCGATGCCTGGCGGGTCGAGCGACTGGACCAGCGCAAGCGATTGTTCCGCCTCCTTGAGGCTGGCTTCGCACTCCTGCGCGATGGTCGAGAGCGGGGTTTCGAGATAGCCGGTCTCTTCCAGTTCGTTGACGATGGCTTCAGCAAGGCGACCGAGCGTGCCACCGGTGCCGTGAAGCTGTGCCATAAGATGTTCGGCCAATCCCGCTTCGCCGCCTTCGAGCCGGTCGAAGTCGAACGCTTCCTCCGCGCCCGATCCGCCGCCGACGTCGGCAAAGCTGTCGACCTCGAGCGCCGCTTCGCGCCAGTCCATGTCGACGGGGCTGTCGTCGGCACCGCCAAGCTTCGCAATGAGGTCGTCCGATCCGGTCGGGTCGGCGGGCTGGTCGCCGGTTTCGCGGTCTTCGCGCAGGATGACGGTTTCGCCCGATCCGCCCTCGCCCGGTCGGGCTTCGAGCAAAGGGTTCTTCGCGAGCTCTTCGGCGATCACGGATTCGAGTTCGAGGTTGGACAGCGCCAGAAGCTTGATCGCAGCCTGCAACTGCTGGGTCATCACCAGCGATTGCGAGACGCGAATGTCGAGACGCGGACCCAGCCCCATGGCCGCTAGCCTTCGATCCTAGAGCGCGAAGCTCTCGCCGAGGTAGAAGCGGCGGACATTTTCATCCGCGACCAGCGCTTGCGGCGTGCCTTCGAACAGCACTTGCCCGTCGTAGATGATGCAGGCGCGGTCGACGATTTCCAGTGTCTCACGGACATTATGGTCGGTGATCAGGACGCCGATGTCACGCTGTTTCAGGTCCTTGACGAGGTCGCGAATGTCGCTGATCGAAATCGGGTCGATGCCCGCGAACGGCTCGTCGAGCAGCATGATGGTCGGGTCGGCGGCCAGCGCGCGGGCGATCTCGCACCGCCGCCGCTCGCCGCCCGACAGCGCCATCGCCGGCGAATGGCGCAGGCCAGTGAGTCCGAATTCGCCCAGCAGCTGGTCGAGACGAGCCTCGCGCGCCGCGGCATCCGGTTCGGCGATTTCGAGCACCGACAGAATGTTCTGCTCGACCGTCAGGCCACGAAAAATCGATGTTTCCTGCGGCAGGTAGCCAAGGCCAAGGATGGCGCGGCGGTACATCGGCAGGTGCGTAATGTCCTGTCCGTCAAGGATGATGCGGCCGCTGTCCGGGCGGACAAGCCCCATGACCGAATAGAAGCTTGTCGTCTTGCCCGCCCCGTTTGGGCCGAGCAGACCAACCACTTCGCCGCGCGACACGGTCATCGAAACGTCGTGAAGCACCGCCCGCTTGTCATAGCTTTTGGCGATCGAGCGCACCTCGAGCCCGCGCACCGGGCTGGCGGCGGTCATGGCGCTGGTATCGAGCAAGGCCGCGGCGTCGTTCACGATTTTTTGGGCGGCACGGTAAATCGACCGGTGACGCGGCCGCCGCCATTCTGGTTCACGCCGCGCAGGCCGCCATCCATTACGGCACGGCCGGTATTGAGGTCGAGCGTAAGGCGCCCGCCGCTTAGGAAACTGCCGCCGCGGTCCAGCCTGACGTTGCCGACCATGGTGATGAGGCCTTTGTCGAGGTCATAGACCGCGAAGTCTCCCTTGGCGGTTTCGCTCGGGCTGGTGATCAGCACGCCGCCGCTGGCATCGATACGGTTGATGTCGAGGCCATTGTTGTTGGCATAGGCAAGCGTCATGCGCGCCGTGCGCAACGTAAGATTGTCTTGCTTGACGACGACATTGCCCGAAAAGATCGCCCGGTCGGCCCGATCCTGCGCTTCGGCATGGTCGGCGCTGAGATCGATCGGCGCGTGGCTGTTGTGGCCCTTCAGCGCGGAAATCCCTTCCTGCGCGTGGGCCATCCCGGCCAAGGCGACCAGAGCCGTGCCGGCGGCGATCAAGGCATGCGACGTTTTCATGCCGCTCATCTGACCGCCCCTTGCGTAATTTTCAAGCGTACGCCGCCATCAAGGCGCACCACGCGCCGGTCGAGATCGGCGCTCATGCTGCCGGCGCGAAAGTCGCCCAGCTTCATCGTTCCCGTTACGGGCTTGTTCGAGCGCATGGTCCGTTCGTTGAGGTCGACGGTCACATCGCGCGCCAACAGCGAGTAATTGTCGGGCCCGACAACCTTTACCGGGCCGTTGATGTCGACCTTTTCGCCATCGATATCGTACATGCCGCGCAAGGCGCCGATATTGAGCGGGCCGTCGCTGAGGTCGAGGCGCGCACGCATCCCTTCGATCATCACGACCGGGACATTGCTCGATTGCTGGATGGCGCGGTCGGCGACGATCAGGAATGGCCGGCCCTCCTTGTCCTCGCCGGTATATCGGGCGGCTTCCACGCGCATGCGCTCCTGCGCTTCGTCGACTTTGTTCTTGTCGAGGATGAAGCTGGTATCGCCCCGCTTGTCGAACGGCGACACGACCAGAAGGAGGCCGAGCGCCGCGATCAGCAGCGGCAGGCCGAACTTGGTCCAGCGCACCACCTTGTCGTGGCGGCTCCCCGGTTCGGCCCAGTGGCGCTTGATCGCGCGTTCACGAGTGGCGGCTTCGGACATGGCCTAGCTATGCGCGAAAATATCCGTTTCCGCCCAGCCGGCGAGGTCGAGCAGGGCGCGCGCCGGGAGGAATTCGAAACAGGCCTGCGCCAGTTCCACGCGATTTTCGCGGGCCAACCGTTCGTCGAGCTTTTCCTTCAACCGGTGAAGGTAGCGGACGTCGCTCGCCGCGTATTCGCGTTGCGCGTCATTTATGTCCGGCGCGCCCCAATCGCTCGTTTGCTGCTGCTTGCTGAGGTCGCTGCCGAGCAGTTCCTTGACCAATTCCTTGAGACCATGGCGGTCGGTGTAGGTGCGCACCAGCCGCGAAGCGGTGCGGGTGCAATAGAGCGGCGCCGCCATGATGCCGAGGTAGGCGCGCATGATCGCAACGTCGAAACGGGCGAAATGATAGAGCTTGAGCCGATTCGGATCGGCCAGCAGCGCCTTCAGGTTCGGCGCGGCGAAATCGCTGTCCGGCCCGAAACGCACCAGATGCTCGTCGCCCTTGCCGTCCGCCAGCTGCACCAGGCACAGCCGGTCGCGGCCGGGGATCAGGCCCATCGCTTCGGTATCGACCGCGATCGGAGAATCGGGATCGAACAGGTCGATTGAGGGGAGGTCTTCTTCGTGGAAATGGATGGCCATCGGGGTCTCGGATCACAAGCAACGCAGCCCGCGAGAACTCCCGGAGGCGGCAGGATTTTTCCCTCTCTAGTCCCAATTTGCGCCGCGCTCCAACCCTTAACCAAGCAAAGGCTAGGAGTTCCGCCGTTTTTCCTGTAGAGAATCGCACCGTGCGCACGGGCCTGACTCGCGCGTGCGGCCGGTTGCGCCATGGCCCAGCGCGTTGGTTATTCGTTTCGGGGCACAAGAGAGTTTGGATTTTCATGGGTTTCGATCGAGGGCGTAAGGGTGATCGCGGCGGACGCGGCCGTGACAAGCGTGACGGTTTCGGGGGCGACGAATTCGGCGGCGGCGGTGGCTTCGGCGATCGCGGCGGATTCGGTGGCGGTTTCCAGGATCGCGGATTTGGCGGCGGCGGTGGCTTCGGCGATCGTGGCGGCGGCTTTGGTGATCGCGGCGGCTTCGGCGGCGGCGGTGGCGGCGGCGGTTATCGCGGCGGTGGCGGTGGCGGTGGTTTCCGTGGCGGCGGCGGTGGCGGCGGGTTCCGCGGCGGTGGCATGCCTCCCCAGGTCGTGGGTGAAGGCAAGGGCGTCGTAAAGTTTTTCAACCCGCAAAAGGGTTTCGGCTTCATCGTCCGTGATGACGGCGGCGAAGACGTGTTCGTCCACATTTCGGCGGTCGAGCAGGCCGGTCTCACCGACCTTGCCGACGGCCAGCCGCTGGAATTCACGCTGGTCGACCGCGGTGGCCGCGTGTCGGCGACCGACCTCAAGATCGACGGCGAACCGATGGAAGTCGTCCGCTCGTCGGCCCCGCGCGAAGGCGCGGCCGGTGGCGGAATGGGCGGCCCGCAGCGCCAGCTGACCGGTGAAAAGGCCCAGGGCACCGTCAAGTTCTTCAACGCCATGAAGGGCTTCGGCTTCATCAGCCGTGACGACGGCCAGCCGGATGCGTTCGTGCACATCTCGGCCGTCGAACGCGCCGGTCTGCCGACCATCAACGAAGGCGACCGCTTCGAATTCGACATCGAAGTCGATCGTCGCGGCAAATATGCAGCGGTAAATCTTCAGCCGCTCGGCTGATCAAATTACCCAGAGCGGGGAAATGCCCGGTCGGACCTCCATGGGTCCGGCCGGGTTTTCTTTTGCCTGCGTGATCGGCAGTGAAGAGTCATGCGATTCGAACCCGCCACCCTCGCCGATCTCGACGCCCTTCATGCGCTGATTCACCGCGCCTATCGCGGCGAAAGCGCCAAGGCGGGATGGACGCACGAGGCCGATCTTCTCGACGGTCAGCGCACCGACCCCGAGGCGCTGGCTGCCATGCTGCGAAATCCCGACGACATGATCATCGTGGCGCGCGACGGGGAACGTCTGGCGGGGTGCATCGCCGTCACCGCCAAACCGGGCGGCCTCGCCTATATCGGCATGGTGACGGTCGATCCTGTCCGACAGGCCGGCGGTCTTGGTCGGCGGCTGCTGGCGGCGGCGGAAGAGCATGCACGTCGGAACGGAGCCAGCGTCGCCGAAATGACCGTCATCGCCCAGCGCGCCGAGCTAATCGCCTGGTACGAACGCCGCGGCTATCGACTGACCGGCGAGCGCCGACCCTTTCCGAAGACCGATCCCCGCTTCGGCCTGCCCAAGCGCGACGACCTCGAATTCGTCGTTCTGGCCAAGCCGCTCACTTCATCGGGATCGGCTTGCCCATCACCATCACATAATTGACGCGGGTCACGGCAGCGGGGTCGGTTAGCGGATCGCCATCGACCGCGATCAGGTCTGCCGACTTGCCCGGTTCGAGCGTACCGGTCTCGCCCGACAGGCCCATCAGGTCCGGCCCGCCCTTGGTCGCCGCGATCAGCGCGTCGCGAGGCGTCATTCCGCCCTTGCTGACCATCAGTCCGACTTCCTGCCCCGCTTCGGCATGGGGAAATACGGCGGCGTCAGTACCGAGCGCGATCTTCACGCCCGCCTTGTAGGCCCGGCTCAGTCCCTGTCCCCAAGCGGCCAGCGCCTGTCGCCCCTTCGCCTCGCTATTGGCGGCGTAGATGCCCTTGCCGATATTCCGGTTGAGTCCGCTCAAGGCCATCAGGGTCGCGCTGTAGTAGGTGCCATGTTCCTTCATCGCGCGAATGCCCGCGTCGTCGACGAAGGTGCCGTGTTCGATCGAATCGACGCCCGCGCGGACCGCGGCCTCGATGCCGCGCGCGCCGTGCGCGTGGGCTGCGGTCTTGAGGTGCAGGCTATGCGCCGTGTCGACAATCGCCTTCATCTCGGCGTCGCTGAAATGCTGCTCAAGCCCCATTGCACCCGGGTCGAGTACGCCGCCCGTGGCATGGAACTTGATAACATCGACGCCCGCCGCGGCGATCTTGCGCACCGCGCGCGAACATTCGTCAGTTCCGGTGCAGACGCCGATCTGGCCGCGCTCGTTTACGGCTTCGGCAAGCTCGGGGTTGAGGCCGACAGAATCGTCGCCATGGCCGCCGATGATCGACAGGGCAGGACCCGCGACCTGAATGCGGGGTCCCGGGAACGTGCCGTCGCGGCTCGCGTCGCGGGTCGCCAGCGACCCATAGAGCGGTCCGCCGAGGTCGCGGACGGTGGTGAAGCCGGCGCGGGCCATCTTGAGCGCGTTGGAAAGACCGGTCACCGCGGCATAGCTTTCGGAATATTTGGGGGTGAAGCCAGTATACCAGGGCTGTCCCGCGTCGAAGCTCAGGTGGACGTGAACGTCGGTCATGCCCGGCATGACCGTCCGGTCGCGAAGGTCGACGACGGTCGCGCCGGCCGGAGCCGTGGCACCATCTTCGATCGCCTTGATGCGCCCGTTTTCGACGATCACGGTTGAGGCGCCGCGCGCCGGCTTGGCGGCGTCGACGATCAGGTGGCCCGCCTGGATCGCATAAGTTTCGGCCTGCGCTGCGCTCGACATCAGCATGGCGGCCAGCAGCATCAATTTCTTCATGTCGCGACTCCCCTGTTTCGGCGGGAGATTAGGCGATGGCGTTCAAGTCACAAGCGCGTTGAGCGCCGCAATCGTATCGGCTTCATGGGCGGGCTTGTCCGTCCGGATCCGGCTGATGCGCGGGAAACGCATGGCGAGGCCTGACTTGTGGCGCTTGCTGGCGTGGATCGAATCGAACGCGACTTCGAGCACCAGGCTCTTCTCCACCTCGCGCACCGGCCCGAAGCGATTGAGCGTGTGCGTTCGCACGAAGCGGTCGAGCATTTTCAGCTCGTCGTCGGTGAAACCGAAATAAGCCTTGCCGACGGGCAGCAACTCGCCGTCCGCGGTCCAGGCCCCGAAGGTGTAGTCGCTGTAATAGCTCGACCGTTTTCCCGACCCGCGCTGGGCGTACATCATGACGCAGTCGGCCGTCAGCGGATCGCGCTTCCACTTATACCATAGGCCGACCTTGCGGCCCGGCACGTACGGGCTGTCACGGCGCTTCAGCATCATGCCTTCGATGCCTTCGTCGCGGCTGGCGGCGCGAATGTCGGCCAAGGCGTCGAACGATACGGCCTCGACCAGCTGGCTGAGGTCGAAGCGGTCGGGGTCGAGGCGCTCCATGAAAGACTCCAGCCGCGCGCGCCGGTCGCTCCAGCCTAGCCCGCGCAAATCCTCGTCGCCTTCGAACAACAGGTCGTAGAGCCGGACGAAGGCGGGATATTGGCCCTGGACCTTGGCACTGATATTCTTCCGCCCGAGCCGCTGCTGCAGCGCATTGAAGCTTGCCGCCGCACCGCCGTGCCGGTCTGCGCCTTGGGCATCGCCGCGGACCAGCAGTTCGCCGTCGAGCACCGCGGGAATGGCGAAGGCCGCGGCGATGTCGGGGAAGCTGTCGGAAATATCGTCGCCGGTCCGGCTGAACAGCCGGGTCTGGCCGCCGGCATGGACGAGTTGGATGCGGATCCCGTCCCATTTCCACTCGGCTGCATAGTCGGCCAGATCGACCGTCGCATCCTCGAGCGGATGGGCGAGCATGAAGGGCCGGAACACAGGCACGTCGCGCGCGGTGGGCTGATCGGCGCGGCCCTCCCCCCAATCGAACAATTCGGCATAGGGCGGCTTCAGGCCGTGCCAGACCTCCTCAACCTGTTCGACGTCCAGCCCAAAGGCATCGGCAAGGCCCTGCTTGGCCAGCCGCGCGGAGATGCCGACGCGCAAGGCGCCCGTCGCCAGCTTGAGGATGGCGAAGCGACCCGACGCGTCGAGGTGATCGAGCATCCGCGCCAGGACAGCCGGGGCATCGCTACGGCTGGCGTTCTTCAGCCGCTCCACCGCCTCGCTTAGCCGGATCGTGCCGTCGTCGATCTCGCCGCTCTCGCCTTCCGGCGCCGGCCACAGCAGCGACACGGTCTCAGCCATGTCGCCGACATAGTCGCGGCTCATGCGCAACAGGACGGGATCGATCCGCTCTTCGGCCAGCGCGCGAATGGCGGCGGGCTTGATGTGCGGGATGTCGAGCGTGCCGGTGAGGGCGGCCAGCGCGAGGCCGCGATCGGGATCAAGCGTGCGCTTCAGATAATCGCCGATCAGCGCGAGCTTGCTGTTGCGCGACCGCGTGTAGACGAGGTCGTCGAGCAGTTGGCTGAACGCGCGCACGGATCAGGACGGGGTCGGCTCAGCCGGCCTGGGCGGCTTCGAACAGGAACCACGCGCGCTGTTCGGCGGCATCGGTCCATTCGTCGATGATCGCGCTCGACGCATTGTCCTTGGCCTTGTCGGCAAGGTCCTTGGCGGCACGAAGCGATTCGACCATCGCGAGATTGTCGTCGCGCAACTCCTTCAGCATGTCCTTGGCGCTGACGAAATCCTGGTCATTGTCCTTCAGCGACTGGCGGCGCGAGATGTCGCTGATCGAGCGGAGCGTCGTCGAACCGATCTTGCGGACGCGTTCGGCGATCTGGTCGGTGGTGCCGAGAATTTGCGCTGCCTGGTCGTCGAACAGCAGATGGTAGTCGCGGAAATGCGGACCCGATACGTGCCAGTGGAAATTCTTGGTCTTCAGGTAAAGCGCATAGCTGTCGGCCAGGAGGCCGTTCAGGGCCTCGGCGACATTGGATGCCTGGTTGCTCTTGAGGTCGGTGGGGGTTGCCAGCTTGGCGGCAGTGTCAGCCATCGTTTCGTCTCCGGTTCGGGTTCTCAACGTCCCAACCGTCGACGGGGCGAAAGGTTCGCCCGCTCACTGATGAATTAAAGCGGTCAGACTAATGAATTTGAACGGCTAGCGCAGCGAGGATCGCCTCGCGATCGTGCGACGGATCGGTGCTCAGGAGTGCCTCACCCATATGCGACAGGCAGGCGCGGGTGCTGGTGCGATGGCCGGGCATCAGCGCGTGATGGGCGCCGTAATCGGCGAGGCCTTCAAGTGCACTGAGGCCATGTTCGGATGCCATGCTGCGAATCGCTTCCATCTTCGCGGCGATGTCGACGGGCTTCAGTCGCGCGATCCGTTCTTCCATCTCGGCAATGCGCTCGCCGATCCGGTGGCGCACGATGTTGAGCGAATCGATGCTGGACATGGCCTTCAATCTCCGTTGACCGAAGGACGGTCGCCCAAATTGGTTAACGATGAGTCAAAGAGGGCAGGTCTCCGCCTCGCCTTGACAAAGAGCCGTCACATCGTCATTGGGGCGCGGTTCGGGCGGCGGGCTACTGCCGCCTTCAATTTTTCTAGCGCACCAGGATATTTGCGATGGCCAAGCCGGCAACCGTCAAGATCAAGCTCGTCAGCACCGCTGACACCGGCTTCTTCTATGTGACCAAGAAGAACCCGCGCAACCAGACCGAGAAGATGTCGTTCCGCAAGTACGACCCGGTTGCGCGCAAGCATGTCGAATTCAAGGAAGCGAAGATCAAGTAAGCCCTAGTCGGCTTCGCCTGACCCTTGGTCGGGCACCACTTCGTTCTGGGCGGTCTCGGCAACGGGGCCGCCCGATTCGTTTTTACCCGCCACGAGACCCTGGGTCAGCAAGTCGTCGACCGTCTCGGCGAAGCGAATCACCGAAATCGGCTTCGATACATAGGCTTGCGCGCCGGCGGCACGGATCCGCTCTTCATCGCCCTGCGCGGAGTAAGCGGTCACGGCCATGATCGGGACGCCGCGCAGTGCTTCGTCGGCCCTGATCATCTCCATCAGCTCCAGCCCGCTGACGTGCGGCAGCTGGATGTCAGTGATCACAAGGTCGGGCATGAAAGCGCGCGCCATGTCCATCGCCTCGCGGCTGTCGGTAACCGGCTGGGTTTCATGTCCATGTGCGTTCAGCAGGTCGCAGAACAACTTGATGTTGAGGGCGTTGTCCTCGACAACCAAGATCCTTGCCACGCAATACCCCCCAACCGATGTTCAGGCGGCAGATAGGCGATGTTGACGCACGATACAAATGACGCTGCAGCGCTGGCGCTGTCGGCCCTGGCCGCGACGCTGGCAGACGACCGGCGCGCCCACCGCCTGCTCGATCTCACCGGCCTTTCCGCCGACGAGCTTCGATCGCGGGCAGCTGAGCCGGCCATGCTGGCGGCCTGCCTGTCCTTCCTCGAAAGCCATGAGCCCGACCTGATCGCCGTTGCGGCGGACCTTGGAGTGAAGCCTGAAACACTGGTCAACGCCCGTCGGAGCCTGGAAGCATGAACCGTCCCCTGCTAATTACCGATTGCGATGAAGTGCTGCTGCACATGGTGGCGCATTTCGACGATTGGCTGGAAGAGGCGCATGGGATCGACTTTGCCTTCGAAAGCGGCAGTTTCGGTGATGCGATGACGGTCAAGGCGACAGGCGAGGGCGTGCCGACCGAGCGCGTGTGGCCGCTGCTCGAGCAGTTCTTCCGCGAGGAAATGCACCGGCAGACCATCGTTCCGGGCGCGGTCGAGGCGCTCGGCCGGATCGGCGAGGTGGCGGATATCGTCATCCTCACCAACCTCGGCGATCACGCCCACCCGTGGCGGGTGGAGCAGCTCGAAAAGCACGGCATTCGGCATGAGGTGGTTACCAACCAGGGCGGCAAGGGCGTCCCGGCGCGAGCGATCATCCAGCGCTATGGCGCCGGATCGACGGCGTTCGTCGACGACCTGCCGGTCCATCACGCGTCGGTCGCCAAGCATGCGCCCGAGGTTCACCGCCTTCACATGGTCGCCGAGCCGAGGCTCGCGCCGGCGGTGCCCAAGGCCGAACTTGCGCATGTCCGAATCGATCATTGGCCCGACGCGGCCGACTGGATCCTGGAAAGGCTAATCTGACTCATGAAGACCGCATTCATTACCGGCGCCACCTCGGGCATCGGCGAGGCCGCGACACGCCGGTTCGTCAAGGAGGGCTGGAAGGTCATCGGCACCGGTCGCCGCGAAGATCGGCTCGACGCGCTTGCCGCGGACCTTGGCGACGCGTTCCATCCGATGGCCCTCGACATGCGGCACGGCAATTTCGACGAGGTGGCGAGGCAGGCGGGCCCGGTGGACCTGCTGCTCAACAACGCCGGCCTCGCGCCGCCGATGAGCGACCTGCAGAATGCCGATCAGGCACCGCTCGACACGGTGATCGACACCAATGTGTCGGGGTTGGTGTCGCTGACCCGGGCGATGCTGCCCGGCCTGATCGACCGCAAGGGTGCGGTGGTGAATCTTTCGTCGGTCGCCGCGACCTATCCCTATCGCGGCGGTGCGGTCTACGCCGGTTCCAAGGCCTTCGTTCGCCAGTTCAGTCTTGGCCTGCGCTGCGACCTGCAGGGCACCGGGGTGAGGGTCACCTCGATCGAGCCGGGGATGGTCGAAACCGAATTCACGATCGTCCGCAACGGCGGCGACCAGGCGGCGAGCGATGCGCTCTATGCCAACATGGATCCGATGACCGCCGACGACATCGCCGACACCATCTTTTGGGTCGCTTCCCTGCCGGCGCACCTCAACATCAACACGCTCGAGCTGATGCCGGTGAACCAGGCCTGGGCGGGGTTTGCGGTCCATCGCTACGCTTGATTTCGAAGACCGAAAGGACCAATCGCGCGTCATGAGCATCGAAACCCGGATCGCCGAACTCGGCATCACCCTTCCCGAACCCGCCGCGCCGGTGGCTTCTTACGTCCCCGCCGTCGAAGCCAACGGCCTGCTGCATATCAGCGGCCAGATCAGCTTCGCCGAAGACGGCAGCCTGATCCTCGGTCGACTGGGCGAAAACCTGTCGCTTGAGGACGGCCAGGCCGCCGCGCGTCGCTGCGGCATCATGCTGCTGGCGCAGATCAAGAAGGCGCTGGGCTCGCTCGACCGGGTCGAGCGGATCGTGAAGCTCGGCGTGTTCGTCAACAGCCATGGCGATTTCACCGACCAGCCCAAGGTCGCCAATGGCGCTAGCGAACTGATGCAGGAAGTGTTCGGCGAAGCTGGCCGCCATGCCCGCAGCGCCGTCGGCGTGCCGGTCCTTCCGCTCGGCGTCGCGGTCGAAGTGGATGCGGTCGTCGCGGTTAAGGGCTGACCCTTTAGATCCGGGCCGGCAGGGGTTCGCGCATCGCGGGCTCCATCGCTGGCCCGAAATTCCTGAAAACACGCTCACGGCTTTTGCCGCGGCGCTCGAACTCGGCGCGGGCATCGAATGCGACCTGCGCCTGACCGCGGACCACCGCATCGCCGTATATCATGATGCCGACGGCAAGCGGCTGTCGGGCCGAGACGACCGACTGATCGATTGCACAAGCGCCGACCTCTCTCAGTGGGATGTCGCGGGCAAACCTGTTCCACTGATCGAACAATTGCTGTGGCTGGTCGACGGCCGCGTACCCCTGCTCCTTGAAGCCAAGGTGGAAGGTTCCGAACTGTGGAACATGCTCGCTGCGCTTCGCCATGCTGTCGCAAATTATCGCGGCCGGTTCGGGATCATGAGCTTCGACCCCCGTGTGTCGCGCTGGCTCAAAACCAACGAGCCGGGCTGGCAGCGCGGGCTGGTAATCCAGGATGCGCTGCCGCCGATGAAACGCTGGGCCGCGCTTCGCTTGGCTGACCCCACCTTTGCGTCGGTGCAGGTCGCAGCGCTCGGCAAGCCATGGGTCGCGAAGCTGCGGAAGCGGATGCCAATTCACAGCTGGACCAGTCGCACCCGCGATGACGCCGACAAGGTTCGGGCTTTTGCCGACGCAGCAATCTGGGAAGCCGATGGCCGACCGTGAATCGCCGCTGACCGCCCGGCTGGCGCACGGGGTAAAGGAAATCGATGCCGCGCAGTGGGCTCACCTTGCCGGCAGCGACGATCCTTTGCTGTCGCACCGCTTCCTGTCGATCCTCGAAGACAGCGACAGCGTGGGGGAGGCCACCGGCTGGGGACCGCTGCCGGTCATGGTCGAACGCGACGGCCGCCTGATCGGCGCGGCGCCGGCCTATCTCAAGCTGCACAGCCAGGGCGAATATGTCTTCGACCATGGCTGGGCCGATGCGTGGCAGCGGGCGGGCGGCGACTATTATCCCAAGCTGCAGGTGGCGGTGCCGTTCACGCCATGCCCCGGTCGACGTCTGCTTGGCGATGCGAGCGCCGTGCTCGCCGCGCTCGAATCGGTGGCCGTACAAAACGAGCTGTCATCGGCGCATGTCACCTTCCTGACCGACGACGAGGTGGCGGACGCAGAGGCGCGGGGATGGCTGGTTCGCCATGGCATCCAGTTTCACTGGTTCAATCGCGACTATGCCGATTTCGACGACTTCCTCGCTGCGCTGTCGAGCCGCAAGCGCAAGGCGATCCGCAAGGAACGCGCCGCCGCCAACGCTGACGTCGAGATCGTCGAACTCCGCGGTGCGGAGATCAAGCCCGCCGACTGGGACGCCATGTGGCGCTTCTACCAGCATACCGGCGCGCGCAAATGGGGCCGACCCTATCTGACAAGACGGTGGTTCGATCTTGTCGGCGAGGCGATGGGGGACTGTACATTGATGTTCCTCGCCATGAGCGACGGCGAGGCGGTGGCCGGCGCCCTCAACTTCGTCGGTTCGGACACGCTCTACGGCCGCTATTGGGGCGCGACCGAAGACATCCCCTTCCTCCATTTCGAGCTAAGCTATTATCGGGCCATCGACTTCGCGGTTCGCCATGGGCTCGGTACGGTGCAGGCCGGCGCACAAGGCGAACATAAGCTGGCACGCGGCTATGAGCCGGTAGTCACCAAGTCGATCCACTTCATCCCCAACCGCGGTTTCCGCGACGCCGTCGCCCGCTTCTGCGACGGGGAGCGCGAGGCGGTCGCGCGCGAGGTAGAGTGGGCGCGCGCGGCGCTACCCTATCGCTCCGACCCTTCGTCGTAGACGCGCACGAGCCGGTCGCGGCCCGATCCGGCGACGGCGCGATACATGCCGGGCGTGGTGAACCCCCACGCGGCTTCTCCGGTCGGGGCGACCGCAATCAGGCCACCGGTGCCGCCAAGCGCCCCGATGTCGGCCAGCACATGGTCGAGTGCGTCCTGGAGGCCTTCGCCTGACAGCAGCAGCCGCATCGCCAGCTGATGCCCAGCGACGGCACGAATGAAGGTCTCGCCAAGCCCGGTGGCGCTGACGGCGCAGGCGCGGTCGTCGGCGTAGGTGCCCGCCCCGATCAAGGGCGAATCGCCGATCCGTCCCCATCGCTTGGCGGTCAGGCCGCCGGTCGAGGTGGCGGCTGCGACATGGCCCTGTGCGTCGACCGCGACGGCGCCGATCGTGCCGAACTTGATATCGGTGTCGAACTGGCCCCCTGCGGCCATGACCGCATCGAGCTGGGTCTTGCGCTCGGGAGTGATGAAGAAGTCGTTGGCGACCTGTTCGATGCCATGGGCAGCGGCGAAGGCATCGCCCTGTTCGTAGGTCAGCAGGACGTGCGGGCTGTTTTCCATTGCCGCCCGCGCCGCGCTGACCGGCGCGCGCGTCGTGCGAAGACCGGCAACCGCACCGGCGCGGCGATCGCGCCCGTCCATGATGGCGGCGTCGAGTTCGACCGCACCGTCGGCGGTCAACACACTGCCGCGCCCGGCGTTGAAGGAGGCGTCTTCCTCCAGGACTCGCGCCGCGGCCTCGACGGCATCAAGCGCCGAGCCGCCCGCCGCAAGAATCGCCTCGCCGGCATCGAGCGCGGCGTTCAATCCCTCCCGCGCCTTGGCTTCGGTCTCGGGCGGCAGGCGGTCCGGGCGCATCGCGCCGCAGCCGCCGTGGATCATCAGGGTCCAGCTCATGCGCAGCGTCCTAGCGCGGCTTGGATTCCGATTCCAGTTGACCCGCAGCCGAAACGATATAAAAATGATATCAATTAACAGGGAGATTATCGATGTCCGATTCGGTCATTGCTTTGAATGCCAGCCGGGAACGTCCGGCCTCGACGGCAAGCGGTTATGCGATGCTGTTGGTCCTTGTGTTGACGATCGCGGCGGTCGTCTACGGCGTGCTCATGCTGGCGGCCGACGCCAGCCCGGCGATCCCGCTCCTGCTGGTCATTGCCGGCGCGCTCGGATTCGTCCTTATTTCGTCGGGCTTTTACATGCTTCAGCCGAACCAGGCGGCGTCGATCACCCTGTTCGGCGACTATGCCGGGACCGATCGATCGACCGGGTTGCGCTGGGTGTTGCCCTGGCTGATCCGCAAGAAGGTGTCGGTGCGCGCCAACAACTTCATTTCGGACAAGATCAAGGTCAACGACCTGCGCGGCAACCCGATCGAAATGGCGGCCCAGATCGTGTGGCGCGTGGTCGATACCGCGCAGGCGCTGTTCGACGTCGACGATTACAAGGAGTTCGTGCGCGTACAGGTAGAAGCCGCGATCCGTGCCATCGGTGCGCGCTACCCCTATGACGATTTCACCCACACCGACATCACGCTGCGTGGGCATCACGACGAGGTCGGGGTCGAACTTCGCAAGGAACTGATCGCCCGCCTGGCGGTGGCCGGGATCACGGTCGACGAATGCGGCTTTACCCACCTTGCCTACGCACAGGAAATCGCCGGCGCGATGCTCCGTCGCCAGCAGGCGCAGGCCGTCGTCGCTGCCCGCCAGACGCTGGTCGAAGGCGCGGTCGGCATGGTCGAGATGGCGCTGGCGTCCCTCAGCGAAAAGGACGTCGTCCATCTCGATGACGAACGGCGCGCGGCGATGGTGTCGAACCTGATGGTGGTGCTGTGCGGCGAGCGCGATACCCAGCCGGTCGTCAACGCCGGGTCGCTGTACCAGTAAGGACCTACGGTTGTCGGGCGAGCGCAAAGCCTATCCTTTACGGGTCGACCCCGCCCTATGGGCGGCGGTCGAGCGCTCGGCCGCGACCGACCTTCGTTCCACCAATGCCCAGGTCGAATGCCTGCTGCGCGAAGCGTTGAAAGCGCGCGGCATCAAGCTGGAAGCGCCGAAGCCGGTCCGGCGCGGACGTCCGCCGAAGGAGTAAGCATCATGTTCTGGCTGTTCCATAACGACAAACCCTGGTTCGCGCCCAAACGCTTCGGGCTCGGCGCCGGCCTGCCGATTGCGTGGCAGGGCTGGGTTCTTCTCGCTGCCCACATTGCCCTGATCGCAGGCGTTGCGGCCTTGTTCGAGGATCGGCCGGGCGTTCTTGTCCCGTTGGTGCTGGTCGCGGCGCTGCTGCCGCTCCCGCTCTACGCCGCCAAAACAAAGGGTGGTTGGCACTGGCGCTGGGGAAGCGGAGAATGAGCTTCCTTCTTTTGGCCGCGGCCATTGCCGCCGCACCGATCAACCGCACACTTAGCGCACCTGGGCCGGAAGGCGCCCTCGCTGGGACGCTGGTCGATGCCGGAAAAGGCGCACCGCTAGCCGTCATTATTCCCGGATCCGGGCCGACTGACCGCGACGGCAACAATCCGATGGGCATCAAGGCGCAGCCCTATAAGTTGTTGGCCGAAGCGCTGGGCAGGCAGGGCATCAGCTCCGTCCGTATCGACAAGCGCGGCATGTTCGGCAGCAAGGCGGCGCTCGCCAACCCCGACAAGGTGACGATCGCCGACTATGCCGCCGACGTGCACGCCTGGGCCAAGGTCGCCCGCGCTACCACGGGCGCGAAATGCGCATGGCTCATCGGCCACAGCGAAGGCGGGCTGGTCGCCCTCAAGGCCGGTCAGGATCGCACGGACATTTGCGGGGTCGTCACCGTTTCCGCGATGGGGCGCAACTTTGGTGACGTGCTGGGGGAGCAGCTCAAGGCCAATCCGGCGAACGGTCCGATCCTCGAGCCCGCGCTGGCTGCGATCGAAGCCCTAAAGGCGGGGCATAGCGTTCCGCTCGACCAGCTGCCGCCGCCATTGCCGATGCTGTTCGGTCCGCAGGTTCAGCCATATCTTATCGATCTGATGGCGCAGGATAGCGCGTCGCTCGCCGCGTCGCTTCGCGTTCCGTTGCTGATCCTGCAGGGCGACCGCGATGTTCAAATCGGCCTTCCCGATGCCGAGGCGCTCAAGAAGGCCAATCCGCGTGCGACGCTCGTCGTATTGCCCGGCGTCACCCATGTTCTGAAGCTGGCCGACGGAGCCGATCGCGCGTCGAACCTCAAGACCTACACCGATCCCGATCTGCCGATCGCTTCCGGCGTCGTCAGTGCGATTGCGGATTTCGTGAAGCGCTAGCGCTTGGCTTCCGGCGCCTTGTGGTCCGGACCCAGCGCATCGTCGAGCAGCCGCGCGAGGCGAATGCCGCCGTCGACCACGCTCTTTCGAAGGTCGGGAATCAGCGCCTGTACCTGCGCTTCGCTGAGCGTCGGCCGACCGACAGGCTCCGTCCCGCAGGGGTCGCCGACCAAGGTCTTGTAAGCGAGATCGCGTGCCTTGCCCCACATCTCCCGGCTCCAGTCCTCGACCGTACCTTGCGCAATGCTCATGCGGTCCGACGCCGGCACCTGTGACAAGAGTCCGGCTGCGTCGGCGGGTGGGGTGCTGATCGCTCGCTCGGCAAGATAGCCGTCCCAGATGCTGTGCAGATTGGTGCGACCGGCGACATAGCCGTAATTGGCCGCGACCTTGTTGCCGCCAAGGTCGGCATGGTCGCCGGCGTGCATCGGCTGGTGAAGGTCGCCGACGAAGTGGGTGATGAATGCCAGCGCCATCACCTTTTCCCGCACAGGAACCTTCGAATTGGCCAGCAGCCGTGCGTTGCGCTCGATCTGGGCCGACACGCAATGGCCGTCCTTGCACGGCTCCTTGAGGTCGAACGGCTTGCAGGCGTTCACATTCTGATAGTGCCAGCTATAGGCATAGCTGAACCGTTCATCGAGCGGCTTGACGCAGTCCGCCCATACGCTCGCTTCGGCCAAGGTGCGGGCAGGACATTCGGGCGTTTCCAGCAATTTTGACTGGCGGAGCAAGGCCGCGACTTTCGCCCGCGTTTCCGGCTTCATTTGCAGCCAGGCGACGTTGGCGACGGTTTCGTGCCCATATTCCCAATAGGCATGGGCCGGCGTCGAAAAGGCGAGGAGCGCTGCCAGGCCAAGCGCAAAACGGTTGAGAATCGGCATGGCACTTTCCCTAGCGGGCGCGATTTCTTTTGTCATATCCTGCGCCTATATGGGGGGCATGAGCGAAATCCGCCCCTGGCGCACCATCGAGCGCCGCCAATCCCGCCAGATCATGGTCGGCAACGTCGCCGTCGGCGGCGATGCGCCCGTCACCGTGCAGACGATGACCAATACGCCGACCTCCGATGCCAAGGCAACGATCGACCAGATCCGCCGCTGCGAAGAGGCTGGCGCCGACATCATCCGCGTGTCCTGTCCGGACGTCGAATCGACCACCGCGCTCAAGCAGATCGTCCGTGCGGCCCGGGTGCCGATCGTCGCCGACATCCACTTTCACTACAAGCGCGCGCTCGAAGCGGCCGACGCGGGCGCGGCGTGCCTGCGTATCAACCCCGGCAACATCGGCAGCGACGATCGCGTCCGCGAAGTCGTCAACGCGGCCAAGGCCAACGGCTGCGCGATCCGCATCGGGGTCAATGCCGGCAGCCTGGAAAAGGACCTGCTCGAGAAATATGGCGAGCCCTGCCCGGACGCGCTGGTCGAAAGCGCGCTCGATCATATCCGCATCCTAGAGGACCACGACTTCCGCAACTACAAGGTCGCGGTAAAGGCCAGCGACCTGTTCATGGCGGTCGCCGCCTACCAGCAGCTCGCCTACCAGGTCGATTGTCCGCTCCACCTCGGCATTACCGAAGCGGGCGGCTTCGTCGGTGGGACGGTCAAAAGCGCGATCGGCATCGGCAGCCTGCTGTGGGCGGGGATCGGCGACACCATCCGCGTTTCGCTGTCGGCCGAGCCGGAAGAGGAAGTTCGCGTCGGCTATGAAATCCTGAAGGCGCTGGGCATTCGCAATCGCGGCGTCCGCGTGGTCAGCTGTCCCAGCTGCGCGCGGCAGGGCTTCGATGTCATCCGCACCGTGCAAGCGCTGGAAGACCGGCTGCAGCACATCAAGACGCCGATGAGCCTTTCCGTGCTAGGCTGCGTGGTCAACGGCCCGGGCGAAGCGCGCGAAACCGACATCGGCATCACCGGCGGCGGCAACGGCAAGCATATGGTCTACCTGTCGGGCGTCACCGATCACCATGTGCAGGACGCCGATATGATCGACCACATCGTCCGGCTGGTCGAGGACAAGGCGGCCGAGATCGAGGCCGCCCGCGACGCAGCCGACCAGGCCGCCTGACGGTCTTCAACGCTTTGGCAACCCTGCGCGGCGTAACGTCGTTGCATGGCGCGCTTTGCAGGCTTGATTCTGGTCTTTGCATTCATCTTCGCGATGATGGCACCCGCCGACATGGGCAAAATGGTCGCTCCGGAGAATAAGCCGTCGGTCCACACCATCACCGAAGAGTCCAGTTACGTGAACGACCCCGACGTCGCGCCCTCACAAGCGGTCGATACGATGGTGGGCCAGAAGGTCGTCATCCCTCGTGACCGAGACGGCCAGTTCCACCTCGACGCCAGCGTCAATGGGCAGGCGTTGCCTTTTCTGGTCGACACCGGGGCCGATCTGGTTGCGCTGACCGTCGACGATGCGCGCCGGATCGGTATCGTGGTCGAACCGCAGTCGTTCCAGCATGTCGGGACCGGCGCCGGCGGCGCGGTCCGGGGCCAGCCGATCATGATCGATCACCTGACCGTCGCCGGACATGAAATCAGCCAGGTGCAGGGCGTGGTAATCGACGGACTGACCACCAACCTTCTTGGACAGTCGGTGCTTCGCCAGATGGGCAGCCTTCAGCTGAGCGGCGACACCATGACCCTCGACTAGCGACCTTTCCTTTCGCCCGGCCCTTGGTAGAGCGGGTGAATGAACAAGGTCGACCAAAATCCGGCGCTGGCGTTTCTGGTCGCCTTGGCCGCGATAGGCGCCCTGTCGGCCATGGACGCGGTGATGAAGGGCCTGAGCCGCGACATCGGCGCCTTTGCGACCATGTGCTGGCGTTCGGTCCTCGCGACTGGAGTGATGGCGGTGCCCTATATCGCGACGCGCAAGAGCGGCCCGACCCTGCGCGCGTTGCGGCTTCACCTGCTGCGCGGACTGCTGATGGTCCCGATGAGCTTCCTGTTCTTCTGGGGCTTGGCGCGGGTGCCGATGGCGCAAGCGATCGCGCTGACCTTCATCGCGCCGCTGCTGGCGCTGTTCCTCGCGGCGATCTTCCTTGGTGAAAAGGTCGGACCGCGGACCGTCGGCGGGTCGCTGCTGGCCTTTTTCGGCGTGACCGTCATCGTTTACGGCCAGGGCAAGGCCGATCTCGGCCCGGAGGCGCTGAAGGGTTCGATCGCCATCCTTGGCTCGGCCGTCTGTTACGCCTTCAACATCGTCGTCATGCGCAGCCAGGCCCAGCAAGCCCGGCCAATCGAGATCGCCTTTTTCCAATTCCTGTTCACCGGCATCGGTTTTTGGGCGCTCGGTCTGGCCGTCGGTTTGCCGACCTATCCGTCGGGTCAGCTATGGGTGCTGCTGGTCGCGACGATGCTCGCCATCGCCGGCATGCTGCTGCTGGCATGGGCCTACGCCCGGGCCGGCGCGGCCTATCTGTCGAGCAGCGAATATTCGGGCTTCATCTACGCCGCGGTCCTCGGCTGGCTGGTGTTCGGTGAGCCGGTGTCCCCTTACACCGTCGCGGGTGCCGCGCTGATCATCGGCGGTTGCGCCATCGCGTCGCGCACCGTCGCCAAGGGCGAGCCGTCGGTCGAAATCGCCGTCTAGCTCGATCCAAGAACGTTGATGGTCAGGGCCAGGACGCCGAGGTTGAAGAAAAATCCGGCGACGCAATGGGCCGTTACGACCTTCCGGATGGACGGCGAGGTTACCTGCACGTCGCTGGTCTGGACCGCCACGCCGAGGGTGAAGGCGAAATAGACGAAGTCGCTCATCAGCGGCTCCTTGGTGCCCGGGAAATCAAGGCCCGCGCAGTCCTTGCCATGATCGTCGGGGCTATAAAAGAGATGCGCGTAATGCAGGGTGTAAACCGCATTGCCGAACGTCCAGACCAGCACCAGCGTCGCGGCCACCAATGCCTTGTCGAATGTGGTCAACTGATCGCGCTGCGCCAATTCCGCGATGACGGCTGCAAGAATGACGATCGTCAGTAAGAAGCTGATGATCAGCAGGATCACGCGGTTGGCATCGCTATTCACCGCCACCCGTCGCATCGTCTTCGCATCGAAGCCGAAGCTGGGGAGGCAGCTGATCAGGAAGCCGATCGCCGCCGGGTCGAAACCCAGCAGCAAGCCCTTGCTCCACCCGACCGCAGGGACGGCAAGTGCGCATCCGACAAACAGCAATGCGAAGAACAGCATGAATCGCCACGGCGCGACATGGTTGAGCTTGTCGGTCATTGTCCCCATGAATGCGAAAACGGCGGTAACGCGATATGGTTGCGGAGACGAAACATGGCTTGGTTCTGGCTGATTTTGGGCGGGACGTTCGAAGTCGGGTTCACCACGGCGCTGCGCTATGTCGACGGCTTTCGCAACCTGCCGTGGACGATCGCCTTCCTCGCGTCGGTGACCTGCAGCATGGGCCTGCTAGAATATGCGTCCCGGTCGATCCCGATGGGCACGGCCTATGCCGTGTGGGGCGGAATCGGCGCCGTCGGGACGGTGATCGTCGGCATGGCCTTTTACGAAGAGCCGACGACGACCGTCCGGTTACTGCTGATCCTCGCCATCGTCGGCTGCATCGCGGCGCTGAAGCTTACGGCTTCCTGAGCAGCGGTGCGATGGCGTCGGACTGTTCGATCGATGGCAGGAATTTGGGCCCTTCGACGGGGCCGCGCGCCTGCTCATAGGCATAGCCCAGATTGAGGATCATGGCGTCCGACCATTTCGGGCCGATGAAGCTGAGCCCCACCGGCAGGCCCTTCACCAGCCCCATGGGCACCGTGAGGTGCGGATAGCCCGCGACCGCCGCCAGGCTGCCTGCGCCGCCGCCGCTGATCTGGTCGCCGTGTACTGCGTCGATTTTCCATGACGTGGGCATGGTCGGGCCGACCAGCGCGATCACCCCATTGTCCTTCAGCAGCCTGTCGATGCCTTCCGGGCCGGCCTTGGTGAAACTGACCTGCCTGGCCTTGATATAGTCGGGATCGGACAGTCCCTTGGTCGCCTCGGCCTTTTCGAACAGGCTTTGGTCGAACAGCGCCAGTTCGCGTTCCGGGTGCGCCTTGTTGAACGCGATGAGGTCCGCGAGCGTCCGGCTGGATACGGCAGCGGGCGTCGTCGCCAGATAGGCGTTCATGCCGGCCTTAAGCTCGGTCATCAGCACCGCAAATTCGTTGGCGCCGATGTCCTTGTCGTCGAACTCTTTGATCTCGACCAGCGTGGCACCCTGCGCCCGAAGCACATCGAGCGCGGCTGAAAACAAGGGGTCGGTGCCGAACCCCGACGCGAAGCGCATCACGCCGATCCGCTTGCCGCCCAGTGCCTTGGCGTCGAGACCGGCGGCAAATTCGGCGAGGTGGGCATCGGCATCCTTGGTCGCAGGGTCGGCTGGATCCGACCCGGCCATCGCCCGCAGCATCTCGGCCGCCTGCCGGACGGTCCGGGTCATCGGACCCGCCGTGTCCTGACTGGCGCTGATCGGTACGATATGCGTCCGGCTGACGAGGCCCACGGTGGGCTTCATCCCGACAATGCCGTTGATCGATGCCGGGCAGGTGATCGAACCGTCGGTTTCGGTACCGACGGCATAGTCAACGATCCCGGCGGCGACCGCTGCGCCCGATCCCGAACTGCTGCCGCATGGATTGCGGTCAAGCGCGTAGGGATTGCGGGTCTGGCCGCCCACCGCGCTCCAGCCGCTGATGCTGTTGTTCGACCGGATATTGGCCCATTCGCTGAGGTTGGTCTTGCCCAGGATGACCGCGCCGGCCCCGCGCAACCTTGCCACCAGCGGCGCGTCGCGGCCGGTGACATTGGCCTTAAGGGCAAGGCTGCCGGCGGTCGTCGGCAGCGGTCCGGCCGTTTCGATATTGTCTTTGATCAGCACCGGCTTGCCCTGCAGCAAGCCCGGGGCGCGGCGTCGAGCCGTGTCGACCTTGCGGGCTTGCTCGGCGGCGGTCGGATCGACCGCGATCACCGCGTTGACCATGGGATCGATCGTCCTGACCCGTTCGATGGCTGCGCTGGTGGCAGTCTTGGCGGGTCCGCTTGCGCCCATCGCCGACGCTGACGTGAAACCGATCGCCATCGCCAAACTTGCCCGGATACCGCCGCCCGTCATTCCCAGCCTCCCGTTCGTCGAACCGTTGGGAGAAGTCATGGCAGCTTCAGCATTTGACCGCCAGTCCGACGGACCCGCAAGATTTCCGGAGCGTATTGCCTTGATGACCCGCCGCTTCCTCCTGCCCGCCCTGTTGGCGACAACCGCCTTGCCCGCCTTTGCCCAGCCGATGGACACGGGATCGGATTCGGAGGCCGACGAGGGCCAGGAAATCGTGGTCACCGGACAGAAACCGCGCGGGTCGGTCGTCGGCGACATTCCGCCGGAAAATGTCCTCAACACGCGCGACATCCGCGCTACCGGCGCCACCAGCATTTCCGAACTGCTCAGCGCGGTCGCACCGCAAACCGGGAGCGCACGCGGCCGGGGCGGCGGCATGCCCGTCCTCCTTCTCAACGGCCAGCGCATTTCCGGCTTCCGAGAGCTGCGCGACCTTCCCCCCGAAGCGATCGAGCGGATGGAAATCCTGCCCGAAGAGGTCGCGCTGAAATATGGCTACAGCGCCGACCAGCGGGTCGTGAACATCGTCCTTCGGCGTCGCTTCAACTCCAGCAGCGTCGAGTTGCGCGGCAAGGCGGCAACCGACGGCGGCTATGTCCAGGGACAGGCCGACGCGACCCGCCTGATCATCGACGACGGAAAGCGCACGACGCTGAACCTCCAAGTGTCGGGCAACGACGGGCTGACCGAGGCCGATCGGTCCATTGTCCTCCAGCCTGTCGCAAGCCAGCCCGACCCGATCGACCCACGGCCTTATCGCAGCCTCACTGGCGCCAATAAGAACGTGCGGCTCAGCGGCACGGCCAACCGCCAAATTCTCGGCGACGTGTCCGCGACGTTCAACGCCGAGCTCCAGCGAACGACGGGCCAGTCGCGATTCGGCGTCGCGACCGGCGTGCTCGACGACAATGGCACGGACATTCTGCGCGCATTTCCCGGGACGCCGCTGGACCGCACCAGCGTGACCGAGGCGGCGAGAATGGGCTTCGCGCTCAACGGCACCAAGGGCAAGTGGCGCTGGTCGTCGACCGGCAACGCCGAACTGTCGCGCAGCCTGAGCGAATCGGAGCGCGGCTTCGACCTGACGGGCGTGCAGGCGAGACTGGACGCAAACGACCCGACGCTCGATCCGCTTGGCGATCTCGGACCGCTCCAGCGATTGTCGGACAATCGCAGCGTGACCATCAACCGCAGCCTCGGCGCGAACCTGACCGCCACCGGGCCGCTCATCGACCTGCCGGCAGGCAAGGCCAATGTCACCCTTAAAATCGGGGCGAGCAGCACCGACCTGGAAGGTCGCAGTCGCCGCAACGATCTTTTGAGTGAAACGAACCTTGGGCGCGACATCGTCGAAGGGTCGGCAAGCGTCGACCTGCCTATCACCCGCGGATCTTCGTCAATCGGACGACTGACGGCAAACGCGAACGCGGGCATCAAGCATCTCAGCGATTTCGGCGGCGTGACCAGCCTTGGTGCGGGCCTCAACTGGTCGCCGACCGCCCGGCTGAGTTTCGTCACCAGCTGGACGCGAGAAAAAGGTCCGCCGACGCTTTCGCAGCTTGGCGCGCCCTTGGTCGACACCCCGGGCGTCCCCTATTTTGACTTCCGCACCAACCAGACCGTTCTTGTCACCACCGTGACCGGCGGGAACCCCGACCTCAAGGCCGATACCCGCAACGTGCTGAAGATCGGCGGAAACTGGCAGTTCGACGACAAGCCCGACCTCAGACTCCGCGCCGAATATGTCCGACAGGTGATCGACAATCCGCAGGCGAGCTTTCCGGTCGCCAGCGCGGCACTGGAAGATGCCTTCCCCGACCGGTTCGAGCGGCAAGGCGGCGTGCTGACGCGGGTGTTCCTTCAGCCGGTCAATTTCAAGCAGTCGCGGCGCGAGCAGCTGCGCATCGGGTTCGACTTTTCGAAGGAACTCGAAAGCAAGCCGCCGTCGGCGCAAGCCATCGCGGCCTTCCGCGAGCAATTCCGCGCGCGGGCCCAGCGCGACGGGATCGCATTGCCCGGTCCGCAAGCCGCACAGACGCCCGCCGCCGGATCACCGCAGTCCACGACCCAGAGCCCTCCAACCGCAGGTGGGGCGCCGACTCCCCCGCAAGGCGAAGCGCCGCCTGCGAACGCTCGCGGACCCGGGGGTCCCGGTGGACCCGGCGGATTCGGCAGGTTCGGCAATCGCAATGGCGGCCGCCTGACCTTTTCGCTGACCGACACCGTCACGCTGGTCGACGAAGCTACGATTCGTTCGGGGCTTCCCAAGCTCGACTATCTGGACGGAGAGGCATCGGGTGCGCTCGGCGGTCGATCGCGTCATGAGGTCGAAGCGCAGGCGGGCTACTTCAACAATGGCATGGGCGCGCGAGTGTCGGCGAACTGGCGGAGCGGGACGACCGTTCGCGGCGCCAATGGCGATCTCGACTTTTCGCCCTATGCGACCTTCGACCTAAGGCTGTTCGCCAACCTCGGCGAACGGTTCGATCTCGTTTCCAAGCACCCGTGGCTGCGCGGTACGTCGGTTCGGTTCGAGGTGACGAACATCTTCAACGCGCGGCCCAAGGTGCGCGACAGCGCCGGAAACACGCCGTTCAGCTACCAGCCCGACCTGATCGAACCGATCGGCCGGACGGTAGGCATCAGCATTCGCAAATTGTTCGTGCCGCTGCGCTTCTTCACGCAGCAGCGGGGCCAGCGGCCGGGCGGTTAAGCCTTGGCCGCTTTCGCCTTTTCGATCGAATCGAGCACGCACTGACGCGCGGCGGCGGCATCGCCCCACTTGCCGACGCGGACCCACTTTTCGGCTTCGAGGTCCTTATAGTGGGTGAAGAAATGCTCGATCTGCTCGACCACGATCGGCGGCAGGTCGGTATAGTCCTCGACGTCCTTGTAATAGGGCGAGACCTTGGTCACCGGCACGGCTAGGATCTTCTCGTCCCCGCCAGCCTCGTCTTCAAGGTACAGCACACCGACCGGGCGCGCGGCAATGACCGTGCCGGGCATCAGCGTCCAGCGCGTCATCACCAGGCAGTCGAGCGGATCGCCGTCGTCGCACAGCGTCTGCGGGATGAAGCCGTAGTTGGCCGGGTAGCGCATCGGCGTGTGGAGGATGCGGTCGACGAAAATCGCCCCGCTCGCCTTGTCGAATTCATACTTCACCGGCTCGCCGCCGATAGGAACTTCGATGAGCACATTGACGCTATTGGGGACGTCGGCCCCCACGGGAATCAGGTCGATATTCATGATGACCGGCCCTTTAGGCCGCTAGTGCTTCCCTGAAAACGCAAAAATGCTATGCGCTGCTCGCAATGAGTTCGACGCCACAGCCCATCCGGGGCATGCAAAGCCTGATCGGAGAAGAAGTCGACCGCTTCCACGCGGTGGTCGCGGCCTTCGACCGCGTCCGCCGTCTTTACGGTTTCAAACGGGTCGAAGTGCCGATCCTGGAATCGACCGCCGTCTTCGCCCGGACGATGGGCGAAACGACCGATGTCGTGTCGAAGGAAATGTATTCGTTCCAGGATCGCAGTGGCGATCCCGTGACGATGCGTCCCGAATTCACCGCCGGCATCGCCCGCGCTTATTTGAGCGAAGGCTGGCAGCGGTTCGCACCGCTCAAAGTCGCGACCCATGGCCCGGCGTTCCGTTACGAACGGCCGCAGAAGGGACGCTTTCGCCAGTTCCACCAGCTCGACGCGGAGGTGCTGGGCAGCGCCGATCCGCAGTCGGACGTCGAACTGCTCGCCTTCGCCGACCAGCTGCTGCGCGAACTGGGCATCGGCGGCGTGAGCCTGCAGCTCAATACGTTGGGCGACGGCGCAAGCCGCGATGCGTGGCGGACCCTGCTGATCGACTATTTCGCCGCCCACCGCAGCGAATTGAGCGAAGACAGCCAAGATCGGCTCGAGCGCAACCCGCTGCGCATTCTCGACAGCAAGGACCCGCGCGACCGGCCGTTCGCCGAAGCGGCCCCGGTGATGACGCTGACCGCCGAAGCGGAAGATTTCTTCGCCCAGGTCCGCGCCGGGCTCGACGCGGCGGGTGTTGCCTACCAGCTTGCCCCGCACCTCGTCCGCGGGCTCGATTATTACCGCCACACGGCGTTCGAATTCGTCACCGACCGGCTGGGCGCGCAGGGCACCGTGCTCGCTGGCGGCCGCTACGACGGGCTGATCGAACAGCTTGGCGGGGCGCATACGCCGGCGGTCGGCTGGGCGGCGGGAATCGAGCGGCTGTCGATGTTGATCGATGCGCCCGCGCCCGACTCGCTCGACGTGGCGATCGTCATCGAAGATGACGGGCGCATGGCCGACGGCTGGTCAGCTGCGTCCGCCTTGCGCGACGCGGGCCTTTCGGTCGAGCTGGTCGCCTCGGGCAGTCCGCGCAAGCGCTTCGACCGGGCAGTCAAGAAAGGCGCGGCGGAAATCGTCGTGCTCGGCACGCAGGATGGCCGGCCGACCCGGCGCATCAAGGCGGGCGGCGAATCGCGCGCCCAGGCGGTGCTGGGGGACTGATGAAGACCATCAGCCTCGACCGCATCGTTTCGATCGAAACGAAAAAGAGCGACCTTGCGCAAGCGATGGCGCGGCCGGACCTGGCGCCGGACGATTTCGTGCGCCTGTCCAAGGAATATGCCCAGATCGAACCCGTCGCCGCCGCCGCGCGCGAGGTGCGCCGGTTGCGTGCCGAGCTGGAGGTGCTGACCGGCCTCGCCAATGATTCGTCGGCGGAGGCGGAGCTTAAGGAAATGGCGGTCGTCGAGGCCGACGAAATTCGCGAAAAGCTGCCCGAGGCCGAACGGGCGCTGGCGATCCAGCTGTTGCCCAAGGACGCCGCCGACGAGCGCGCCGCGATGCTCGAAGTGCGCGCGGGGACAGGGGGTGATGAAGCCGCATTGTTCGCCGGCGACCTGCTGCGCATGTACCAGCGTTACGCCGAAGAGCAGGGCTGGAAGTTCGAATTGATCAGCGCCTCGTCGTCGGACGTCGGCGGCTACAAGGAAGCGGTCGCGTCGATCGCCGGCAATGGCGTGTTCGCGCGGTTGAAGTTCGAAAGTGGCGTTCACCGCGTGCAGCGCGTCCCCGCCACGGAAAGCGGCGGACGCATCCACACCTCCGCCGCGACCGTGGCAGTGCTGCCCGAAGCGGAGGAAGTGGACGTCCAGATCGACGACAAGGACCTGCGCATCGACGTCTATCGCTCGTCGGGTCCCGGCGGGCAGTCGGTCAACACCACCGACAGCGCGGTACGCATCACCCACCTGCCAACTGGCCTCGTTGTCATCCAGCAGGACGAAAAGTCGCAGCACAAGAATAAGGCCAAGGCGCTGAAGGTGCTGCGCACCCGCCTGTTCGAACTGGAGCGCGAGCGCCTCGCCTCTGAACGGGCCGGTGCCCGCAAATCGATGGTCGGCTCTGGCGACCGGTCGGAGCGGATTCGCACCTATAATTTTCCGCAGGGACGGGTCACCGACCACCGCATCAACCTCACGCTGCACAAGCTCGACGCTATTCTTGAAGGGCCGGGCCTGAACGAGTTGGTCGAGGCGCTGATCGCCGAGGATGAGGCCGAACGTCTAGCGGGCCTGGACGACGCGTGACCTCCATTCCGCGGGCGCTCAATCGGGCGACCGAAATCTTGTCCGATCATAGCGACACGCCGCGGCTGGACGCTGAATTGTTGATGTCGGCAGCGCTGGGAATCGGCCGCGACCGCCTGCTTCTCGATACACCGCGTGGCGAGGCGCCCGCGCAGTTCGACGGCTTCGTAGAGCGCCGCGCTGCGGGAGAACCGGTCGCATATATCACCGGCCAGCGGGCGTTCTGGACGGTCGATCTCGAAGTTGGGCCGGGCGCGCTGATTCCGCGTCCGGACAGTGAGACGCTCATCGCCGCGGCAGTCGAACATTTTGCAGGCTCGTTCGGGCCGGCAAGGATACTTGACCTTGGCACCGGGCCCGGCACCCTGTTGCTCGCGGCGCTCGACGAATGGCCGACCGCAACCGGCCTCGGTATCGACGCGTCGGCCGATGCCCTGTCCTATGCCCGGCGCAATGCCGGGCGGCTGGGCATGGCCGAACGGGCCGACCTGCGTATCGGCGACTGGGCCAGCGGCGTCGACGAGCGCTTCGACTTGATCCTCTGCAATCCGCCCTACGTCGCGGCGGCAGCGGAGACCGGCCCGGGCGTTGCCGACTTTGAGCCCCACGAGGCGCTGTTCGCGGGTGCCGACGGCCTCGACGACTATCGTCGCCTCGCGCCGGAGGTCGGCCGCCTGCTCGCGCCGGGCGGATTGGCGGCGATCGAGATCGGATTTGATCAGGGCGACAGCGCCGCTGTGTTGTTCCGGCAACAAGGGCTGGCGCCGACGCTGGCGTTGGACCTTGCCGGACGCCCCCGTGCCCTCTTAATTCGGGGCTGATACGAAAAGTCTTGGAATTTCGTCGCTTGCCCTCTACATCAGGGGGCAGGGACGGGGCCGCTTTCATCACATCGCGCCCCCGCCACCGACCCCCGACGACATCGCCGTTTACGCCCGACCAGGGCATGACGGCAGAGGGTGGGTCGACCAGCGCCGATAAGGCGGCGCGGGCCGGTCCGCCGCGACGGGACCACATCTTCCGGTTGGGAAGGGACGAAGTTGGGTGCGTAGCCAAGGCGCGCACCGGTGCGACAGGGATTTTTCATTTGAACAACAATCGTCAAGGCGGCCGTCGTCGTGGTCGCGGTGGGCAGCGCCCTCAGGGCATGCCGGGTAACAGCGGTGGTAACGCGCGTGACAACCGGCAGCGGGGCAACGCTGCCCAGCTGCTCGAGAAATACAAAAACCTCGCCCGCGACGCGCAGCTCGCCGGCGACCGCGTCCAGACCGAATATTATCTGCAGTTCGCGGATCATTATTTCCGCGTGCTGGAAGAGCATCGTTCGCGCTTCGAGGAGCAGAACGCCAGCCGCCGCCGCCGTGACGACGATGACGACGACATGGACGGCGACGAAGAGCTGACCGCCGAATCGGATTCGGACGGCGACGACGACGGCGAGGTCGAGGTGCGCCAGCGTCCGCGCGGGCGCGACCGTGGCGACCGGCCGCAGCGCCAGCGCAACAATGGCGCGCATCATGCCGAACCGGAAGGCGCAGACGAGCGGATCGAAATGGCGGCCTTGCCGCCGGCGATCGGTGCCGGCGACGATGGCGACGGTGAAGAAGAAGAAGAAGCGCCGAAGCCGCGCCGCCGCGTGCGCCGCGCCAAGCCGGAAGCGGACGAAGCAGCCGCGTAACGGTCGCTATATGCATTAAGAAGGAGGGCGTGGGACCAAGGTTCCTGCGCCCTTTTTCGTTGCCGATGATCGTCATCGAAACGAAATATCCGCGTCACCAAAGCTTCGCCGGGCCGTCCTAGTCGCGTCCTCAACAGCGGCCCATTGTCCGCATGTGGGGATCAAACATGTTCATGACTTTTGCTCGGACCGATTCGTCGGCCACATCGACTGCAACCTTCAACGCTCGCAGCGCGGCCCTGCTCGGCATGCTGCTTTGCTCGACCGCGACGCCCGCGCTGGCCCAGTCCGCCGAAACGGCTGCCGACGCCGCCGTGACGGCCGACGTCGCCCAGCCTGCGACCGATGCGCCGGCACCGGAAGCCGAATCGGGCATCCAGGACATCGTGGTCACCGCCACCAAGCGCGAAACCAACCTGCAGAAAACGCCGATCGCGATCGCGGTCGCCAGCGCTGAAAAGCTGGCCGACAGTCACGCGCAAAGCCTGGTCGACCTCGCCGACGGCACCATTCCCAGCTTGCGCGTCGCGACCTTTGAAGCGCGTCACTCGGCGCTGACCGTCGGCATTCGCGGCATCGTGCCGTTCGACGCTAATCAGACCGCGCGTGATCAGGGCGTCGGCGTCTACATCGACGGCATCTACATGGCGCGTCAGCAGGGCCTCAATGCTGCCCTGCTCGACATCGAGCGCATCGAAGTGCTCAAGGGCCCGCAGGGCACGCTGTTCGGCCGTAACACCGAAGGCGGTGCTCTGAACATCGTCACCAAGGTTCCGGGCCACGAACTCGACATCCGCGGCAAGGTCGGCGTCGGCAATTACGGCCAGTATAATGCCGAAGGGCACGTCACCATTCCGGTCGCCGATACGCTGTCGCTGAAGTTCGACGGCATCGTCCAGCATCAGGACGAAACGGTGAAGAACCCGCTCGAAGGCCAGGTCGGCTGGAACTACCACCACACCGTCGGTGGCCGCGTTGCGGCGCGCTGGACCCCGACCGTCGGCCTTACCGTCGACCTGTCCTATGACCGGGTCCATGACGAAAACACGCCGAATTACAGCCAGCTGATTAACTACAACCCGAACAACTATCCTGTCGGTACCTATGTCGGCACGACTTTGGTCTGCCCGACCGGCGCTACCTTCTGCGTCCGTCCGCTCGCGCCGATCGTCGACGTCACCGGCGGCAAGCGCCAGAAGGTCGCTGAAATCGGCGTTCCGCAGCAGCCCAGCATCGACCGTACGCAGGGCGTGACGGGGATGATAAAGTACAAGCTCAGCCCGGAGCTCGAAATTCGCTCGATCACCGGCTGGCGCAAGGTGTCGACGCACCAGTGGGACAATTCGGGCGGCGCACATCGCTCCACCTTCGTTCCCAACGCGAACTTCAGCCGTTACAGCCTCTCCGAGCTGTTCCAGCACCAGTGGAGCCAGGAACTCCAGCTCGTTGGCAGCATCGCCAATGTCGATTACGTCCTTGGTGGCTACTATTTCACCGAAAAGGTTCGCGAAGCGGCAGCGACGCCCAGCACCAACAAGTGGAATGCCGACGGCACGGGCTACACGATCAACAGCCCAGACGTCCTTCCGCCGATCAGCTCGAGCAACCAGGGATGGCAGCGTGAAGACTGGTTCGTCGCCCGCGACAGCAACGCCAAGGCCACCAGCTGGGCCGGTTTCGGCCAGGCGACGTGGTCGCCGATCGACATGCTGCATGTCACGGTCGGTGCTCGCTACACCCACGACAAGCGTGACGGCGCGCTGACCATCTTCAACAACAAGGCGGTCAATTTCCCCTTCACCTACAGCAAGGGCCGCGTCGATCCGCTGCTGGTCGTGGCACTCGATCCGTCGCGCAGCGTGCATCTCTATGCCAAATATTCGACCGGCTTCCGTGCCGGCGGCGCCAACTCGCGGTCGCAGACCTTCAGTGCGTTCGGTCCGGAAACGGTGAAGGCCTATGAAATCGGCGCCAAGACCGACTTCCTCGACCACAAGGTCCGCCTGAACCTGGCCGCGTACCTGATGAACCGTCGTGGCACTCAGACAGACTTCGATTTCGTCGACACCAACCGTTTCCTTGCGGACGGCGTGACGCCGAACCCGAACTATAACCGTCACTACGAAGAAACCGCCAACGCGCCGGGCACGTCGAAGATCAAGGGCATCGAAGCCGACTTGACCATTCGTCCGGTCTGGAACCTCGAACTCGGCGGATCCTATGCCTACACCGACATCAAGGTGCCGGCGACGCCCAACCCGTTCCTTCCGGGCAATCCGCTGTTCCAGGTGTTCACGGTTTTCACGCCGAAGCATGCGGCTTCGGGCTACATCGACTATGAAGTGCCTGGCGAACTCGCCGGTGGTCGCCTGCGCTTCCACCTCGATGCCAACTATGCCGGTCGCCAGTACAGCTTCCAGTCGGAATCGGTGAAGACGGACTCCAGTTTCATCGTGAACGGCCGGGTCGCTTTGGCTGACATTCCGCTGGGTGGCGGCAATACCCAGATGACGGTCGCGGTCTGGTCGCGCAACCTGCTCAACGAGACCCACATCTATCGTCGCTCGGCGGCCAATTCGTTCCCGACGATCGACTCGATCACGGGTGCAGCCAGCTACGGCGGCGTGCTCGGCGACTACGGCAACTTCAACCCGCCGCGGACATTCGGCGTCGAGGCATCGTTCAAGATCGGTCCTTCGCGTGCGATGCCGGTGGCGTTGGCCGCTCCGCCGCCCCCGCCGCCTCCGCCGGCCCCGGCGACCCAGACCTGCGCCGACGGGTCGGTGATCCTGGCGACCGACGCCTGCCCGCCCCCGCCGCCTCCGCTGCCGCCGCCGGCGCCGGAACCGCAGCCGGAACGCGGATAAGACATCGTCTGGCCGCTGAAGCGGCGGCCAAGACACCCAGCTTCCCCTTGCCGGTCCGGACATCTCCGGGCCGGCATTGGGCGCATTGTCATGAAGCCGTAACACTACCGTCGCATTTGGCCGCCCCATCAAGCCGGCGGGGCGCTGCATTTCCCGTCTGATTTCAATTCCGTTTCCAGCGATGGCGGCGGGATCAAGCGCGGGAGCGATAGACATGGTGAAACTTTCGGCGCGAGCGTTGCTGCTCGCCAGCCTCGGCATTCCGGCGATGGCGCAGGCGCAGGACGCCAGCCCGGCCGCTGCGACGAACGATAACCAGCAAGCGCAGATCCAGGCGCTGCAGGATCAGATCAAGACAATGCAGGCGCAGCTCGATGCCATCAAGGCCGGCATGGTCAAGCAGACCCCTCAGCTGGAAAAATCGTCATGGGCCGCAGGTACGAAGGTCAGCGGGAAGGCGTTCATGAACCTGTCCTACATTGATCATGAATCGGACGGCGTGAATCAGGCCGACAATGGCGTGCAGACCGACGTGAAGCGCTTTTACGTCACGGTCGAACATAGTTTCGACAAGACCTTTTCGGCCAACATCACCACTGACTTCCGCTACAACAGCAAGGGCCTGTCGAACGACACCACCGTGTTCGTGAAGAAGGCCTACCTGCAGGCCAAGCTGAGCGACGCCGCCATTTTCCGCGTCGGCGCCGCGGACCTGCCCTGGGTCCCCTTCGCCGAGGACGTCTACGGCTATCGCTATGTCGAAAATGTGCTCGTCGACCGCACCCGTTACGGCACCAGCACCGACTGGGGCGTCCACTTCTCGGGCAGCGCGCTTGGCGGCAAGCTGTCGTACGCGGCGTCGGCGATCAACGGCGGCGGGTTCAAGACGCTGGCGCGCAATTCCGATTCGATCGACCTGGAAGGCAGGATCGCGTTCAAGCCGATTAATGTCCTGACCTTTGCGGTCGGTGCCTATTCGGGCAAGCTGGGCCGGAGCAATGCGCAGACGGCGACCCAGCACCGGGCAACGCGCTTCAACGCACTGGCCGCCTACACCGGTGAGCGTTTCCGCGCCGGTGTCGAATATTTCAAGGCCAACAACTGGAACAATGTGACCACCGCGCAGAAGGACGAAACGACCGGCTGGTCCGCGTTCGGATCCTTCGCCGTCAACGACAAGGTGTCGATTTTCGGGCGCTACGACTGGGTCAACCCGAACAAGAAGACCAATGCCGCGCTGGACGAAAATTACTTCAACGTCGGCGCAAGCTATGCGGTGACCAAGGGTGTCGACCTGGCACTGGTCTACAAGCGCGACAAGGCGACCGACGGCACCATCGCCACCTCGAACGGCGTGATCGGCGGCGTCGACGACGGGACGTATAACGAGCTTGGACTCTGGACCCAGCTGAAGTTCTAACCGGACGTTCTCTGCCGGAAACGACGTCCTCTCGCCTCGGCGAGGGGCCGTTTTCGTTGGCGCCTCGGTGCAGTTGACTTTACGTAATAATGTTACATGCTGCAGCCAGCCTGTGGGAGGATTTTTCCGATGCGTATGCTGGCCGTGGCACTGTTGCTCACTTCAAGCGGCCTAGCCGCCCAATCCAACATCCAGCCGATCCTCCCCGACAACGGTCGGACGGCGCAGGGCGACGTTGCCGTCACCATCTACAACAACGACCTGGCACTGATTCAGGACCGCCGCGAGCTGACCCTGCCCGCGGGCCGATCGAAGCAGGAATTCCCGGACGTTTCGGCGCGCATCCGACCGGAGACGGTGACGCTCAGCGGCGACATCGGCATTGTCGAGCAGAATTTCGATTTCGACCTGCTGACCCCTGCGGCACTAATGCAGAAAGCGGTGGGAGAGCAGGTGACGATCGTCCGCGTCAACCCCGCGACCGGCGCGGAAGTGCGCGAACGGGCAAAGATCCTCGCGGCCAATGGCGGTGTCGTGATGCAGATCGGCGAACGGATCGAGGTGCTGCGCGACGACGGACTTCCGACCCGCGTCATTTTCGACCGGGTGCCGGAGCAGCTTCGCGCGCGGCCAACCTTATCGATTACGCTCGACCCGGCACGGGGCGGACGACAGCCGGTCACGCTCAATTATCTGACGGGCGGCCTCAGCTGGTCGGCGGACTATGTCGCGCTGTTCGACGAGGCCAAGGGCACGATGGACGTCCAGGGCTGGATCACGCTGAACAACCAGAGCGGGACGCCGTATAGCAATGCCAAGACGTTGCTGGTCGCCGGCGACGTCAATGCCAACACCAACCGCTATCGCTACCAGCCGCCGCCGCCGCCGGGCGGTATGGTCCGGGCCGGTACAGAAACCGCCAATCGCGAGCGGCTGGGCGGTTTTTATCTTTACCCCCTGCCCGAACGGACGACGATCGCGGACAAGCAAACCAAGCAGGTCAGCTTCCTCGACGTCCACGGGGCACCCGCGCGGCGCGGCTATGAATATCGGGTGGGCTGGATGGCGTCGTCCGACGAACCGCAGAGCGCGTCGACCGCGATTCGCTTCTTAAGCGCGCGCGACGGCGGGCTCGGCGATGCGCTGCCCGCAGGCACGGTGCGCGTTTATCAACGCGACGCGCGCGGCAACCCCCAGTTCGTCGGCGAACATCAGATCGGCCATACCCCGATGGGCAGCAGCCTCAGCCTCAAGACCGGCGAGGCATTCGATGTCAAAGTCCGGCCGATCGTCGTCCAGCGCACCCGGGTGAATTCGGACCGTTGGAAGACCAGCATGAAATATGTGCTGAGCAACGCCGGGCCCAAGCCGGTGACCGTCGACCTTATTCAGGATGGCCTGTGGGGCGACACGCGGATCACCGACGAAAGCCGCAAAAGCGAGCGGCTGACGGCCGACCAGGCGCTGTGGAAAGTCGAAGTGCCCGCCAACGGCGAAGCCGAAGTCACCGCCACCTTCGACACGCGTTACTGAGGGTTGGGGCGATGCGCTTTCGCGCGGCCATGATCTTGCTGGGCGGCCTTGCGTCGGCCGGAACGGCGCAGACCGTCGTCCATTCGCCGCAGGCCGACAAAGTTGCGGTCACGGTCTATCGAGATCCCAATGGATCCGGCGCCATGGATCTCGGCTGGCTGGAAGGTTTTGCGATGGTCAGCGAAACGCGGCGCGTCAGCATTCCGGCTGGGGAAAGCGACATCCGCTTCGAAGGCGTCGCGTCGGGCCTCATCCCGCAAAGCGCGACCATCGAGGGTCTCGGCGATTCGGTGATCGAGAAAAACCGTGATGCGCGGTTGCTGTCCCCGGGCAACCTGCTCGGCGGGCTGCTCG